>JBILEA010000168.1:0-5994 GCA_044352355.1 Pontiellaceae bacterium | reverse complement strand
TGCTGATAACCGTGCCGCACCAGCAAGGGGAATCCGATGTTTAATCCAGTCTATATCAGACAGGTTGAACTTTTGCTAAAGGTTCTTCCGCTGATCCAGAAACACGTGTGCTTTGCCCTGAAAGGCGGCACCGCCATTAATTTGTTTGTGCAGAATATGCCTCGGCTTTCCGTGGATATCGATCTGGCCTATTTGCCATTGGTTCCACGCAACGAAGCCTTGCTCGGGATTTCGCAAACTCTGGAGATGCTGTCTGGGGAAATTGAAAAAAAACTTCCTGATACTTCTGTAACACGGTTTCCGGTGGCCGGGGTTAATGGGCGGCTGGTTGTGAATACAAAAGATGCCCTGATAAAGATTGAGCCAAACTTCGTTTTTCGTGGGGCATTATTTCCTGCGGAAACACGAACGCTTTGCGATGTTGCGCAGGCGGAATTCGAGCAATTCGTGGAAAGTCGGATTTTGTCGGTTGCTGATCTGTATGGCGGCAAACTCTGCGCCGCGCTGGATCGTCAACATCCCCGCGATCTGTTCGATGTGTTTCTCATGTTTAAACGGTTCGGTTTGACCGACGAAATTCGCATGGCCTTCACGGTCTATTTGGCAGGACATCCCCGACCGATGGCTGAGCTGCTCAGCCCGAACGAACAGCCCTTGGAACATCTCTACCAATCTCAGTTTGCGGGAATGGCCCGTGATGCGGTTCCTTTCGACATACTGATTGAAACACGCCGTCGTTTGATCGAAGAATTGAATGCCGGGTTAACGCAGAACGAACGACTCTTTTTGTTCTCCATGAAAATGGGTGAGCCCGAATGGAATCGGTTGCCAATCGCAAATCTTGAATCTCTGCCAGCCCTGCAATGGAAGCTGAAAAATATTCGAAGCATGGATCCGTTCCGGCACCAACGCGCTGTCGAGAAACTAAAGCAGGTATTAAATATGTAGTTGATCCATTCAGGGGGCTGGGCTTGAACGATAAGGAACAACATCTTGAACATCTGCGCCATGAGTTGAGCCTGCTGGATCAGAAACGTTCCGAGCTGGCCGCCCAAATACAGCGACTGCAAACGGAACGTGATCGCGGCACGATTTCCAAGAGCGAAAACAGAGTTGATTTACATTCACCGGAAACGGCAAAGATATGCCTTTTTCGGGAACTCTTCTCCGGACGGGAAGATATTTTTCCACTTCGCTTTGAAAGCCGCAAGAGCGGTCGCAGTGGATACCAGCCTGCATGCGTAAATGAATGGCGGCCCGGGGTTTGCCGCAAGCCAAAAATAAAATGCGCAAAATGCGAGTCTCGCGAATTTATTCCTGTCTCGGATGCGATTGTCCGGCAGCATCTCTCGGGTGTAGATCAGCAAGGGAAGCCTTTCGTGATGGGGATCTATCCATTGCGCATGGATGAAACCTGTTCCTTTTTGGCAGTCGATTTTGATAAGGCGGGATGGCAACGCGATGCGTTGGCCTTCTTAGAATCCTGCGACGAGTCCGGTGTTCCGGCCTATCTGGAGCGTTCCCGTTCCGGCAACGGCGGGCATGTCTGGATATTTTTCGACGAACCGATTTCGGCGCAGCTTGCGCGCAAGTTGGGATCTTTCATTCTGACCACCGCCATGAACAGCCGTCCGGAACTGGGGTTCGATTCCTACGACCGCTTCTTTCCGAATCAGGATCGCATGCCGTCCGGCGGTTTTGGAAACCTTATTGCTCTTCCTCTGCAAAAGGCGGCAAGAGCAAACGGGAACAGCGAATTTATCGACCGCAATTTCGTGCCGCTTTCCGATCAATGGAGTTTTCTTTCCGCTATCTGTAAAATCAGGACAGAACGGATTGTTGAACTGGTTAAAACGGCAGAGCAGGAGGATTTGGTTTTGGGGGTACGGACTGCGCCCGAAGAAGACGGTACAGATCCTTGGCTGTTGCCTCCTTCCCGAAAAAGAACAGAGCGGATAAGCGGAGCAAATCCCGATTCAATCAAAGTTGTTCAGGCCAACCAGATTTACGTACCAAAGACAGGTCTGTCGCCTTCATTGCGGAATGCGATTATTCGACTGGCCGCGTTTCGCAATCCGGAATTCTACAAAGCTCAGGCCATGCGAATGCCCGTATTCGACAAACCGCGCATCATTGCCTGTGCAGAAGAATTTTCCGAACATATTGCTTTGCCGCGAGGGTGTGCCGACGACCTGCGGTCTCTTCTGGAGTCTCTTGCCCTCAAAGTCAGTATATCCGATCAACGCAACGCCGGGCAGCCGCTCGAAGTATCCTTTTGCGGTGAACTGAGGGATGAGCAGATGCTGGCAGGGAAAGCGTTACTCAAACACGACATCGGCATTTTATCCGCGTCGACTGCCTTCGGGAAAACCGTGCTGGCAGCATGGCTCATCGCGCAACGGAAAACCAACGTACTCATCCTTGTTCACAGGCGGCAACTGATGGAGCAATGGGCTGAGCGGTTGGCCGCCTTTCTGGGAATCGACCGGAGTGAGATCGGACAGATTGGCGGCGGCAAACGAAAACGATTTGGGCGAATTGACGTGGGGGTCATTCAGAGTCTGATCAAAAAAGGCGTCGTGGACGATCTTGTTGCGGACTATGGCTACGTGATTATCGATGAGTGCCACCATATTTCTGCAAAAAGCTTTGAGGATGTTCTGCGGGCCTGCCCTGCTAAATATATTACCGGTCTTTCCGCTACGATCACGCGACGGGATGGACACCATCCGATCGTCTTCATGCAGTGCGGTGCGGTTCGTTACAAAACAAGCGACAAAAAGCACGCCATGCAACGACCGTTTGCACACAAAGTGGTTTTGCGCAATTGCCACGATGTTGAATTTAAAAACGAAACCGATTTTTCTATCGCAAGGATCTACAGGGAACTCATGCTGTCAAATCCTCGAAATCAGCGGATCGCAGATGACGTGATCGGAGTATATGAAAAGGGGCGGTGTCCTTTAATTTTGACAGAGAGAACGCAGCATCTTGATATTCTCTACGAGTTGCTGTGTTCAAAAATCGACCGGTTTGTTTTACTCAAAGGTGGATTGGGGAAGAAACGGTTGAAGGAAATCAGGACGAAACTCAATGAATGGCGGGACAAACCGCATGTTGTGTTGGCCACAGGCCGCTATCTTGGCGAGGGCTTCGATGATCCCCGCTTGGATACATTGTTTCTGGCCATGCCGGTTTCATGGCGGGGCATCCTCTCGCAATACGCCGGAAGGCTTCATCGTCTGCACGACGACAAAAGCGAAGTGCAGATCTATGACTATGTGGATCAAGGGAGCCCGGTTCTCGCCCGCATGTTCGAACGGAGACTTAAGGGATACGAAGCATTGGGTTACGCTTTGCCGACAAGGGATTTGTTGGTTGGGGATTAACAGGCTGAAGGTTCGATTTGCCATCACAGATGGTTGCCAATCGACATTGATAAGGGACCAGTCGTCCTGAAAAAGGGGATCTGTAACAAGTGCCAATAACGCAACCCGCTGACTTCCAATAAGTAAAGTGGCCGGGGAAACAGGATTGCTGCGGGCGTTGCCCTTGGGTCTTCGACCGCGCTTTTCAAGCGCCTCTCTCGCTACGCTCGGGTCAAACCTGCTCGCAGGTTCTCATCCTGTTTCTATAAAAAACCGCCTTCAGCGGTTTTTTGGTCGGGGAAACAGGATTCGAACCTGCGACTTCTTGGTCCCAAACCAAGCGCTCTACCAGACTGAGCTACTCCCCGTGAGTTGTAAAAGCGCGACAATATCAACGAAGCGTTTAACAAACGCAATATTAAACCGGCTTCGACTTGCGTTTAATGTGACTTTTCAAGTAGGCTCTGCGGCACTGTGAACGACACGCTGATCATTATACCGACTTACAATGAGCGCGAAAATGCCCGCGCGATCGCTACGGCTGTCTTTGCGAGCTCTCCCGATGTGGATGTTCTTTTTGTCGATGATAGCTCGCCGGATGGCACCGGAGCGATTGCTGATGAGCTGGCGGCCGGGGATCCGCGTGTTAAGGTTTTGCATCGTGCGGAGAAAAATGGACTGGGCCGAGCCTATATCGCCGGTTTCAAATGGGCACTGGAACGTCACTACGAATTTATTTGCGAAATGGATGCCGATTTTTCCCATAATCCGGCGGATGTTCCAACGTTGCGTTCCGCCGCTAAGGAGGCCGGGCTTGTTCTCGGGTCGCGCTATATCGGGGGCATCCGAGTCATCAACTGGCCGTTGCACCGGTTATTTCTGAGTCGTGGTGCGGGGGTTTACGTCAAATTGGTTACCGGGATGCCTTTCACGGACCCGACCGGCGGCTTTAAATGTTTTCGGCGTTGCGTGCTGGAAACCATTCTGCTCGATAAAATTGAGTCCAGCGGCTATTCGTTCCAGGTTGAAATGACGCATTCCGCGTGGCGTATTGGCTGCCGGATTGTGGAGGTACCGATTGTTTTTGAAGAACGGCGTTCGGGTGCCTCGAAAATGTCGAAAAACATTATTTTTGAGGCGCTCATAATGGTTTGGAAGCTTTACTTTCGTGCTCGCTTCACCCGGACGCCGACCTGTCGAGTTGAACTCGGTGGCGCACGCTTTAAATGCTGTCAGCCGCATTAGCCAGAGCAACCCACTGTTGAATGGATATCTGTTCAGGGCGTGCCGCCGGATCAATCCCGCACATTTCCAATCCCTGGAAAAATCCCGGATGATTTTTCCGCAGATTAGAGCCGATCTGTTTTCGGCGTTGCGTGAAACTCAGCTTGATCAGTTTTTTGAAGCGTTCGTAATCGGCCACTTCGGCCAGCGGAATGGCGCGTTTTTCGAAGCGGACAACCGCCGACCAAACTTTCGGCGCGGGCATAAAGCAGGTCGGGCTGACATTCTTGATACATTTCACTTCGTAGTTCAGTTGCGACCAAATGGCCAGCGGGCCGTATTCTTTCCCGCCCGGTTGCGCAGTCAGACGGTCAGAAACTTCTTTCTGCACCATGAAGACCATCCGTTCCGGCAGAGGATGCGCCTCCAGCGCATTGACGATGAACCGGCTTCCTACGGAATAGGGTAAATTGGCGACGATTTTATTAATGCCGCCCGCGAACAGTTCGTTCAGGTTCACGTCGAGCACATCGGTCTTCATTAAAACCACACTTTCGAAAGTATGGTTTATATGGCGCGCCATCGTTTCGTCTTTTTCGATCACTGTCAGCGGGGCGCCGGTGGCCAGCAGGGCCTGCGTCAGCGCGCCGAGCCCGGGGCCGATTTCGAGCAGCTGGTCGGCGGGAACAATTTTGGCGGCTTCAATGATGATGCCGAGGATATTGGAATCAATCAGATAGTTCTGTCCTAAGCCTTTGTTCGGGCGGTGGCCGAGCGCATCAAGCAACGCTTTGATGACGGACGGGCTGGTCAGCCTGGGGAGAGAAGGGCTGGAAGAGTGGAAGAGCGGAAGGTTGGATGAGTGGAAGGCTGGATGAGTGGAAGGTTGGATGAGTGGATGCTTTAGTTTTTCTTTTTTCATAAATCCATCAATCCACTGTTCCAAGAATCCACGGGCTCGCCCGTCCGGCGAGTGCTATAGCGGTTTCGATGGCCGCGATCATGCTGGCCGGTTTGGCGATGTCTTGGCCGGCGATGTTGAAGGCGGTGCCGTGGTCTGGCGAGGTGCGGATGATCGGCAGGCCGAGTGTCAGGTTTATGCCGCAATCGAAGGCGTGCATTTTGAGCGGGCCGAGACCCTGATCGTGATACATGGCGACCACGGCATCGTATTTTTTTTCCAAAGCCTGAAAAAAAATCACATCGGCCGGAACCGGGCCGATCGCGTTAAAGCCCTTGGCGCGTGCGGTCTCAATGGCTGGAGCGATGACGGTTGATTCTTCGGCGCCGAGTGCGCCGCCGTCACCGGCATGTGGATTGAGTCCGCAAACACCAATACGCCCATGTTGAATGCCGAACCAGTTCAGCGCTTCGCCGGTCAGCTCAATGGCTTCGAGAATAT
>JBILEA010000024.1:0-19721 GCA_044352355.1 Pontiellaceae bacterium | reverse complement strand
CTGAACGGGCTTCTTTACCACGAACCGCACCGACCGTACGGCGAGCACCCTTACGAGTACGAGCATTGGTCTTCGTGCGCTGACCACGAACTGGCAGGCCGCGACGGTGACGAGTGCCACGATAGCTGTTGATTGAAATCAGACGGCGAATGTTCTGTCCGATTTCGCGGCGAAGATCCCCTTCAATCGTATAGTCCGCACGAACCACTGCGGTGAGTTTGGTAATATCGTCGTCGGTCAGATCGTCAGCTTTTTTTGCTGGATCCAAACCGGCTTTAGCAATCACTTCACGAGAAGTGGTCAGGCCGAGGCCATATATATAAGTCAGAGCGTATTCGAGACGCTTTCTGCCGGGAATATCAACACCAAGTATGCGAGGCATAATGAAACTGCTCCTTCTTTAACCCTGACGCTGTTTGTGTCGCGGGTTGCGTTTGTTAATTACATAAACGCGCCCTTTACGACGGACAATAACATCGTCAGCGCTGATTTTTTTTACCGATGCCTTAACCTTCATAGTTCACCTAAATAATAATCTGCCCTACACCCATGTTGTAAGGCGACATTTCCACCTTCACTAAATCGCCGTTCCCCGGCACCTTTTTCTCTCGATCCCGCACCGCAACATAGGCTGTGAACCGATGTCCATTGCCCAATACGGCGCGAAAAGCGTGATTATCTATCACGGCCTCCAGCTGAGCGTCTAGCAAAATAGTTTCACACTCGCTCATTTTTAAGAGCGGCCCATCATACCGACCCGCTTCATGGGTACAAGCTCCAATTCCATAAAATTTTTCCCAGCCGAAATTGATGAAAAATGGGCTTATTTCGATATTAAAACTCAACTCGCGGCACAATGGACGCTTCCGGTGCGGACTCAAAGGCCGTACGCCGCTCAAATTTAAACAGGCCGGCCCAGACCGATCCGGGAAACCGGCGAATCGATGTATTGTACCCTTGTACCGTCTCATTATAACGGCGGCGTTCGACTGAAATACGGTTTTCTGTGCCGGCCAGCTCATCCTGCAAAGCAAGGAAGTTTTGATTTGCTTTGAGTTCCGGATAATTTTCCGCCACCAGCAACAACCGACTGAGTGCACCCTGCATTTCTCCGGCAGCCTTTATCTTTTCATCCGGCGTAGCAGCCACACCCCACTGACTGCGCAGGCGGGTTATTTCCGTCAGAAGCCCTTTTTCATGAACCGCATAGCCTTTAACTGTATTAATCAGATTTGGAATCAGATCAAAGCGGCGTTGCAAAACCGTTTCAACATTCGCCCACTGCGCCGTCACGGCTTCATCCAGTGAAACAAAACGGTTTTTAGATCCAATGGCTGATCCGACAATCATCACAATCACCAACAAAATAATTCCCAACACAATCCATTTCTTCTTCATCACATTCCTCCATTTTTAAATTCGGTCGACCGCATCCACCACGGCTTCAATTGATTTGAGATACTCTTCGAAGAGCCGCCCGACGTCGACTTTTTTTATTTTAATCGTACCAACTTTCAAAGCCTGAATCTGCCTGAACGCTTCCAGCGCCACCGGGATGTGTCCACTCAGCTTTTCCAATGCTTGGAATTTTCCTGCTGGCACCGGATTTTCATAAAGGCGCAGTGCGGCACGAAAAATTGTCAATACACCGGACAACGAACCGGTCAGCAAAGCCGCCAGCCGCAGCGGACTGCCGCAGACGGAAAGATAATTGCGGCGAAGCTGAATCAGCGCAGAGCGAAGCTCGCGCTCCACCTGCAAGCGAAGGTTAGCTGTATCGGGATGTATCCCGGCGATCACATCCTCACCAAAGAGCACCTTGCGGGCATCACGCATATCGAGCAGTTCGATCGGAAACACATCCGCAGCCTCTGTCAGCCGCTTACGGGTGAAAAACAGCGGAGCTGGGTTGCCTGCCTTTTCCCAGTTCGCAACCGGTTTAGACAACTGGCATAAAACCGCTGGCTGCAAATCGTTCAGTACGATCAGCACATTGTAATCCGATCCTTTCGCCGCGTAATCGCCTGCCGCCGCCGAACCGTAGAGCACAATGGATTGCAAATTGTCGCCGCAAGCGGTTTTCAGTTTTTCAGTAAACTCCCCAGGACTTATTTTTTTCATAGCATTACTTCCTTACAATCAGCGTGAGGCCCCGCCGCCACCCGACATACCGCCACCGAAACCGCCGAAGCCTCCTCCGCCAAACCCTCCGCTACTGCGCCCGCCACCGCCACTGCTCAGCATAAACAGCAGGATCCACGGATGACGAATAACAATGATGATAAACAGCAGAATGAAAATAATATGAACCCACGAAAGCTTCTGTTCGTGTGATGCTCGTTGAACATGCTCCGGCATCCCGGAAAGCACAATACCCCGGTCAGCGGCAATACGCTGTGCAATAGCTGCCGCCCCGTTCGCTGCGGCAGACCCATACCGCCCCTGACTCCAGCCCGGAACCACAAACGTGTCAAGAATCCGTCCCGCCACCGCATCAGGAATCACCCCTTCAAGCCCGTAGCCGACTTCAATCCGCAAGCGATTACCGCGTCCTTCCTGCGTTGCACAAAGCAGAAGAATCCCGTTGTTCTTGTCTTTCTGCCCGATACCCCAGCGCGCAAAAAGCCGGTTGGCAAAATCGCCGATCTGTCCACCCTCAAGCGATTTCAGCGTTACCACCGCCACCGGAGCTCCGGTTTTCTGCTCCAGCTCGGCCAAAAGTTTCTCCGTCGTCGCGCGATCGGCAGGATTCATCACGTTGGCGAAATCGCTGACATAGCCCGCTGGCTTGAGCGAATTCAGCAACCGATCGGAATCCGCCCGGACCGACAAAACGCCAGACAGCAAAAGCAAAGCCGTTATGAAAAATCTATGCATAGAGAGAACACCTTACTGGCTTTCCCAATGATTGGAAATGCCTGATTCTATATTTAAAACCCCGAAACTATTAGCTAAATTGATATTCACTGGAATGTTTATGCTTTTCGTCGGATTTTTATTTGACAGATATGAAAGAAAGCGTATGTTGCGCCTCATGCATTCAGAGAGGCGTGGATCAAACGCCCGGCAACCTGACAACAAAAGGTGCCACGGCCTGGCAAAAGGCGATGCGCCCCGTAAGGGGAAAGTTGATGGTCAACCGCATCTCCAAAACCTCTCTGAAAGCGTAACGAGTTACGAATAATAAGAGAAAGAGAGGATGACCCATGAGCAAAAATACCGAAACACTGGCACTTCACGCTGGCTACACCCCGGACTCCACAGGTAGCTGTGCAGTCCCCGTCTACAGAACCAGTGCCTATGTCTTCCGCGACACGGAACACGCCGCAAACCTATTCGGTTTGAAGGAGCTGGGTAACATTTACTCGCGCCTGATGAACCCGACCAATGACGTGCTCGAACAGCGCGTCGCCGCGCTCGAAGGCGGAGCAGGCGCCCTCGCCGTATCATCCGGCACGGCGGCCATTTTCTACAGCATCATCAACCTCGCGCAGGCGGGCGATGAAATTGTGGCCTCAAGCAACCTCTATGGCGGAACCTACACGCAGTTCAATAACATCCTGCCTCAACTGGGCATCAAGGTGCATTTTGTCGATCCGTCCGATCCGCAAAACTTCGCCAAAGCAATCACGGCCAAGACGAAGGCGCTCTACACCGAAACCATCGGCAATCCATCGCTTGATGTTTCTGACATTGAAGCAATCTCGAAAATTGCACACGCCAACGGTCTGCCGCTGATTGTGGACAGCACCTTCACCACGCCGCACCTATGCAAACCGATCGAACACGGTGCAGACATTGTTGTCCACTCGCTTACCAAATGGCTGGGCGGACACGGTAACGGCATCGGCGGTATCGTGGTGGATTCCGGCAAGTTCAACTGGGCGACCGGAAAACATCCCCTGCTCTCCGAGCCGGACGAAAGTTATCACGGCGTCCGTTACGCGCTCGACCTGCCGCCATCACTGGCGCCGCTGGCCTACATCCTGCGGATGAGACTGGTACCGCTGCGCAACCTCGGCGCGTGTCTTTCGCCCGACAACGCGTGGCAGTTCCTGCAAGGAATTGAAACCCTCGCCCTGCGCATGGAACGTCACAGCGAAAACGCACTGGCCGTTGCGAAGTTCCTTGAGAAACAAAACGAAGTTGAATGGGTTCGTTTTCCCGGACTCGAAAGCCATCCGTCATATAAAATTGCAAAAAAACTGTTTAAAAACGGTTTCGGCGCAACGGTAGTGTTCGAAGTCAAAGGCGGCGAAAGCGCCGGCAAGAAGTTCATTGAAAAGCTTCAGCTCTTCTCGCACCTCGCCAACGTCGGCGACGCGAAGAGCCTGGCAATTCATCCAGCGACCACAACGCACTCGCAGCTCACAACCGAACAACAGGCGGAAGGCGGCATCACACCCGGCCTCATCCGGCTCTCGATCGGCCTGGAGCATATCGACGACATTCTCGCCGATCTCAAGCAGGCGCTGAAATAAGAATGGAAAATTGGAGTGAAGGAATGATGGAGTATTGGAGGAAATTCCGGTATTCCATTATTTCGATTTGAACGACTTAAACGGTTTTAACGATTTGAACGCACTCGCTTATGAAAACAGTTGAAACACAATTTTTCACCTACGACACGTTAGCACTGCGAAGCGGGGTCAATTTCGGCCCCGTCACGCTGGCGTATGAAGCGTATGGCACACTCAACGAAAATGGTGACAATGCCATTCTGCTGTTTCACGCGCTGTCCGGCTCACAGCACGCCGCCGGCTTTAATCCCGCCGTGCCGGGCATTGGTGAACGTTGGAATTCAGACTGCCAGACCGGCTGGTGGAGCGACTACATAGGTCCGGATAAAATAATTGATACCACCCGTTTCTTTGTACTCTGCATCAACTATTTCGGCGGATGTTACGGGTCCACCGGCCCTTCATCCATCAACCCCTCCACCGGCAAACCCTACGGCGGTAACTTTCCCCGCATCCACTTCAGCGACATCGTCGACTCGCAACTGCCATTACTCGCACATCTCGGTATCAAAAAACTGCACGCCGTCATCGGCGCTTCACTGGGCGGCATGCTCACGGCTTATCTGGCCGCACGCTACCCGCAGCTCACAGATCGTATCATCGCCATCGCCTGCGGTATTGAACCGACCACACTGATCCGCGCCCACAACATCGAGCAGATTCTGGCTATCGAAAACGACCCGAACTTCCGTAACGGCAACTACTATGACGGCGAGCCGCCGCTGCGCGGACTGGCGCTGGCACGCATGATTTCGCACAAAACCTTCGTTTCCCTCGACTTCATTGAAGAGCGCGCCCAAAACCGCTGGGAGCAGGAATACGATGAATTCTCGTGGTACAAAGTCAGCACCCCTCTCGAATCCTACATTCTGCATCAGGGCCGGAAGCTCGTGCGGCGCTTCGATGCCAACAGCTACCTGCAACTCATCGCCGCATGGTCAAACTTCCACCTATTGCGTGACAGTGGAGCCCCGGACTACGCCACCCTGTTTGAAAAATGCCGCCACCAGCGCTATACCATTTTTACCATTGACGACGACTACTGCTTCTATCCCGAAGAGCAGGAATACTACCGGAAAAAACTCGAAGAAGGGCGCGTTCCGGTCAACTACGTCACCGTCCATTCAGACAAAGGTCACGACTCGTTTCTGCTGGAACCGCACCTTTACGAAAAAGAGCTTCGCGCAGCGCTGAACAACTAATACCGATTTCGCATGACTTTCGGTTTTTAGGCGAAGGCTTTTTGCAAAAAGCGAACACGCCTCACCCCGTGTTCATTTTTATTCGCATCTTATTGATTAACCCGTCTTTCGCTGTTCGCGGGCTGAACCGCCTTTTTTCAAGGGGTTGACCTTCGTTTCACCCTTTATTTTCAGGGGTTCATGCTTCAAAACAGGGAGTACTGCCGGAACTCAGCCGTACCCGGCGTGGGTCCGGCATATCCTGCCGCACAGCCCGCCCGGAAGCCGGATCTACAAGTTCCGGCTTTACTGAAGAAATTTCTTTGGAAGAACCCTCATTCAACTTCTATTTGACCGCCAAGACGCCACGACGCGAAGGAAACGTTCTCTTGAAACGACGAACAACCACCGCTTCCCGGATACGGGAAAGCGGTCCTACAAACGATCTCCCCGCCCATACCCCCGCACGCTGTTACGTAATCAGGAACATTTAATATTCACGGGATCCGGAGATTCTGCGCCGATTCATTTTTCGGGAGATTCACACCGCCGCTTCGAGAAGGATTTTCTCGTGTCCGAAGTCCGGCAAAACCATTTTGCACAACCCATGGCCCCGGTTGGATTCGGTACGGGTGTGAACCAGACTGTATTTTTCCAGAACTTCCAAATCCCGGTTCACACTGACCCGCGTCCGGTTCATAGCCTTGACCAGCTCGGAGAAACTTACCCGTCCGTGCGTCCGTAAATATTCAATCATGCGGGTGCGCTCCGGCTTCAAAAGCTGCATCATGTCTTCAGACTCCACCCAAACGGTCCTCTTCCGGGTTATTTTTTTAGCTGCATCCATTTCCCGTGCCGTCGCGCGGGCTGAATTCAGAAAGTCGTCCAGGGTTCCATTTTTAATTTTCACGCTCATTTTACAAACTCCATCAATTCCTCACTGAAACGATCCACGAGATCTTCATAGCTCACGAAGTCATTGACCGGATAGATTTCCCCTTTGTAATGACGATGATGGTAATCATGCGCATTGTCATATCCGAGCACCCGGCCATTTTCATCCGACGGCAACGAGGGGTTAATGTAAGAAATACCGTATTTCTCAATCTTACCGTCTTCGTTCTCCCACGCCTCCATCCGCACCAGACCGCCCCCGCGTTTCCGATGGATGGAAAACCGCTCATCCACCACCTTCTTCAACGGACTGATCTTTCTCTGCTTTGCCATTCTTTTGCTTTCAGCTGAATATCTTAATAATATACCTGAAATAATTTTTGTACATCATTTTTTAATCAGGAAACGTTCTCTTGAAACGACGAACAACCACCGCTTCCCGGATACGGGAAAGCGGTCCTACAAACGACCTCCCCGCCCATACCCCCGCACGCTGTTACGTAATCAGGAACATTCAATATTTACGGGATCCGGAGCTTCTGAACCGATTCGTGCAGCCGGATGCCGGATGCGTCGGCAGGCAGCGCCAGTCGGGCTCCAGCTGAAGAGGCCGCGTCGGTCGCTGCAAAGCCGAGCAAATTTTCATAACCGATGTGCGGCAGATACTGTTTGTAGATTACCCGGTTCTGGCAGACCGCATAAAGATCGTGTTCTTTCGGCAATGGATTCGGATACGGCTCGGTTTCCGCCAGCGTATACGGATCGGCAGTGATGATCTGTTCCCCGGTTCGCTTATCTTCGAGCAGAAAAACCGGAACGGTTCCTTTGGCCGGGAAAGCGCACAACTCGGTCCACGGCTCGCCCTCGCCTTCAGTAACAACTTTACTCTCTTTAATCCAGACCGGCTGTTTTGCCGCATCATCGAATTGAATACTCTTTATCCGCGCCTGCCCGGCGACTTTAGCAGCCTGTTCCCGAACATTGGAAAACTCACCGGCAATCAAATACCACCGAACCGAAAGAGAATCTCCCGGTTGAAGGTCCGCCTTAAAAATCCGCTCGGTGACCTGATAATCCCGAACCGGTTCGCCCGCCGTGCCCCAGCGGATAACCTGCGATGAGTCACCCGTCCCGAATACCAGAGCCAGCGCAGGACTGTCCTCTTTTTTCACGTTCTTAACCCAGGCCTTCCAGCCGCCGGTCTGATCCAGCCGGCGCGTCGGGATATCGGTCCATCCGAATTTTCCGGTCACCGCTTCCCATGTTCCATCCGGTTTTGACATGACCGTGTACGGCAAAGATGAATGACGGACACCGCCCCACGGCGCGTTGAGAAACGACAGCGCTTCCGTGCCGAAATTATGTACCACTTGATCAACTTCAATAATTCCGTCGCCGAGGTCACGATAGGCAGAATAAACCAGCACGCCTGATTTCCAAATGCAGGGAGTTCGCGCCTGCTGAATCCAGTTCACCAGTTCCAGAGTGCGGGTTTCCGGATTCCAGCGTTTACGCAGACACGGCGAATAAAACGGCGCAGGTACCGAGCCGCCGTCAAATCCGGCACCTTTGGTATAAATGCCGGCCTGATGGATGAAATACATCAGCGGGGTGGTGACTTCCCGCATTTTCGGGTTGGCGTTCTGGTAATCCTGCAAGGGGCCGATCAGTTTTTCATTGGTGATAACAAACTGCCAAACTTCATCGTTCCACGGAGATTCAACACGCTGCGGAGGAATGGATTCACCGAACGGCCCACGCAGCGAGTAAATCTGCCCGCCCTTACCGATGCCGAGCCGCCAGCCATCACCAGTGATGGAGGCCAGAAAAACCTTCTTTTCATCCACTCCCGGTATCCACTTCGAGCCGGACGGTTCGTATTCAAATGAACAAACGGCCGCGCCGGTTCCGGATTGCAGGCCGGAGTCCGGAAAAATATCCAGCACTGAGGCTGCGCGGCTTTGGCAGCCGACCAGCCCCATTGCACTAACCAAGACTATTGCATGGCGGACTTTCATCAGTGTTCCTTTTGTACATGCTTTCTCCCGCAACGCTTCACTCATCAAAAGCTAAACGGGGTCTGTTTTTACAAATCATTGATTTTGTCAGATTTCTTTGGTTGCGACCGCGCCACCGTCCGCCTGCCTGAACGAGCGGGACGCTCGTTCTACTTTACATCTCATCCGCCGTGAGCACCCCGTCTTTGTTTTTATCCCGCCCATCAAACTGCGCGGAATACAGTGCTTCAAATTCAGCAGTTGTCAACTTTCCGTCCCGATCGGCATCTGCGGGCTTGAATGAGTTCGGATACGGAAACTCAACGGAATCCAGCGAACCGCTTTTATCTGAATCTTTTTGCGCAAAGGTCGGCAGGAACAGTCCGACATACTCCTCTTTGGTCACCTTCTGATCGCCGTCAGCATCCATGCGGGAAAAAAGTGAATCGTCATGTGCTGGCGCCTGAACTTTCTTCGCGGGCTGCACGGCAATCTTCTGTTTGTCGCGGGAAGCGGCCCGCTCGCTGGCGTTCGGATCGCCCAGATCGCCGCCGCGCGCCATCATATCGGGAAAGGTTTTATCCCACCACCCGTCATATGCGGCGATCAGTTCAGAGACCAGTTCCGGATGAGAGGCAGAAAGATTCTTCTGACATCCCGGATCCACTTTCACCTGAAAGAGTTCCCAGCGCCCCGGCGCAGTGACACCCCAATGCATCTGCGCCGATCCGCTGGCATAGGTTGTGGTGGTGAGCCCTTTGCGCACGGCACGCAAGGTGGTGCACTGGCTTTGGTGTTTTTCGCACTCCGGGTCATCACAGGCTTCACTGCGAACCAGCAGATAATTACCCTGCCGCACAGCACACATAGCGTGCTTGTGGGATTTCGCCGTTCCGGACGGCCAGCGCCCGACATTATGATAAAGAAACCGGTCGTTGTGCGCCCATTCGCCGCCGTTCAGCAGAGGCAGCAGACTGAACCCTTCGAGTTCAGACTGGAGTTTTTCGGGAATCTTCACGCCAGCCAGCTCGCACAGCGTTGGCAGCACATCGAGATGCGCCGTCAAACTATCCACCGTCCGAGGCTGCCATTTCCCCGGCCATTTCCAGAATGACATGGCGCGGGACCCGCCCTCCCATGCGGTACATTTGCAACCCCGCATGCCGGCGTTGTACACATCGAGCCCTTCGGTTTCGCCGTTGTCATTCATGAGGATGACAATAGTATTTTCTTCAAGACCCCGCTCTTTAAGAAACTGCATCATACGACCAAGGTTCTGATCAATGTTATCCACCATAGCCAGATAGGTGGCGTGTTTTTCGTTCAATCCTTTCTCACGGTACTTGGTAACTAAGTCGGCAGGCGCCCCCAGCGGGGTATGCGGCGAATAGGTGCATAAATAAAGGAAAAACGGCTGATCTTTCGCCTCGTCGATAAAGGTCATCGCTTCATTGAAAAACAGATCTTCGCGGAACCCCTGTTTCTGCTCGCACACCCCGTTGCGGATCATTACGGGATTGAAATGCTCTCTGGGGCCGCCCTGATTCGTGGAGGTCCAATCAAAACCGCGATCTTCGGGGTTATAGACCTTCCCGTCGCCCAGATGCCATTTACCGATAAAGCCGGTTTTATAACCGGCGGTTTTCAGCAATTGCGGCAGAATAACCGCATCTTTAAAAAGATGCTCGCGCGGCTGCAGCGTATGCGTAACGCCGTTTTTAAACTCGTGCATACCGGTCATCAGCGCCGCACGGGTCGGTGAACAGGAAGGGCTGACATAGAAGTTGTCGAACCGCACGCTCTGGTCGTGCAGACGATCCATGTTCGGGGTTTCCAGTAACGGATGACCATGCCGCCCCAAATCGCCATAACCCTGATCATCGGTCAGGATGAAGATGATGTTGGGCTTCTTAGCAGCAACCGCGTCGTCGTCGGAGATCGCGGCCAACGGTGCCAGCAGCAGGGTGGTGAGGGGTATGAGTGTGTGTTTCATGGCAGTTTATTCCTTTTATTTTTTTCATTTCAATCCGGGTTTGATTTAAGGGTGAATTCATTCGAGCCCGACCGTAATCTTGTAAAAGCCTTTAGGGTCTCCTGTCTGCACCGCATCGAAAAACGCTCCGCCGGCGACACTGCCGTCTCATTCTTCAGTCACTGCATTCAATTCCACCGGCCCGAATAATCCACTGATTCTGCTATCACCTCGCGAGTTGGCCCGTGTATTGGTTACTCGAACGACTAACTTGTTGATACCGGGCTTTAGATAGTTCCCAATGTCCAGCCGGTAAGGACGCCATAATAGCCATCCAGCTTTCTGGCCGTTGATTTCGACTTCGGCGAACTCCTTGACCGCACCGAGATCGAGGAGCCATTGTTTTCCGGCCGGGTTGCCGCCGGGGAGCGTAAACTCGCAGGCATACACTCCGGTCCCGCTGAATTTCGGATCCATTGCCGTCCAGTCGCCCAGTTCTATCGGTTTCGATTCATTGCCGGGCTTGTCGAACTTGAAAATCCACCCTTCATGCAAGCTGATCGGCGCGGCAGCCATTTGACGCAGCGAATCGTCTTTCCATTTGACAAGGCTCCCAACTGAGCCGTCTGTCTTGAAAACGACGGCCATGAATTGATAGGGCTCCAGATGCAATTTCACCCCCGTATTGCCGTCCTTGACCGCCACGGCCTCGCCGGCGAATGCCCTGCCGCTATCAACATCCCAAAGCTCCGGAGCGCCTTTGCTCGGGAAGCCGCCGATTCCATCATAGACCTTTTCCGACTCGTTAAAGACCAGGTACGCGTCGGCATTCGCAAAACGGCGATGCAGCACTCTAATTTCATTGCTGGCACCCTCAAATTCGGCAGTCATCCACTTCTGCTGCCGGGCCAACAACGTCAAGTCAATGGATTTAGCGCACCGTAACAGCTTACCCTTACCGGTTGTTTTGGAAACGCTTTCCATTTCTACATTCAGCTCCCCATCCCGTCCCAGGGTTTCTTCCTTGGGGTTGGCACCCACCCATGCCACGGTTCCACCCTGACGCATAAACTCACTCACGACTTTGAATGTCTCCAGACTCATCGTTTCAGCCCCCGCGACGATTAAGCGGCTATAGATGCCATTACCGATAATCAGCTTTCCGTTCTCAACCTTGGCCTTCACTCCCATGGCTGCGTCGTTGTCGAAGAAAGACTCGCTGACCAGATCAAAATCCACCTGAGCATCTTCAAGAGCATAGACCGCTTCTTCAAAAGCGGCGTCAATCGGGGCCGTTTGCGGCGCATAAGTTGCCGTCTTACGCGAACACTCCGCAGCTCTTTGTGGAATCAAAAGAGCCGTTTGTTTTACCGCTCTACCCGTATTCAGCAGCGAGACCCGTCCTGCCCAGATGACCATCCTGTCCAACACCGGCCACCAGGTTGAATCCGGGTCGAAAGTCGGCGGGAAAGGAATTTGCTCCGGCGTGGTAGGATAATTCGACCAGAAACCGTGCAGCTCAAACATATTTTCCCCGCGGACCGCCATGGATCCGATGGCATACTTGTAGATTTCCGGCGAGACCCACCATCCGTAACCGCCAAACGTTTCCATGAAGGTCCACTTCCGTCCGAATATGTTCGCACTACTGACGCCGTAACGCGGCATCAGACTTCTTTTGCCAGGCACCAATTCCGCGAACACATTGTCATGGCCCGGAATCTGCACGTGCTGATTATTCAGTTGATAGTTGCCGCCCGCATTAAAATATCCCGGTCCAGAATTATCACCTGGTGGATTGGAGAGCAGGCTTATCCCATGATCTGCGCACCATTTTCCCTGCGGCGCATACCATCCCTCGCTCCAGGCTTCATTGTAGCAGCGCCAAAACAAACCGTTTCTTACCTTTCCTTCCCGGCCGTAGTCCGCGAACAGCGCTGGCAGGATCTCCGCCGGTTTATTGCCATGGGCCCTCATGCGCTTTTCAATCCCCACCGACCACGGGATATTACCAGGCCAAGCAGAATTAACCGGCTCATCGTCTTTGACGGCTTCCAGGATCCCCTCTTCCATGGCCCAGCCGAATCTCCGCTTTATGCCGCCATATAGTATGTCTGAATAGAGTTCTCCGACTTCGGGGTTCAGCACATCGCCCAAGCTATCTCCAAGTCTCTTATGATAGGTCTGCTTTGTAAAAAAATGAATCAACCAAGGGGTGTTGCCGAAATCCCATTCGCGTTTACCCGCAACGGCCTCAGTTAAGTCCTTCACATCAGCCAGCCCTCCCCCTAAAGGAATAGCCGCAACCGCAACCAGATTGTCGCGATCAAAATCCTTGCCGAAAGAATTCTCCGAGCCCGGGCTTGCAAAATCGTAAACAAGGGTTTTGCCATCCGGCCTGCTGATTTCAAGATTGTCTATGCTCATGCTGATTTGAGTAGAGCTCCAGAGGCCAAATCTCCCTTTGGGGAAGGTATCATCCTCGAAATCCGCGATCTTCTTGCCATTAATGAAAATGGCGATTTTATTTCCGGACAGCACGTTTTCAATGCGATAGGCTGTGTTATTCTGAATACCGATTTCGATCGGCCAGCTTTTTCTCAGGATGGTTTTCCCATCGCGTATACCGAGGCAGTTCAAGATCGTCATCGGAAATTTATCGGACTCTGTTTGCAAGAACAGAAAATAGCCGCTGGTTTCATTCTGCGCGCGCAACACCCATCCGAGGTCCTTCCCGTAGTTCCGCATAGACTCTTTCCGTGCCGTCGGTTTCAAATCGAAGGAAATACGCCCGTCCGTAATGTCGCCCTCCGCGTTAAGCAGACAGGCATCAACACCCGACAGAGCCAGAGCGCCATTTTTGATGCCTATGCTCGAGGGATTGGGCCTGGAGACCTCCGGGAGGAGCCTGCTCAAATCGGCAACGCGGCCCCCCTTGACCTCCAACACGGCATGCCGCAGCATACTGGACAGCAGGTCAGGCCGGGGCTCGAATGTCTTCCCCATGGCTTCTCCGCCCTCGACAACCATTTTTCCAATACCCATCCGGTATTCGTTGTATAACCAGATCTTCATGCCCCGTTTCTTGGCCGCCTGAAGAGTCTTGTCCATCAGGTCCAACCATTCCTTGCCATAGGCTTGGTGTCCGCTTCCGCGAGTTGAGATCGACACGCGCATGATCCCTTTTTCCTTCATCAGATCGAGTTGCTTTTCGATCAAAGCCTCGGTCATGAAGGTGTCTTTCCAGAACCAGAGCATGGCCGGCATGTTATCCGGCGGCGGATTGGCAAAATCTCTGGAGTCAAGCCGATCACCAGACAACGCATTCAGTGCTGTGAGCATATGGACGGTAAGAAGTATGAGGATTTGTTTCATGATTATTCCCTTTGTGTTTAGTAGAGTTGATGGTTTTTTTTCAGTGGCTCACTGTGCTTTCTGGTTAGTCTTCTTTCTTGGCCTGTTTCCGTTTCTGTGTGCGCGCCACTCCGGGTTCGGGACCATCACTGTCGGACGTGGTGCTGGCCCAAAGCGGAGCCACGTTCGATTTGTTCCACGCGTCCCATTGCCACTGAAGTTCTTTCACCTTCTCCGGCTGTGCGGCAGCAAGGTCTTTGGTCTCACCGATGTCTGTTGCGAGGTTGTAGAGTTTCGCCTCGGTGACCGGCTGGGCGCGGCCACCGGTCTGCTTGTCGGCGTTGCTGTCGTAGCGGACGAGCTTGTAGTCGCCGGCGCGGATGGCCATCTGTTCGCCGTGACGCCAATAGAGCGCGGCGTGCGGCGCGCCAGCTTTTTCGCCGGTCAGCAAGGGCAACAGGTTGACGCCTTCCACATTGTCGGTCTTCGCTCCGGCCACGGCCAGCGCCGTGGCGGTGCCGTCGAGATGAATCACGGGCTGGTCGTAGACGCCGGGCTTGAGGTGACCGGGCCAAGCGATGAGGAACGGGACCCGGATGCCGCCTTCAAGCGTCGTGCGTTTGGAACCGCGGACCGGATCATTGCGCGAGCCATTGACACTGACGCCCGGCATCGTAGGGCCGCCGTTGTCGCTGATGAAGAAGACGAACGTGTTTTGGTCAAGCCCGGTCTCGGCGAGTTTCTTTCGGACGAGCCCGACGTTTTCATCCATGGCGAGCATCATGGCGTTATAGGTGCGGCGTTTCGGATCCGCGATGCTGGGAAACTTCGCAAGCCGGTCATCGGTGGCGTGCATCGGTGTATGGACAGCATTGAACGCGAGGTAGAGGAACCATGGCTCGGCCTTGTGACGCTCGATAAATGCCACCGCTTCGCGTCCGAAGGCGTCGGAGGTGTAATCGAGTTCCTTGACCTGTTCGGTGCCGCGCAGGATAGCGTCCGCTTCGAAGTAGCTGTGTTTGCCGCCAAGAAAACCGAAGAACTCGTCGAAGCCGCGCTTCTGCGGCTGCATTGCCGCTTGGGAACCGAGGTGCCATTTGCCAACCACGCCGGTGACGTAGCCGGCTGCCTTCAGGCGTTCGGCAATGGTGGTCTCCGTCAACGGCAGGCCATTCCGACCATCGGGATTGAACTCGTAGCCAAAACGCGTCTGATAACGTCCCGTAATCAAGCCTGCACGCGATGGTGAGCACTGGGTGCCGCTGACGTAGCCGCTGGTGAACCGAACGCCAGCGGCAGCCAGAGCGTCGAGATTCGGGGTTGGAATGTCTTTGCAGCCATGGAAGCCGACGTCCGCGTAGCCCATGTCGTCGCCGACGATGAAAAGAATGTTTGGTCTGTCCGCGGCAAAGCCGGGACCGGCCGATGCCATTCCTGATGTTATCATAAGGGTTCGAATAATCTGTTTCATCGTCATTGCTCCTTATTGCTTTCCTGTCCTTCGTTATCCTTCTCTTTCAGCGCCTTTCCTCTCGGAATGGCCCTGAATTCCGATGTGCATCGGGTCCAAGTATCGACCATTGTTTTCAGCCGCTCCGGTTCGCTTGCGGCCAGATCGCGCATCTCGGTCCTGTCCTCCGCCAGATTGTAGAGGCTCCAGACGTCATTTTCTTCGGGTGAGGAAACAATTTTCCAGTCCCCGATCCGCAAGGCCCGGTTTTTCGCATGTTCAAAGTACAGATAGCTGCGTTCAATCTGCCGGTCAGCGTCGAATGTCGGCACCAGACTTTTTCCGTCCAGAGGCTGCAGTTGTTTGCCATTGAACTCTCCGGGCCGCGTGACACCGGCCAGTTCCAGCGCAGTAGGCACAAAGTCGATGACATGACACGGCGTATGTCGCAGGGATCCCCGATCAGTGATCCCTTTGGGCCAGTGGACAATCAACGGCATTGAAATGCCCCCTTCATGCAGCCAGATTTTGTGTCGCCGGAATGGCGTGTTGGCAGCGCTTGACCATCCGGGTCCGAGGCATAGATATGTTTTCTCCGAGCCCATGGGCGCACTCTCGTCATTGCGTCCGCGATAGTTGAGCTCGCTTGTGGCCCCGTTGTCCGAAAGAAACATGATGACCGTGTTATCAAACGCATTCATGGCCCGCAGCTGATCAAGAATTCTGCCGATTTCACGATCCATGCGGTCAACCATGGCCGCGTGAATGGCCATTTTAGCGGCTTGGAATTTCTGATGCTCTGCATCCAGGGTTTCCCAGGGAACAGCGCGGGTGGTTTCAAGCGGCGGCAGATACTTCGTCTGGTAGCGCGGCGCCAGTTGCTCCTCCATTGCGGAAAGCTCACAGTTCACGATGCCTTCGCTGCGCAGCTTCGCGAGACGCTTTTCCCGGACCACGTCCCAGCCCTCATGGTAACGGTCGCGGTAGCGATCAATATCTTCCTGGGGTGCTTGGAGCGGATAATGGGGGGCGACAAATGTCACATACGCAAAAAAGGGCGAGTCGGAATATTTCTCCGCATGTTCGCGCAGGAACCGGATCGTATAATCCGCAGTCACGGTAGAGGAATAATAGTCGCCGGTCTCAGGCGCCGGGGATCCGTCGAGCGTGTTGACAATGTTCTTTGAGGGACTGCCGGAAAAATGATTGCCCGAAGAACGATTATAGTAAGAATGATGGAAGCCGCGATGCATCGGTTCAGTATCACTTCCAGGCTCAATCACATGCCATTTTCCGGAATGGTAGCAACGGTATCCTGCCGATCCAAGCAGTTCGCTTACCAGCGCAGACGGAGCCCTCTTCTGGAAATAATACCCGGTCATCAGACAGGTGCGGGTGGGAGTGCAGCGAGCGGTGCTGTAGGCCTGAGTGAAGCGCAGGCCGTTGGCGGCCAGACGGTCGAGATTGGGTGTGGAGATTTCGCCACCGTAGCAGCCCGCGTCCGAAAATCCCATGTCGTCAGCCACGACGAGCAGTATATTGGGCTTTTGCGCCGGCGTGGTGCCGGCGTGCAGCGCGGCCAGAGGAGCGAGCACGGAGGCGAGGAATGATAGTGTGTGTTTCATGGCAGTTTCTTTCGTTTTCATTTTTTTCTTTTCAATCCGGTTTTGATTTAAGGGCGAATTCATTCGAGCCCGACCGTAATCTTGTAAAAGCCTTTGGGAGCTCCCGCATGATTTGTGTCGATAAACGCCCCGCCGGGAGCATTGCTGCCCAGCAGCGTGAAACCGTTGAGCAGGTTGCTCGACCAATAGACGTTGTAGAAACGGCCGCTGGCCGCGTTCCATTTGAACGAGTTATTTGCGCCGACGGTGAAGTTCGAGACGGCAAAGGTGTCGAACACGTTCGGATTCAGCCCAGCGATATATTCCTGCTGATTGTTGTAGGCATCGCCGTCCGGATTGGCGGACGCGACTGCGTTGGTCGTGCCGCCGAAGTTCCGGTATTCCCAGAGGTCGGGCATCCCATCTCCATCGGAATCCACGCTGTCCCACGCCAGCAAAGATTCCCCCGTGCTGATATCAACCCGGACATCAACATGCTCATACGAGCGGGTATAGACATACCCGTTCCTGACCGAATCGCCCAGTGGCTTGCCCAGCGGACGGCGGAACTCCGGCATCCAGCTGGCGTCCCAGTTCCATGACGGATAGGTGGCATCCACGCCCGCCTGATAGGCGAAATAGCCATTGGTTTCGGCC
The DNA here is from genome assembly GCA_044352355.1 of Pontiellaceae bacterium. Classification (GTDB taxonomy): domain Bacteria; phylum Verrucomicrobiota; class Kiritimatiellia; order Kiritimatiellales; family Tichowtungiaceae; genus Tichowtungia. The sequence goes on along the minus strand of JBILEA010000024.1, from coordinate 2,092 downwards.
ACGATCAGGAAAATCGCAAGGGGATATTCCACATGGGCCGACATATTCGACTGAGTCGCGGCGGCGTATTCGTCCGGCGACGAGGTCTTGAACAGGATGATCTTCCCCTTCGCCAGCGCTTCCCGCATGAGCTGAATGGAAACGGCAATTGAATCTGCCGTGCTCTGGGCGGGCGTGCTGCCGGGGTCCGGCAGGTTCCACCGCTCCAGATAGGAACCGTCCTCAATTTCCATGAAGTCCCGGGCACCGTTGTTCCGTTCGTTTCGCAGGGTATTTCCGAGATTCAGCTTGCCCTCGGGCAGTCCCTGCTCCAGCGCAACCATCATCTTGAGATAATCTGAAGCCGGTACGCCGTCGATAAACACGCCCGTGTCCAGCTCCCCGATCTTGTCGATAAACACGCCGTCAATCGCGCTGTTGCCGGCCATGCTCAAGGCAGTATTCACCCACCAGTCCCTCATTTCGGGCACGGCATAGTTGTGGGTGTAGTACAAATCTTTGAACATATAGATAATCTCGGTTCCGTTGCTATCGGTAGTGTGGTTGCTCCACTCCCACGCATGGGGTTCGTAGAGGGCATTCGCCGCATAGCCGCCGTAGTGGATCCACGCGTTCCAATAAAAGATGTTCTTGGTGGCCGGATTAACCGCCCTGACCCGCGCGGCGGTGTCGAGGATGCCTTCCTCTATCGTCGAAAACCCCGCCTGATTGGCTTTTTCAAACACAATGAGCTGATAGTTGGTGGCCATCGAGTTGATGTCTGCGGCGGTGTAGGCTGTTCTCTTTCTGATGATCAGCCAGCGAGGCACCGTGTCCCAGGAAAAGGCCGGATAGTTCGAAAAGCTCTGCTGCGCCGGATATTCATCCCGGTAGCCCGGCCCGGTGACGAACTCCGAATAATCGGTTACATCCCAAACGGCCGGATTGGTCGGGTTGGACACACTGAACTTGAAATCCATAGAGGCAACCGCCCACTGGGCGAATTCATAGAAACTTCCGGCGCCCGTGACGACAAACCGATCGACCGCCGGAAAAGTATACGTGGCATCCGGGGTGCTGAAGTTCTTTGAGTCGAGTCCGGTACCTTCGCCCAGAATGAGCAGATGGTCATGGCCCCCATTCGACTCAATCACTTTCACCCCGGTAAACCCTCCGAACGTGCCGACGCAGCCCGGAGCGGACACCTGGACATTCGTCACACTGAACCGCAGGCTCTGACCGGCATCGACGTCGTAGTCGCCACCAACTCCCCATGTGTTGCTAATGGCGGTCACGTCTGACGAAGCGCCGAGCGCGGTCATGGAAGATTGTCCGGCATTCGTGCTATAGGTGTAGGTTGAATTGGTGAAGCCTTCCACCCGCAGATCGAACGACAGCGTGTCGTTAGTGCCATCTCCGTTAAAATCATTGCTCACCCAAACGATCGAATAGAGCAGATCGTCCCCGGCATTGGTTCGGATGCACGAGAGCCCCGAGGCGCTGAGATTAGTGATCACCCGTCCGTTGTTGAGAATCAGATCGCCCGCCACTGCGGAACCGGAACCCGCCCCGGCCTTCTGCGAAAACCATAATGTTGCGGCCGGAGCAGTACCGGCCAGCGACCCTATCAATAAAACTAAGGTCAGGATGTTTTTCTTGCTCATTATTCCAGTCCTGCTTGGAATGATCCTGATTTCAGCGCGAAGACACAGCTCCTTGACCAATGGCCCCGACAATATAAAGGCCAAGCAGCTGTTTGGGTGGAATAATCGCCGTTCCGGATAGCTTGAGATTATCCATTCCAAATGCGCAAAGCGTTGATGAAGTAGCCATTTTCAAAGTGACCGTCAACACCGAACCCGTGCCCGTAATGGTTGGCGTATAGGTCTGGAAAACATCTGACAGGGAAGTTCCGGCAACGCCGTTCACTGTCACTTTTCCGGCACGTGCGTTCGTGACGGATCTCCCGTCCTCCATGGTTTGAATCCAATTCGCGTTAGCCTGAACGCCGATTACAAAATTTGTCTTTGCGGCGGCTCCGTCGATTGAATAATCCATTGTGATAAGAGGATCGGGAATATCACCGGTTGCCGCCCAATCCATCGCCAGATTC
>JBILEA010000001.1:0-55215 GCA_044352355.1 Pontiellaceae bacterium | reverse complement strand
CAACAACGACGCCGCTTTTCCCGCTGGAGGCTGGCAGAATGTACCGAATCCATTCGGGAAACGTCGGGAAAATCGCATTTATCTTTGTCGACGGACATCTGGTGATGGAATCGGAAGTGCCGCAGGCGGTCAGCCCCGAAAAGGCTCTGCGAATCGGCTTTGGCGTTTATCAGTCGCATATCCGTATCGGCGGGCTGAGAGTTTACAAGCCGTCTTGGCGGACCGTAGTGACAAGCTATTAATTAATCGGAGGACGGGATGAAAAAAATAAAGTGGGCTGTTCTGGGGTCGTGCGGAATTGCAAAACGCCGGACCATCCCGGAGGGAATTCTGGCGGCGAACAATGCCGAACTGTCTGCGGTATATGACGTCGATCAGAAGGCCAATACGGAACTGGCCTCGCAAACCGGGGCGGTTGCGGCGGGCAGCGAAGAGGAACTGCTGAGTCTGGATGCGGATGCGGTCTACATCGCCACGCCCGCTTATCTGCACTGTTCGCAGGTGCTGGCTGCCGCCGCGGCCGGCAAACACATCCTGTGCGAAAAGCCGCTCGGCATGAGCAACGATGAGGCGCAGCAGATGATCGCCGCCTGCGAACAGGCGGGCGTCATGCTCGGTATCGCCTTCATGATGCGGTTTCAGTCGCAGCATCAGGCCGCGCTGAAACTGATTAACGAAGGTCGCCTGGGTCAGCCGGTCTACGGCCGGGCGCAGCTCTCCTGCTGGTATCCGCCCATGGACGGCGCCTGGCGTCAGAATCCGGCGCAGGGCGGCGGCGGCAGCCTGATGGATATGGGCGGCCACTGCATCGATCTGCTGGAAATGTTTTTCGGCGAGGTGAAAACCGTCAGCTGTTCCATTCACCGCAGCGTGCATGCTTATGAATCCGAGGACAGCGCCGTGGCGCTGCTGACGTTCGCCGGCGGCGCTATGGCGACCGTGGATGCGTTTTTCTGCATTCCGGATGCCGGCAGCAAAAACGTGCTCGAACTGTACGGGTCGAAAGGCAGCATTCTGGCCTGCGGAACGATCGGGCAGGGCGAAGCCGGAGAGATGAAAGCCTTTTTTGAAGGGGACAAAGCCGCTTACGATGCCGGGCAGATGGCTCGCGATCCCGGAGAGGGACTGATTCTTCGGCCTGAACCGGTCAATATGTACCGGGCGGAAATCGAAGAGTTCAGCGCGGCGATTCTTGAGGACCGTCCGACGGTGCTGGACGGAGAAACCGGACTGCGCAGCCAGAGAATTCTAGCAGCCTGCTATGAGTCTGCACGCACCGGCAAAACAATAGAGTTGAACGATGAAAACTAAAACCGGTTGCTTTCAGAAAAACGGAATTACGTTTTACTGGCCTATACGAAAACGAATCCGCACTGAATTTCCCTGAAAACATTGATCGAAATGGATGAAAATTAGGAAAAAGGGTTCTTCGCTGAATTTCGTGGAGTGTGAGGGAAACGGAGCTTTTTTGCCAACCGGATTTCAGGCACATAACGGGGCATGCTTACAGAAGAACATTACGAACAGTTGCTGGGACTGCGCTCGCCGTGGTCGGTCACCAAGGTCGATTTGAATATGCAAAAGCTGCAGGTGGACATTTATGTTGAGCACGTCGGGCAGACTGAGACATGCCCGGAGTGCGGCGCATCCTGCCGGATTTATGATGAAGCCGCCGGGCGCACCTGGCGTCATCTTGACACCATGCAGTTTGAGACGCTCCTTCATGCGAAAACCCCGCGTGTGGAGTGCTTGAAGCATGGAGTTAAAACCGTGGCCGTTCCGTGGGCCGGAAAGCATGCCCGGTTTACTCTTTTGTTCGAGGGGTTTGCGATCAGTGTGCTTCAGTCCGCCCGGAGCGTGGAGGATGCCCGCAAGCTGCTGAAGCTGAACTGGCATCAGGTTGAGACGATCAAAAAACGGGCGGTTGAGCGGGGACTGGCCCGGCGTAAAAAGAGGCAGATCCCCTACATTGGAATCGATGAGAAGAGCTTCGGGAAAGGGATGAGCTTTGTAACGACCTGTTGCGATCTGGAAGGCGGCCGTGTTCTGGATGTGGCGGAAAACCGGGACGAACAATCGGCTAAAAAGCTGCTGAACAAGGCGTTGAGCAACCCCCAGCAATCCGGGGTGTTCGCTGCGGCCATGGATATGTGGCCTGCCTATCGGAATGCGGTTAACGAGGTCATGCCGTTCACCGAGATCGTTCATGACCGGTTCCATGTCTCAAAACATCTCAATGAAGCGGTGGATCAGGTGCGGCGGCAAGAGAACCGGCAGATGATTCGCAATGGAGAGGACGGCTTAAAAGGTACGAAATACTGGTGGCTGAAAAATGAGCCGGCGCTTACAGAGGATGCCGCCGCCCGGTTCGAGGAACTCAAAAAGGCTGGCTTGAAAGTGGCCCGCGCATGGGAAATCAAGGAGCTGTTTAGTCACTTCTGGAACTGTCCGAACGTGACACAGGCACGTGTGTTCTTTGAAAAGTGGTATGCCCGGGCCATTAACTGCGGCCAGACCCCGGTCAAGAAGGTGGCGAAGATGATCAAAAAGCATATCGAGAACTTGTTGAGCTTTCTGGCCTGGAAGATCAGCAATGGAGTGGTCGAGGGTCTGAACTCGAAAATCCAGACCGTTAAATCAAACGCTCGCGGCTACCGGATCGCCATCCTTTTCCACTGCGGAAAGCTGGAGTTGCTCCCATGAAAATTTACGAAGAACGGGAAAAAGATGTGCAGCCGGAGCGAGTGACGTAGTATCTGCGGGGATGAAGGGTGTGTAGAATCGGTTCGTATTCCTGTCCCGCTCGGTGCACGAGATGGACATCCACGAGCTCAATCACCGGCCGCTGGCCGACCTGAATCACCGCACCCCGTGCGAGGTGTTCGGTTCCGGGCAAAACACCGCCCGGCAGTACACCCGCCGCAGACGACAGGAGGTCTATGAAAACATAAAAGAAAAGATGCTGGAGCTCATGGCCGTGAAAGGCTATGAAACAGACAGGGCATGGCGCACAGCCGTGCGAAACTGGTTACTGGAGAACGGCTTTATTACGATCTCCAGAGGAGGAAAAGTGTAACCCGGTTTTTTGGAAAATGAGTCTCATTAATAGATGGCCGCTACAGTTCTCGGCGGAACCCGGGGCGGTTATATTTTTGCACCGAGCCAAATACTGGGGCCGGATATTCCTATTAAAAACATCCTGGCGATGTATGCAGTTTTTAAGTAACCGCCTTCAAACGAAGGCGGGTTTCTTTAACTCGGACGTTGCGTTCGGTGGGGATGTTGGTTGAAATACCGGTATGAAACGGACAACGATGCGGAAGACGGCAAAGCGGGGGCGTCCGGAGATTCCGGCTGCTGAAATTTCAAAAATCACCCGGACGGTGAAGCAGGATCCTGCTCCCAACGGAACACGCTGGACCGTGCGGGCGGTCGCGGAACGCTTCGGGATTTCGACGGGCAAGGCGTCTGAAATTCTGCGCGAACTCCATCCATTGCCGATGGATGAGGAGGATTCGTTTGTTCCTGAAGAGGTGCCGTCATTGCCGCCCACCGCCTTTGGCGCCAAAGTCAATATGGCCGATGTTGCCCGGGCGGCGGGCGTTTCCAAGCAGACGGTTTCAAGAGCGTTGCGGGGCGCGGCGGGCATCTCGGACAAAACGCGTAAAAAAATCATTGGGCTGGCCGGACGGATGGGTTATCGGCCCAATCCGCTGACGGCGGCGCTGATGACCGATATCCGCCGGAGAAAGCAGAACGATACCGGGACAACGATCCTGATGTTGCATGATCTGGAGAGAGAGCCCGCCTCGTACGGGAATGAAAGAGGGTTGACTCTGGTCGCCTATTATCACGCGGCCAAGGCGAGAGCGGAGCAGCTGGGCTATCATCTGGATACGCTCGGCTATGCGGAACCCGGCATGACCGGCGAGCGGATTGACGGAATCCTGAAGGCACGCGGGATACGAGGGGTGTATATTACCGGCCGGAGCCCGGTTCCCGATCTGGATTGGGATCATTATGCGGTGGTCTGCGGGCGCCGACCGGGGATTCCCTGTTACAGCGTCCTGCCGGATTGCCCGTACAATATGGAGCTGGCCTTGAGGCAGGCTTGCGATCTGGGTTATCGCCGGGTCGGTCTGGTGCTGGATCCGGACTATGATGCGTCGGTTGAGTATTTCGGCGCCTACCATTCATTCCGCTATGCGCATCGCGATTTGCGCTTGCTGGAGCCGTTCGATTGCGGCGGACAAGATACCGAAGCGCGGCTTAACCGGTGGTTTGACCGGCAGAAACCGGATTTGATCCTGACCCTGTGGACCGGCAGTCCCTTTTGCCAGACGATTGAAGACCGGGTAAGGAATGCTCCGGAACACATCGGTCTGGTTGTGTTGGGGTTGCCCCCCGCAAAGCCCTATCTTGCGGGGATTGATTACTGCCTGACTACCTGCGCTGAATCGGCGATCAACCTGCTGCACGAACAGCTCATCAACAACCGGTTCGGAAAACTGCCGATTGCCGCCCGCATTCTGCATATCCGGGGCGAGTGGCATTCCGGACAAACGGCGTTCTGTCAAACGCGCTGACCGGGTCGCGCCGGACCCAGAGAGCAAACCGCAAGAACGTCGACCTGATTAAATGAACAGCAGGTCATAAAATACGTTATAAGTATCTATTATATAACGTTTTGTAAAATCCATGTTTTTTTCTTGGATTTGCGTTTGTCCGGCTGTGTGCCGGGCGGGTCGGTCAGTTGCTCACTCATCCGTTGCGCGGCAATCTATTTGGAAACCTGGTCGTGTACGGAGGCGATCAGATTCAGAGGAGGAGTGCAGGGATTCTTTGCGGCATCTGGCAGATAGATCAGGTATTGAATGAAATCCTGACCGAGCCGACTTGAACCGGCCTTCCGCTTGCGGTTAAAATTGGGGATTACACCCAAAACCGTGCTGAATTTGGATCGCGAATTAACGCGAATAATCGCTAATGATAAATGACTTACGCAAACTACATTCTGCACCTAATGGATGCGGTTCCGTTTCTATGACATCGTACTGAAACCTGTTTTTTTATTGGGGTTTTTAAAAATTCGTGCCCATTCGCGTTGATTGCCACTTCGTTGCCCCGCATTCGCGGTGCCCAACTCGCCTCCGGCTCGGTTCGCGATCCTCTACTGCCGAATTTTGGTTCATTCTCTGGTCATCAATCCGCGGGACGGCTTTGCCATCCGTGGGCCAACGCTGTTGTTTTACTCCAGCTTGATTTCTTTTTTACTGCGCAAAAACCGAAGATTATTCGATGGAAGAATATTTTTTGAACAATGGGTTACAGGTAACGACTCCTTTTGATTGCGAAAGATGCATGGCGGGATACAGTGCCATCAATTGATCAGGTTTTTGTATCCAGCGGCAGGTCGCCTATGGAGCCTGATGATGAGGCAAGAGAGAGGAGAGCGAGTATGAAGAGAATAGGAATCAGTTGGGTGGCAGGCGTGGCGATGTTGTCGGCCGGGGTGTTGAATGCGGCATTGATTGATGTCGGGTTTAACGAGACGGGAACTGTTGCAACCAACGCCGGAACAACCAGTAATTTCACGCTGAAGAACAGTAGCAGCGCAAACACAGATTTGCATACTGCGGATGGTTTCGGCGTGTCGGGTCTGGCGGGTGATCGGGCGTTCGACAACAGCGCTTCTGCTTCAATGGGCGGAAGCGGAGGACGGGCAGGATCCGATATCAACCAGAACTCCGGTTCGCTGGCGAGTTTCACCCTTGCCGGGTGGTTTAAGACCGCTGATACGACCCAGATTGGCGGTGGTGCTGCATTGCTTGTTTGGCAGGATGCCGATAGCGCATTGATAGTCAGCTCAGCGAATTCGGGTAAACTGAGTTTGAAAGTCAATGCAACCACTGTCGAGAGTGCTGCAAGCTATACCGCGACTCAGGAATGGGTCTTTTTTGCCATGACCTATGACAGTACGCTCGGCTCCAATCAGGCGAAGTTTTATGTTGGAGGAACAAACAGTGCGGCAACATTGGTCTCTTCGCTTGACTTAGCCGGGGGAGCACCCGATATCACGGGCACCATAACGATAGGCAATCAGGGAAATCCGATCAGAGCTTTTGACGGCTTGCTCGATAATTTCTATCTGGATTCCGGCGCGATGGATCTTCAGTCAATTGATGCCATGCGTGTGGCAGCCATTCCTGAACCCGCCACGGTCGGTTTGTTCGTGATCAGCTCTTCAGTTCTGCTGTTTCTTCGCCGCCTGATCGCGTGATTTTCACTCGCGGTTGGACGACCGGGTTTAATCCATCACGCCGCCCTCTTTACGGGCGGCGTGATTGGTAAAGGGTACCAGTTGAAGTTTTAACGTCAGGAGTCATAACAATGGGAAGGTCAACAATTTCAGGCGCACTGGTCGTTGCCGCAATGGTGTTCTCGCAAGGCGAGAAAGCGGCGGGCGTGGTGTCATCACCGATTGAATTTCAATCTCCGGGAGCCGCATCCGGCCCCTACAAGGGGTTCGGTTATGAATGGGAAAACAACTCGCTGGGCATGGAGCCGGGTGTGCCACCTCCGTTTACTCCGGTTGAAGTGGATGGAACCACCGTTGGCGTCTGGGGACGTGAATTTGATTTTGACGGACGCGTGATCCCGCAGCAAGTAGAAAGCCAAAAGCGAAAGGTGCTGGCCGGTCCCGTCGCAATGGATTTGCAGATCGGCGGACATCCGGTGGAAATCGCTCAAATCCGCGGCATACTACGGCGGGAAAATGACGAACGGGCAGTTGTTCACGGCGAAATGGCCATTCCCGGCGGACGGGTCACCGTCGAGACCAGTGTGGAATTCGACGGCTTTACCCGCATGGATCTGACCGTCAGCCCGGACGGTGCTCCGCTTTCTCTAGACCGGCTGGCGGTGGAGATTCCGATGAGCGGGGAGGCGGCGCAGTTTTTCAACCGGGGGTATGAATACGATTTCGTTGAACAGCGCAGCACGCGCTTCGGCATTGAGGAGAGCACGGGCAAAATCGATGCCTCGAAGGCCTTCGCCTTTAATTCCCATCTCTGCATCAGCGGATCCCGTGTCGGTCTGGATATTGCCATCCCCACCAATTATGAATGGTCGAACCGGGATGCGGACAAGGCCATGGAGATCACGCCCCGCAACGGGGATGTGCTGGTGAGGCTCAACATGGTGGATAAGCCCCGGCAGATCAGCGGCCCGACAACTTTTTCGTTTGCCGTGTTTCCCGTGCCGATCAAGCCCTCGGTCAGCCGGGGCCGCACCACTTTGCCGATCATGCAAATGTCCTTGAACGGGGAAATTGACCCGGCACTTTGGAACATTGTCACGTTTCGTCCCGGACCGACTGAAATGCTTCCCTTGAAGACTCCGCTTCTGCCGCAACCGCCGGAATCCGGCCCCCGCCGCGACCAGTGGCAGGAGGCCATGGAACACTGGAAGACAAACGGAGTGGGCGTTATTCCCTATGCGGGTGTGTTTCTGCAATATGTCGATGTGCCGGAGTGGCAGGAGTATCATCCCTGGTGGTTCGTCACGCCGGAGGGCGGCGGGCGCAAGGGATTCAGTGAGTGGAAGTTCGAGACGGCGAGCATCCCGGGCGTGAAAGGCGCGGTTTTTCCGTTGAACCTCTATCCGAAAAGCGCGCGCGACTGGCTGATCTGGCAACTGGTGACGGGGGTTCGTGACAACGGCTATGCCGGCATTTATCTGGACTTGGCAGATACGACCGACAATCACATGAACCCGCTGGCCGGCGAATACGTCGGCAACAACGAAAAATACTACAAGCCGGTCTATGAAATCCGCGACTTTTACAAACGGCTTTACAAGGCACTCAAAGGCCTGAATCCCGACTATCTGATCAATGTCCACCACGGCAAAGTCCCCGTCGTATTCAGCTCGTTCGCGGATATTGTCACCACGGGCGAGGGAGTGAATGCGGTCTTCTATGAAAAGGGAGAAGAGGCCTTTGAACGCGGAGAACTCCCCGACGGGCATTATCCCTACCTCCCGGATTATTCTCTCTTGGGCGACGATTATTGGCTGGGTGCCTACGGTGTTCCAATCGGTCCGGTGCAGTTGATCATGCCCCATGTTCTAAAATGGAACCCGTTCTGGTCTAAGACGGTCACTGATAAGCAGGGCAAGGAAATGAAACTGAGCTCGGCGGGTCAGGCGGTCTGGTATCGGGCGCACCCGGACGTTTACCGGGCCTACACCCGCGGCATGCTGGCCCGGACATTGGTTCTCGACCTGCCGCTGTTGTGGAACCGTTGCGACCTTGAGGAGGTCAAGCGGCTCTATGTCGGATACCAAAAGCATCTCGGTGCCCTTTATGGCGACATGACGCATATCGGCCCGGCGGATGCCGGGCAGTTTCTGGCCGAGCAACCGGGGCAGGGCATCCACGCAGCAGCTCTGGTTCAATCAGGGGCCGGTAAGGCGGTGGTGATCCTCGCCAACTGGAGTCGGGAGGAGCAATCCCGTCGCTTCGTTCTCAATCCGAGCGGACTCCGGTTGGGCGCTGGAATCGGGAGCGTGACAGATCTGGAAGATGGCACCTCCCGCGACCTTGATGGCAACGCAATTGAGCTGACCCTGCCGGCGAATGACTTCCGGGTGCTGCTGGTCGAGCCCTGAGCAGCCCGGAAAAACCTGGGGCGCAATGTGTTAAAAAATGGAGAGAGAGAGAAAATGACGAAACGTGAAAATATCATCCGTGTAATCAGGCGTACCGGCGGAACGCATATTCCATTGAGTTTTCACCTCTCTCCGGCATTGCTGGACGAGTTCAAGAAGAGGCATGGCAGTGCAGATTATGAGGATTTTTACGGGTTCGATGAGCGTTTGATCAATATCACCCCGAGCCGGAACAAGCCGGACACCCGGAAATATTATGAGGGACGCTCTTTGAAACCCGGGACGGTCTTCACGGATATAGGCGTTGCCCACGAGCCGGGGTCGGTCGCTCACTTTACCCATATTGTGTCACCCTTGGCGGGAGACGCCACGACATTGGAGGATGTTGAAACCTATCCGCTCGACGATTTCGATGAGCCGTACCGCTTTGAGCAGGTCAGCGGGCAGGTGAAAGAACTGCATGAACGCGGCCTGGCCGTCAAGGCACTGGTCGGCAAGGTGTTTGAATGGGGCTGGCATATTCGCGGGATGGAAGACCTGATGACGGATTTTTATACGGATCCGGAGAAGGTCCACGCGCTTCTCGAGCGCTTGACCTGCCGGAATGAGCGGGTTGCCGCGCGGCTCGCTGCGGACGGTGTGGATATCATTATGCTTGGAGACGATGTCGGTTCGCAAACCGGGATGATGATGTCGCCGGAGAGTTGGAGAGAATTTCTGAAACCGAGGCTTGCGCGGCAAATCAGAGCCGTCAAGCAAGTGAATCCGGAGGCGCTGGTTTGGTATCATTCAGACGGAGTGATTGACCCGATTATTCCGGAACTGATCGAGATTGGTGTGGATGTGCTCAATCCGGTTCAGCCGGAATGCATGGATCCGGCGGCTCTTAAAAAGGAATATGGCGATCGCCTTTCGTTCTGGGGAACCATCGGAACCCAGACGGTGTTGCCGTTCGGAACCCCCGATGAGGTGCGGGATGCCGTGCGACGGATGATTGAACAGGTCGGGGCCGGCGGGGGGCTCGTTCTGGCGCCTTCCCATTTGCTCGAGCCGGAAGTGTCTTGGGAGAATATTCAGGCGCTGGTTGATGCGTGCCGGGACTACGGGTCTCTGATCTGAACCGGTCGGGCAAGGCGGCGCAATGTGCGCCCGTCAGGAGTGATTGCGTCAGGCAGGGTGAACGCGAAAACAAAAAGGAGAAGAAAATGAGCAGGAAAATGGTTCAGATGATGGGCGTGTTGTTTTTATCGGCCGGGGTGCTGCAAGCCGCGCTGATTGATCTTAAATTCAACGGGTCCGGCAGAAGTGCAATCAACGAAGGCACTCTTGGCCATTTCACCTTCAGAGACCGTTCCAAAGCCATGATGGATTTACATTCCGCTGACAGGCTTGGCGTGTCGGGCAAGGCGGGTGACCGGGCGTTTGACAACAGCGATGCGGTTGCCATGGGCGGGGCGGGCGGACGGGCGGGAACGCTCAGTGTCCGTTCAGGACCGTTGCCGGCGTTTACGATTGCCGGTTGGTTTAAGACAGCCAGCACTGAGCCGATCGGCGGAAGCGTAACGCTGTTGGTTTGGCAGGATGCGGACAGCCAAGTGATTGTCGGTTCGCCGAAACCGGGAAAATTGCAGTTGCAGGTGAATCAGCGGGCCGCGGTCACTGCCGAGAGTTACACCGCGACGGAGAAATGGGTCTTTTTTGCCGTCACCTACGACAGTTCGCTCGCAGGCAAACAGGCGAAATTCTATGTCGGCGACAAGGACACTCCGGTGTCCTTGGTTTCTGAGGTGAATCTGGCCGGAGGAGTTCCGGATATCGAAAGCGTCCCTTCCCTCGGCGCGATGGGGGCGTACAAGCAGGCTTTTGACGGATTGCTCGACAATTTCTATATGGATTCTGCGGCCTTGGATATGGAGGCCGTTGAGGCACTGCGCCGCGAAGCGTTGCCCTAAATTCTGGTCGGGATGGTCAGGTAGGCAATGAATGACAGCGCGTCGAAAAAGCGGACTGGTTTGCATGATGCTCCTTGCAGGGGCTTTGTGCGGACGGGGGGTGTTTTTTCAAATGAGCGGGGCCTTTCCGCCCGGCGCATCGTTTGGATACTACCAGGGTTTCGGGTTTGACTGGGAGAATAACGCGCTGGGGATGGCGCCGGGGGTTCCCTCCCCGTTTACTCCGGTTGAGGTCGATGGAACCACGGTTCGCGTCTGGGGGCGCGAACTGGATTTCGGCGGCGGCGTGGTTCCTCAGCAAATCGAAAGCCAAACCTGTCCGGTTCTGGCCGGTCCTGTCGCAGTGGATTTGGAAGTCGGCGGAAATTCGGTGCAAACCGCTCCAATCCCCGGCAGCCTGCGCAAGGAAAGTGACGAGCGGGCGGTTGTCCGCGGCGACATGGAAATCCTAGGTGGACGGATCACCGTCGAGACCAGTGTGGAATTCGACGGGTTTACCCGCATTGATCTGACCCTCATTCCGGACGGCGCTGCGCTGTCTTTAGACCGGCTGACGGTGGAGCTTCCCATGAGCAAAGAGGCGGCCGGGTTTTTCAACCTCGGCTATCAATATGACTTTGTTCTTCAGCGCAGCACGCGCTTCGGCATTGAGGAAAGCACCGGAAAAATTGATGGGACGAGAGCGTTCGCCTTCAACTCCCACCTCTGTATCAGCGGATCCCGTGTTGGCATCGATATGGCCATTCCCGACAATGTTGAATGGTCGAACCGGGATGCAGCGAAGGCTTTGGAAATCATACCCCGTGCCGATGACGTGCTGGTACGGCTTAATATGGTGGATCTGCCGCGGCAGGTTGCTGCACCGGCGACCTGGTCCTTTGCGCTGCTCCCCCTGCCGATCAAGCCGCCGCTGAACCGGGGCCGTGCGATTGTGGCGATTACGTCTTTCAATTCGTACTCCTGGCTGGATCGGTCGCTGTGGCGGCTGATTACGTTTTATTCCGGACCTGTTTCTCCGCTGCCGTTGAATATACCCGGGCTGCCTCAACCTCCCGAATCGGGCGAGCGGCTTGCGGAATGGGAGGGTTCGATGACCCGCTGGCAAGATCAGCAGACGGGAGTTATGCCGTATTCTTCCGTGTTTCTGCACCATGTCAACGTGCCGGAGTGGCAGAAGTATTTTCCCTATTGGTTTGTCACTCCGGAAGGTCTTGGCCGCACGCTGCCGCCCGCCTGGGTTCTTTCCGAAACGGGCAGTATTCCCGGCGTATTCGGCGAGTGTTTCCCGCTGAATCTCTACTCGAAAAGCGCACGGGACTGGCTGCTGTGGCAGATCGTGGCGGGTGTGCGCGACAATGGCTACGCCGGCATCTATATGGACCTAGGCGATACGACCGATAACCACTGCAATCCGTTGGCCGGCGAATACGTCGGCAACAGCGAGAAATACTACAAGCCGGTCTACGAAATCCGTGAGTTTTACAAGCGGCTCTATAAGGCACTCAAGGGCCTGAATCCGGACTATCTGATCAACGTGCACCACGGCAAAGTCCCCGTTGTTTTCAGTTCTTTTGTGGACCTGGTCTCCTCGGGCGAAGGGGTCAATGCAACGTTCTATGAAAAGGGAGAGGAGGCCTTCGCGCGCGGGGAGCTTCCCGAAGGGCATTATCCATACCTTCCGGATTATTCGCTGCTGAGTGATGACTACTGGCTGGGTGCTTACAGCGTCTCTTCCGGCGCCGTGCAGTTGTTTTTGCCGCAGATTCTGAAATGGGCGCCGAACTGGCCGTCCCGTATAACCGGACCGGATGGGGTTGAATACGAGTTAAGCTTGGCGGGGCAGCTGGCCTGGTATCAGGCCCACCCCGAAGTGTACCGGGCCTATACCCGCAGCATGCTGGCGCGAACGCTCGTTCTGGATCTGCCGCTGGTTCAGTCGCGCTGCGACCTGAATGAGGTGCACAATCTTTATGCAGCATTCCAGAGCCGGCTGGGCCGTTTATACGGGGATATGACGCATATCGGCCCGGCGGATGCCGGGCAGTTTTTGGTGGAGCCGCCGGAGCAGGGCGTTTATGCCGCGGCGCTGGTCAAGTCCGGTGCAGGCAAGGCGGTGGTCATTCTGGCTAACTGGAGCCGCGAAGAACAATCCTGCCGCTTTGTTTTCAATCCCGGCGGATTGCAGCTCGATGGCGGGATCGGGAGCGTGACGGATATGGAAGATGCCACCTCACTCGACCTTGATGGCAACGCAATTGAGCTGACCCTGCCGGCGAATGACTTCCGGGTGCTGCTGGTCGAGCCCGGACCAATCTGGAGCGGCGGTCTGGGGACAGACCGCCCTGCCTCTTTACGGCCTTTCGTGTAAACGCCGGTTGAAAGCGCGGCGGATTTGTGCGATTTGGAATCGCCTGTATGTAGGAGACACAGAGTGAATGTATTGATCTTGCAGTCGTTTTTATCTGTTCTGTTCATGATGACAACCGCTCAAAAACCGCATGTGTTGATCGGGTACAACAATGATCTCGCACCGCAACCGGATCGGGAGGAGTACCTGCCGTTTGGTGTTGAAAATGAGATGGTGAGTATTCAAGCCTGTTATCTTGCGGCAAACGATCAGGATCGCAGATTTGATACGTATTCGGAATTTGGCGCCTGTACCGAGGATTTTCTGGATGTCTTCATACAAGGACATGTCGATTCCGGGATGATCGGAATTGATTCCAATTTTTGCGGTCAGATCATTCTTGATATTGAGGGGCTTTTTCACCCTGAAGGGTGGTATCTTTTGAATTCACAGGATCAGGCCGATGTTTTTCGGGGGTTCATCCGTCGTATTGCGGTCATTAAGCGGATTTTTCCGAAAGCAGCGTTGTCTCTTTACGGAACTCCTGTGCTGAACGCGACCGGTGTCAATGCCGGCGAGGTCGTTGCCGGGTTAAAAGCGGCTGTGGTGGCCGGCGTATTTGACCAAGTGGATTATTTGATTCCCGTTTTGTATCTCCGTAACGGGCCGGACGACCCCGGCTGTACCACAGAAGCACTGCTTAAAACCAGAATTGAAACCTATGTGATCCGAAGCATCGATGCCTGCGTGGAAGTCATTTAATCCGAAGAGACCGGGGCCCATCTGGGGGTGATTCCCCTGATGTATTTCAATATGGTGTTAAACGGCAACTCGCTGAATCACCGTGAGTTGATTGATTATGCCTATTCCCGGCACATCATCGAGACACTGGAGCGGTATGTAGATTCCGGCGAAATCAGCTGTTTTGCTTTTTGGGGCGGGGCGAATTACACCAGCTGGGAAGCTGCGGGGCATCCTTCTGTCTCTTTGTTTTTTGATGCAGTCAGACCGAACGATGCCTTCCTGCATAAATGAACAGATGTGACGGGCGACCTTTTATGGAGCGTGTTTTTTAAATCGGGTTTATTTAGTTTGAGTTTTATAAATCAAAAGGAGAGTCGCTATGACGGGAAAATTATTCGTTTCGCTTTTCAGTCTTTTTTTGCTGGTTTTTCCGGCACTCGGGGTGTCCCGGGATGTGCCGGTCTATTATTGTCTGCAGAACCGGATATCCGGGGAGGACCTCTCAGACCTCGGTATCTCTACCGACATTGTATCGGTGGGCGGTTTTGCACTTCTATGGCGAAATGGTGACGATGTGGATCAATGTCTATCCTACACAGAGGAACAGGTGCGCAGCAGTTTCCGGAAATACCTGGAGACTTATCAATTCAAAGATTCGCCGGACATGTTTTATCTTTTGGATTTGGAATCACCGATTCATCCAAAAAACATTCATAGGATGGATCCGGAAATGCGGGAGAAAACGGGATCGGCACTGCGAATGCGGCTTCGGGTGGCCCGCGAGCTTCTTCCGGAATCAAAACTTTCTCTGTATGGCATCATCAATGCGGACGCGAAAGGCGATTATGACGAGCTCTTCATGAGCCGACTGCGTTCGCTTCAGCAGTTGGGGAGGCAGGGGGTCTTTGACAGTCTGGATTACATCACCCCGGTGGTTTATATCCGCTTCGGGGAGTCGGACAAAAAGGCGGAGCCGACCTGGGAGGCGATGGTTCGGCAGGGGGTTGAAGCATCGACGCTGATCCGGAAATCCAACGGGGATTTGATTCCGCAGGCGGTCATCAATTCGCCCTATATTTACAATGGCGGAGCCGCCTCGCACTATGAAGTGGTGCCCCCGGAAAAAAACCGGCGGATCGTGGAAGTTCTGGCGGAATACGAGGCCGTGGAAGCCATCATCTTTTGGATGGGCTGGGATCGCTGGCCGGTGATGGATGGCGATGAATACAAGATATTCAAGCTGGTGGATGGCACGGATCGCACGGTGTATCCGCTGAACGTTCGAAACTATTTTGTCGCCCATGAAAAACCCTGTTTTACAAAAATGCAGAGATTCCATCCCGTCGATCAGGAAGGAAGATTCCCGAACGCAGTGTCCACAAGACCTGTTTGAGAACATCGGACAGGTGGGCAACGACAAGGCGCAACAATGAACAAAGCCGGAAGGCTGCTTTCAGCAGCTTCCCGAAGTTCATTCCCGCCGCGCTCAGGATCGCATTGATCTGGTCGCCTTCGATTCCCTTGAGTCGGCACCGATCCATCCGGTGCTCTCGTTTCAAATGGCCGATCCCCGGTTCGATGGCGGCGCGCCGTTTCATCCATTTCCAAAGACTTCGGGCTGTTCCTCCCCGTCTGCGTTTATCCACATGGACTTCACAGACCCCTTCGTAGTTGTGGCCCCGATACCCCATGTCAACGAAAGCGTATTCCGGGCTTTGCGCAATGCGTTCAACCTGTCCAAGGGCCTCTTTCAGTGTATGACCGTCATAAGGATTCCCGTGTATCGCTTTGGCTCCAACGAACCAGCCGCCTTGGCTGGTCGCCGCCACGCTGACTTTGCATCCGAACTCATAGCGCTTATGCGCTTTGCCCTTGCTGATGCATTCCACCTGCGGCTCATGAACACTGTAAATCTTTCCTTTGTCTGTCCGCTGTTGTTCCTGAATGCGCCGGGCAACATCCAGCAGGTTGCGTAGATCCTCGTCGATCCCAGGGGCTTTGCGCTCAATATCCCGGATGACCCGCCCAAGAATGGTGCGCAGTTTGCGGGTACAGTTGCGCGCTTTTTTCATTTGGCGGGCGTGAGCATAACGATGACTCATCAGCAGATGATGCTTCGCTGTGCGGTTGTAGTTCTGACGCAACCCGATTCCGCGTTCACTGGCGGCTTTTACCAGCCGTTCCCGGGAACGCTCGTAGAGCCGAGCATCGGTCGGATAGCGAACCTCTTTTTCCTGAACCGTGGTGTCCACATTGACCCGCTTGAGTTGAGGGGGTGTAATCGCCTTGAGACCGGCCGCAATCGTTTCCTTGAGAAGCTCTTCGGCTCCGGCCTCGCCGATCCGGTTGCGGAAGCGCGTCAGGCTGGTCGGATCAATCGGCTTTCTGTGTTCAAAATACTGGTTTCCGCTGAAGTGCTGCCAGTACGGATTTTCAACCCAGGCTTCAACCACATCCTCATCACTGAGGTTGAAGGTGTATTTGAGGTAATGCAACGCCACCATCAGCCGGGTGCTTGCCGCCGGACGTCCATTGTCTTCGCAATAGGTTTTGCCAAACACATCACCGAGCCGCTTCCAATCGACTTCTTTGCCCAGACGGACGAGCGGATGGTTCAGATCAAGGATGCGGATGAGTTCAGTTTTGAACAGATCGCCCTGCGGATTATGAGGAGTTTTAACCGGTTTCATTCATAAATTTTTGCAAGGTTCCCGGACGGATTCCACACATTCCTTGCAAATTTTTATCCCGTAAGTTCTGCCATCCGATCTGAAAACATTGGATCAAATGACTTTTTCAGCACCGACTATTTTGCAGAGATGAATCCGGTGCCTGCGGTGAAGTCGACCGCAGTGAAGCCGTTGTGTCTGCCGGAGGAGTTGTCCGCATCTCAAACAAGCCTTGAGCCAGCGCCGGTCAGAACTCGTCCCGCCGACTGGGGTGGAACAGTTGGAGAGCCATAAATTCAAAGATTCACCGAACCTGTTTTATCGGGTGGATAGGGTTTAGATGGAACCGACGCCCCTCCGGTGAAGGCTGGATGACGCAGCCTGCGGCTGCGGTCAGGAAGGCTCCATGAGGATGTTTTAAATTTTCCGGACGGAAAACTATCATCATAAATGAACAAAATGTTACGGGGAGCTTTTGGTATGCGTTGTTGTTTGGGGCGTTATCGGGCATTGTTTTTTTTCATTTTTAAAAGAGGAAATTAACTTATGAAAAAACGATTGAATGTGCTTTGGCTGATGAGTGACCAGCACCATGCCGATTGCGCGGGGTACGCCGGGCACCCGACGGTCAAGACTCCGGCGCTGGACCGTCTGGCGGCGATGGGTGTGAATTTTAATAACGGCTTTGTAAACAATCCGATCTGTTCGCCGTCGCGCACCTGTTTTGTGACCGGACAGTACATGCGGACCCACCGCATGTACGGCAATTATCACGTGCGCTATCCGGAGCCGGATGAAAATCTTCTCCCGACCGTATTCCGGCGCGCGGGATACCAGACCGCACTGATCGGCAAGTCCCACCTGACCCGCCGCTGGGATGCCGACGGATTTGAGTTTATCCGCTATACGGATATGTGCGATGCCGACCGCAATGACCCGTTCTCCTGTCACTATTTCGATTATCTGGAGAAACAGGGGCTGGCTGATTTCTATGAGGAGGGAGCCGCCAAGCCGGGGCAGGAATATACGCTGGACGGCAGCCAGCCGGCGCAGCTTCCCTATGAACATTCCATTGAGCGCTATACCGGCGAGCAGACGCTGGAGTTTCTCAAGGAGCGCGATCCGGACCGTCCCTTTTACATCCACATGAGCTTTCAGCGGCCGCACGGGCCGATCGCTCCGGCCCCGGAGTTCTTCGACCTGTACGATCCAGAGCAGATCGAGCTGCCCGCGAGCGCGTCGGACTGGATGGAAAACAAGTTTGACGGCAAGCCGGAGCATCTGCGGAAGGTTCTGCTGGAGCGGGGCGATTATCCGCTGGCGACGAATGAAAAGCGGTTGAAGCGCTGTCTGGCCAGCTATTATGCGCTGATCACCGCGATCGACGGGGAAATCGGACGGGTACTTGATTATCTCAAGAAAGCCGGCGAACTGGAGAATACCGTGATCTGCTACAACGCCGATCATGGCGATTTTGCCGGAGAGCACGGGCTGTTCCACAAAAATCTGGGACTTTATGAGTCGATCCAGCGGATTCCGTATCTGTTGGCATGGCCGGGCGGACCGAAAGGGAGCACGTGCGATGCGCTGGTGGAGTCGGTGGACTTGTATCCGACTCTGTGTGAGCTGTGCGGTATCGCGCCGCCGGGCGGACGCGATGGAATTTCTCTGTTGCCGGTTGTCGCGGGCGAACGGGGAAAGGATGCGGTTTTCTGCGAATGGGAAATGTTCTGGCCCGCCCCGCACCGCACCTCCGCTATTCGCACGGAGCGCTGGCGTCTGGTCTATTATTCCGGGCATCAGACCGGCGAGCTCTATGACCGGGCGGCTGATCCCGGGGAGATTCGCAACCTGTGGGACGATCCCGCCTGTCTGAGCGTGAAAGCCGGGCTCCTGCAGCAGTTGCTGGATTTCAGTATGCAATATGAACGCAAGACGGATTACGATTTCGACCTGACCGCAGGGGGGGAAGACGCGCTGACTCCGTCGCGGCTCCTGCATTCGGGAAAAGTGAGCTGGAGCCGCTTCCTTCATCTGTGCAACACCCCGTCCCCCTGGCCGCCGGCGAATCAGACAGCGGACTGAATGGCCGGATAAGGAACAGCGATTCAGGCGTCTCAAGAGGCTCGGAACTTCATCGAATTTGATAATTTACGAAAGGGTCAATTATGTACATGAAACTGGTGGATTGGGTGATTGTCGGATTAGTTGTTGCTGTTGTTATTGGCATGGTCCGGTTTGTTAAGAGATATTCTTCAGGAGTTTCGGATTTCCTGGCGGGAAACCGGATGGCCGGGCGTTATTTGTTAACGGTTGCCGGAGAAATGGGCGCGATCGGCGCGATTTCTGTAATGGCCCGATGGGAAGTGGGTTATCACACCGGCTGGGGCGCTAACTGGTGGAGCGTGTTGTCTCAGCCTTTCAGTGTAATCATGATGTTGTCAGGGTGGATCATTTACCGGTACCGGCAGACCCGGGCTCTGACTCTGTCTCAGTTTTTTGAACAGCGGTACAGCCGCAGTTTCCGTAAGGCGACCGGACTGCTGGCGTTCGTCGCCGGATTAATTAATTACGGAATTTTTCCGTCGGTCGGCGCCCGGTTTTTGATTTATGCCTGCGGAATTCCAGACTATACGGTGCATATTGGAGTCCTTCCGATTTCTTTGAGTTATGCCGTCGTAATGGCCTTGTTGCTTGGGTTCGGACTGTGGGTCACTCTGCGCGGCGGACAGGTGGCTATCATGATCACGGACGCACTTCAGGGGATTATTCTGGTTTCTATGGTATTGGTGCTGACCGGCTTTCTTCTGCATACAGTTAGCTGGCATCAGATTTCCGAGACGCTCAAGAGTGTCCCTAACGCCGATACCGTGTCCATGGTCAACCCCTTCAAAACCGGCAAGGTTCGCGAGTTCAACTTTTGGTTCTATGCCATTGCGATTTTCGGATCGTTCTATGCGCGTATGGCCTGGCAGGGGAACAGCGGATATAATGCCGCTGCTAAGTCACCTCATGAAGCCCGTATGGCCGGGGTGTTGGCGATTTTGCGCAGCAATGTGCTGATGACTATCATGGGATTTTTTTCCATCGCGGCTTACACTGTCATGCACCACCCTGACTTCGCCGGTATCGCGGCGGAAATCCAGTTGAGATTGGCTGATATTACCAATCCGGCCATTCAAAAGCAGATGACGGTGCCGATCGGGATTAGTGCTATTCTGCCTGCCGGTCTGCTTGGGTGTCTGGTCGCGGTGATGGTTTCTCTGGCAGTAACAACGGACGACACCTGTCTTCATTCCTGGGGCAGTATTTTTGTTCAGGATGTCATTATGCCGTTCCGTAAAAAGCCGTTTACGCCGGAGGGGCATATGAAGGCGTTGCGGTGGTCCATTTCCGGAGTGGCGCTGTTTGCCTATCTGTTCAGTTTGTTTTTTCTGCAGACGGGATACATTCTGATGTTTTTTGCCATAACCGGCGCTATCTTCACGGCTGGAGCCGGCGCAGCGATTATCGGCGGACTTTACTGGAAACGCGGCACAACCTCCGGTGCCTGGGCGGCGCTGATTATTGGTGCTGTGCTTTCCGTGTCCGGAATCATCATCCAGCAGAATCCTTTCACGCGCATTTCCTTTGAAGTGTACGCTCCGGATGCCGCATCCGTGAATTTAAATGAGGTGGAGGCGGTTTCTGCCGGAGAGGGACGTTGGGTCTGTAACGTTCCGGTCTGGCGGCGGGAGGAATGGTTTGGTGTGCGGATCAGTCAGACCGCGCAGGATGGAGTGTCGTCTGCCGGTACGTTGCATTATGCCTATGGGAAGCAGCCGCCGGTTAAATCGGTTCCTGCAGCAATTTGGCCGGACGCCCTGCAGGCCGTACGTTTGTCTCCGGCTCCGGGAGCTGTAATTCCTCCGGGGACTTCGCTGGTAAAGAATCTCTATTACACCGTTCGCTGTGTCAGCGGACAGTGGATCTATTTTATTTCCATGCTCAGTGCCATCGCCGTTTATATCGGGTTTTCGCTGGCGTCACGCAAAGTGTACGATCTGGATAAACTGCTGCATCGCGGGCCGTACCAGACGGACGATGTACAGGACAAAACGCCGGTGCGCGGCTGGCGGGCGTTGATCGGTATCAACTCCGAATTTACGCCGATGGACAGGAAGGTTTACATCGGGGTGACGATCTGGTCATACGGCTGGATCATTGCCAATCTGGTTGTTCTGGTAATCAATTTAGTACGCGTACGGAACGATGATTTCTGGATCACTTATTTTGCAGTCCAGCTTGGCATGTTTATCTTGCTGAAAATTGTCACACTGATCTGGTTCGGCACCGGTGCAGTTAAAAGCACGATGGAGCTTTTAAAAGCGCTGGGCTCCAGAACCCGTGATGCCGCTGATGATGGGTGGGTGGAGAAGGAAAAATGAAATTTTTTGAATTTAAAAAAACACCGGTTAAAACGATTGCGCTGGCAACGCTGAGTTTGGCTGTTTGCGGACCGGTCTGTCAGGGAGAAATGAATATGAGTGCGATCAACTATCATCTGGTGCGTTTTGGGGCGGTGCCGAAAATTGCGGCATGCCATAACGGAACAGCCCTGTTTGATGGTTTCACAACGGTTTGCACCCATCCGTACCGCGGCATTTACAATGCGGGCAGTCTGCCGTTTATTGACCATCCGGTCAGCGGCTCGGTTTCATACACGAAAGACGGGCTGTTGTTTGATCTGAAGATGGCGGAGCCGGAACTGGATCAGGTTCTCAAGAATCTGGCTGCGCAGAAGGATATTGCGTTTCTCACAAGCGATTTTGTATCGATTAATCTAATTGTTCCCGGCAACCGGCTGGTTCAGGTGATGTTTCGACCGGACGGTAAACAGCAAACCGTCGGTCTGAAAGAAAAGGGCACATCTGTCGAGGTTTTGACCGGCGACAAGCTCTGGACTGCACGGGTTCGTATCCTGTGGACGGCACTGTCCATGAGCGCGGAACAGTTTCGTTCACAGCCCTTGCCGCTGGATATTGTGCGCTTTGAACACGCCTCCGGCGTGGTGACCTCTTGGAGTCCGCTCCCGGATCAGTTGCCCTTCAACGAGCCGTATCGATTTCCTGTCTATTGCTTCGGCCTTCTTTCCGCTACAGACATTTCCTGGACGGACTATGCCAAAGGGAATCCGGATTTAGGACGGCTGGTTTATGAAGGACCGAAGCAGCTGGTTGCCGGAACCAGCCATTCCTTACAGTTTGTTTATACGGCCGGCACAAACGGTCTGCCGAACGGCGGAGCGATCCTGTTTTATCTGGGCAATGAGGTGATTGAGTGCAACCGGGGAACGCCGCGCACGCAGGCCATCCGGCATCTTCCGGAAAAAGACTGGTCGGAACTGCAGTGGAACGACCGCACAGCTCCCGGATTCGTAGAAGTCGCCTGTTCGCGTCAAGGGGCAAAACTGACGCTGAACCGCGAACATTTTTTCTCCGTCACACTTCGCAATGAAGGCGCGGCCCTGCAACCGGGCGATACGGTTTCCATCACGGTCGGCGGATCGAAAGAGGGCCCGGGAATACGCACCCAGCTGTTGACCCAGCGGAACTATCCGTTCAAGTTTTTCTATGACCTGACCGGCAACGGCTGCTGGCTACCGGGGGAATTCCCAGTGGTGGATATTGTTGCGCGCCCTGCGGTCTCGCTGGTGCTGCATGCGCCCGGAACTCCCGATGCCGGAGAGGCTTTTGAACTTAAGGTGGTGGCCATTGATTCCTTCGGCAACATCGCCGACGGCTATACAGGCACGGTTTCTCTGTTCGCGCCTGCCGGAGTGGACGGCCTTCCCGCAAGCGTCCGTTTCAGTCCGGAGGATCACGGCATTAAAACGCTGAGCATTTCCGCAGCGGCCCGCGATGCCTTTGTGGTTCGTGCAATGGATGCGGCTGATTCTTCCGTGAGCGGCATGAGCAACCTGATTGTAACCGACGGCAGTTTCGGCCCCGGAAAAATATTTTTCGGCGACATTCATACGCATTCGCAGCTTTCCGATGGCCGGCTGCATCCGTTCGATAAATATCTTCAATCATGGGGCCATCGCGGACTGGATTACTGGGCGCTCACCGATCACTGCTTCGACATCACACCGGAGCGTTTTGAACTGCTGCGCCGGACTCTGGATAAATTCAATCAGCCCGGACATTTTGTGACGCTACCCGGGTACGAGTGGACAGCGAATATGGCTCAGGAGGTTCCTTGGGTTCGTCCGTATCCCGGCCATCGCAACATTCTGTTCCGCAGTATGCCGAAACGCATTTACAATGCGGTGTGCGACGAGTCCAATACGCCGGAAAAATTGAAGGCTGTGCTGGAACGCGAAGAGCCGGGGAATTATACCGTCGCCAGTCATTTCCATTGCGGCGATCCGACGGTGCTTCCCGGGTTCGATGAAACGCTCGAAGTGAGCGGATGGTGCAACAGCTTCCCGCGCGAATTTACCGGCATGCCGAATGACATTCAGGGAAAAACCTCCGTGAATGACGGCTTTGCCCTGCGTCCCGGACTGGGCATGGTGGCCGGTACCGATCACGGCACGGAAGCCTACTACACGGGTCTGCCAGCCGAAATGACGGCGGTCAAAACCACTTCGCTGGATCGCGAAAGCGTGTTTGATGCGCTCAAGGGCGGAACGGTTTATGCAACCTCCGGCCAAAAAGTTCTGCTTAAATTTACAGTCAACGGAACCGAACCGCAGGTCGGATCTGATGCGATCGTCTGCAACGGTGCCCGGAAGATCGCGTTTACCATCGGCTCGGCGATGCCGGTGATCAACGTGGTGCTGGTGCGCAACGGGGAGGAGATCAGAAGCTTCCCCGGATATTCATTTGGCGTGAAAACGTATGAATTCACGGACAATGATCCGATAGAATCGGGGTACTACTATGTCCGTGTCCAGACCGCCCAGGGCTATAAAACATGGTCCTCTCCGGTCTGGTTCAAGAGTGGGGGAAGATAGAAAAATGAGAGATGATATCTGGTTTAAAAACGCCCGCTACGGGCTGTTTGTCCACTACGGGCTCTACAGTCTGCTGGAGCGCGGCGAGTGGGTGTGGAATCGCGAAGAGATTCCGTTTGACGAATACACGGCATTGGCTGAGCGCTTCACGGCAGAAAAATTTAATGCCGACGCGCTGTGCGATCTGGCCGTGCGCGCCGGCATGCGATATGTGGTGTTGACCACCATGCACCACGAAGGGTTCCGTCTCTACGAGACAGAGCTCTCGGATTTCTGCACAACAAAAACCGCCGCAAAGCGCGATCTCGTTGCCGAACTGATTGCCGCCGCGCGTAAGCGCGGGTTGAAGGTCGGGCTGTACCACAGCCTTAATAACTGGCACGACAAGCCCGATGCCGTCGATGCGCTGGAAGATAAAGTGGCTTATGATAAATTCATCGACCATACCTTTGCGCGGATCAAAGAGCTGGTCACAAAATACAACCCGATCGACACGCTCTGGTACGACGGCTGGTGGCCCTTTAATTCTGACGGCTGGCAGGCGGAAAGCATGAACGCCATGGTGCGCGAAATCCAGCCGCACATTTTATTTAACGGACGCAACGGCTTGCCCGGCGACTTTGCTACCCCAGAGGGACACATGGGTTCGCCGAAACCGTGGCGTCCGTGGGAAGCCTGCATGACCCTCAACAACAGCTGGGGCTTCCATGCCGGAGACCATGACTGGAAAACCCCGCAGCAGGTGGTGGATCTGCTGGCCGCCGCCGCACAAGGCTGCGGCAACCTGCTCCTGAACGTCGGACCCAAAGGGGACGGTTCGGTTCCCGAAGAAACGTTCCAATGTTTGGAAAAAGTCGGCGCCTGGCTACGCCGCTGCGGCGGTGAAGCGATCTATGATACCGAACCGTTTGTATTCCATCTCGAAGAGCGCAGCGATCAGCGCGACGGGAATCGTGGAGATTTTAATCTGCACGGACCGGTCACCGCCAAACGCAACACCCTGTACTGGCTGGTCCGCCGCTGGTCCGGTTCGGAGCTGACGTTGGGCGGGCTGCAATGCAGCGTCAAGCAAGTGACGCTGCTGGGTGATCATGAACAGAAAGTCCAATTCAAGCAGGATGGCACTCGTGTTACGCTTAGAGGCTTGCCAGAGAAGACTCCTGATCCGGTCTGTCCGGTGATCCGCATCGAATGCGACGGTGTGCCGGAGCTGTATCAGACCGGAGGCCTGCGTGTTCCGAAAGTTTCTCACCCGCACTACGACCCCTGTCCGTCCGATATAAAACATTAAAGTAGAACGAGCGTCCCGCTCGTTTCCCGCCTCAGCGGGTCTGACGGAGACAGAAAGCAAGCGGGACGCTTGCTCTACCTTGAAAGAGTATCTATGAACGAAGATAATTCGGAAGTTAAAATGAGTGCGCCAAGCAAAGCGTGTAACAGGCAGCCGGTTAAAATCCGGCACGGCCAAAGCCTAACCAGCAGGCCGTTACCAAATGTGCATCTGGGGAGGTAACGAACCGGATGAAGCCACAGGAGAGGAGTTTCCAGACCGCAACGCAAGTGAAGGGATTGAGCCCCGAAATACTTCATTTCGATGAGGCCGACAGTGTTCATTTACTGGAAGGCAACAGGGTGCGCCGCGTCAAGGTGAGCGATGCATCCCTCGTCCGGGGTCTGAGACCGTGGTATGGAAACGAAAGCGTGTTACATGAACTTGGGAGACCCGTACGGCTTCCCCGCAAGGGGATACGGACAAACAATCTGAAGAGGAGAGGATGTCTGGAAGGATGTACGGGAGTCGGATCAGCTCATAGTAGAGGCGTAGCAGGGGTAATGCCCTGTGCGGGGCGACCCGACTCGAAGGGGCTGACAGATGTGTGAAGAGATTAGAGGAAACAAAGGCGGTTCATGAGACCGGAAACTATGAAAACGGAAACTAACCTTATAGCGGATGAAGGTGAAAGCTGGAGTTTGCGAACACATTTGAAGAGCCGTATGCGGGAAAATCGCACGTACGGTTCTGTGAGGGGCATTGGAGTTACCTCACAAGGTTGAATAGTGTGACACTCATCAGATCGAAAGAGATGAGTAAACAGGGAATACAAAGCAAACCTAAAGGAGATAACCCAATGTCTACTCGACAGTATTCAAAGTTAAAAGGCCTGCTGGAAAACCTTGAGGGACAAGTAAAAGTGCCAACCCCGCCAGATCCCATTAGTGTGCGGCCACGCATCTTTCCTATTCCAATTGGGGCACGTTGTCCAATTCAAGTTTTTGCACTTCATCTGGAGGAAATGGATGAGACTCTTCCGATTGTAGTCTCTGTTGGCGCAAATTACACTCAGGGAACAAACAGTTGCCCGCGCGATATCGATCCAAAATCACCCGGCGTTGTACAAGGGCTTCAAGGTGAGAAAACCAAACTGCATGGCGGGCTGGAAGCGTACCGCAAAGACCCCGTGAACTGGTACAAATACAGTCTGGCCTCAAGTCCTAGCCTATTGACAAATTATGATAAAAATTATGATTTCCACCTCGTTATGACAAATTTTTGCGTGTGGATTACGGATGATTACTGGCAGGACGTCGAGACCTGTCTCCGGGCAAATCTTTTGATTAACAATCCGCCTTTTAATGGAGCCACTTCAACAAGTGACTGGCTTCATTTAGACGCGCTCGCAGATGAATTATCAAAGAAAGAGCAGCCTGTTCTTTGGGTGGGTCACGGCATGGGTAGCGAAGTTTTTGCTCTTTTTCGTCTATGGATCGAAAATCGAAAAATCAACAAATGGATACTTCTCCCGAACCTCTCACTCCCCTACGACTATATTAAGCAGCTCAATAAACTTAAACGGTATGAAAAGGGCGATCTCTGTCGGAACACCAAAAAAATGCAAAGATGTATAGACGACTAACAACTATAGGAACAGGGAGTCGGTCATGTCTTACTGGAAGCTGACCCGATGTTGACTCACAGTTTGCCGAATGGCAGTCTGGGTACAATTCGGTGAACGACGGAGGAAGAAATGACGAAACGAGAACTCGAAAAAATTATAGACGGAATTAACACGACCCCTATTGTAACCCCAAAACTTCCGGCGGGAGGATTCAGCACGCACTGTAAGGATTGGTGCAAACCCCAGAATGACATTTTGAAAGACGTATTGGGCAATCCTATTGCATACAATCAGGTCGTTGCCGTCATAGACAGCGCTAATAAAAACAGCACTACTGGAAGATACGACGGGGGTGATGTCCCAGAGTCTATCCCCGAGGTGGTCGTCGCAGTTGGTATAAATTATGGTCAAATTGGGACATCAAGAGGCATAGTAAAGCCGTGGTATGACGACACTAAAATGCGAGGACGCCTCAAAAAAGTATATGACGATCTGGCTCTGCCGCTGGATGCTACCAACCGAACACAGGTTGTTTTGATTGCAACAAATTTTTTCCCCTGGCTTTCATCCGACAAGTGGAACGATATAAAACTAAACGCCATTGAGGAAATGTTGTTGATATATTCCGCTGGATTTTCTGATCCATTTCTTCCGATTTCTGATCTTGTACAGGGGCTCAATAATATGGGCGTCTTTCCACACCTCGTTTTTCATGGCGCTAACAACGCCGTTCCGCTGATGGGTCGAATTGCGGTGGAAACAGTGCTGCCCAAGTATAAATTTAAATCCGTTGTGTTTTGCGACAACCTGGCCCACGGTTCGGGAATATCAAACGCAGTTTTGCTTTGAAGGCCCAATAAGGCAAAAAGCCGCGAATCGGCTCAGCGTGCGCTCGACGACTAATCACTAAATCAGCGGTCGAATGGCACAGGGCCGTTTGTCATCTTTTTGTATAAGGGATGCGCCGGAGTTCCGGATTTGTTCTGCTCGATACAAAACAGCTCGGGAAACATTTTTATAACATCCTCGCCCCGGTTTTGATGGGCTCCATGATTTCCCCAAACGCCGACAACCTTGTCCACGCTCTTGGCGAGCTTCCGTATCCATTTGTCATTCTCGGGGCCAACGGGATCGGTTGCCATTTTCATCTTTCGCGGATCGGTCGCACGGTAAGCAAAAATATTGGCCATGATAAGCCCGCCATAACCCCAGTGTTTGGCAAAGGCAACACACCGCTTGATCGTCGGGTCATCCATATTTTCATCTGCCGTTGAAGGATTCAGCCCGATGAACATGATCAACGGTTTGGATTCATCCCAAACCCGGTAAAGGGCGTAGCGATGCGTCCGATCCTTTGAAAATTCTGCACCTGTTTTTACGTAGCCTTTTGTCATGATAAAGGGTGGTAGTCGGTGTTCCGGTTTATCGTTGCCTAGATTCAAACACCCTGTTTTGTTTTTTTCGCCAGCCATACCAACTCCTTTTGTTAATTATCGAAGGCATCGTACCGGGGCCGGTCAGACACTGAGCGTCTGATGACCATAATTTGATGACGAAAAAAAACGGTAAAACTTGGTGGTAGGACAGCTGGCGTCCGGTTGGGTCTGATAAACCCTGAGTATGAATATAAGAAGCATCTTTGTAACGGCATTACCGTCCGCTGGAAGGGGATAAAGATTTAGGGCTCGCCGAAAAACAAACGAAATGTGAAAAGAGCAAGGGAACTCAGTTATATGAGCAGATTAAGAAATATCTCTAAATCGAAATACTGCCTCGGGTTGCAATGCCCAAAGTTGCTGTGGGTGCATTACAACGACAAAGAACGGTTGCCAGAGGTGGATGCATCGGTACAGGCCCGATTTGATCAGGGGCATGTGATCGGCGACCTGGCGAAGTCGCTTTATCCCGGCGGCATTGAAATCGTCTACCGCTCTGGTGCATTTCAGGAAATGGCAGAAGAGACCGCCAAGGCGCTACCATTAAGGAAGCCCATCTTCGAGGCGACGTTCTCACACGACGGAGCCTATGCGCAGGCAGACATCCTTGTACCTGTCGGCGACGATGCCTGGGACATTGTTGAGGTCAAAAGCGCAACGGGGGTTAAGCCGGTCTATTTGGAAGATATCGCGTTTCAAAAAAACTGCTACGAGTCTGCCGGACTGAAGATTAGCCGCTGCTTTGTAACTCACATTAATAACCAATATGTTCGCCACGGAGAGATTGATGCCGGGCAACTGTTCACTAAGGCCGACGTTACGGAAGCAGTGGCGGAGATTCTGCCTCAAGTGCGTGGGAATATGGACAGGATGCTAGCCGTGATCAGCGAGCCTCAATGTCCTGAGGTAGCAGTCGGGTCGCACTGCTCAGATCCCTACGAATGTCCTTTGTGTGCAGAATGCTGGGCCTTTTTGCCCGAAGACAACGTAACAACGCTTTATCGACTGGGGTCTGATAAAAAGCAGGAGCTGATTGATAAAGGGATTTTCGGGATTCGCGACCTGCCGCCTGAGTTTTATTTGAGCCACAAGGCAGCAATTCAGCGCGACTGCGTATTGTCGCAAGAGCCGCATATTGACAGGGATGCAATTCGAGGCTTTTTAAACGGGCTGACGTTCCCCCAATACCACCTAGACTTTGAGACCTTCCAATCAGCCATTCCCCCATACGACAACACCCGGCCATATCAGCAGATACCGTTTCAATTCTCACTTCATATCTGGAAATCCTACGACTCTGAGCCGGAGCATGTTGAATTTCTGTCCGACGGGAAGACCGATCCGCGCCCCGACCTCCTTGCCACATTGGAGAAGCACATCGGTCCGGATGGCAATATTGTGGCTTACAACATGAGCTTTGAGATTTCACGACTGCGCGAAACAGCAGAAGCCTTCCCCGAATTTAGGCCTTTTGTCGAAGACCTTATCCCGCGCTTTGTTGATTTGTTGGCACCGTTCCAAGCGTTTCACTATTACCATCCCAACCAAGGGGGCACCGCTTCCATCAAACAAGTTCTGCCTGCGCTCGTGCCGGAACTCTCGTATGGTGAGATGGAAATTGGTGACGGGGGAACCGCTAGTAGCGAATACGCCCGCGTTACGTTTGGCGACGTTCCTGAGGAAGAGCGGAAACGCGTTCGCGCCGCACTCCTGAAATACTGCCATCTCGACACGCTGGCCATGATTCGGATTATTCAGAAGTTGAGGTTTATTTGTGCAGAATTCTGAAACGAAGGTAACAGGACGGCTGGGATGCCCAGAAAACTATGACGTTTTGGATGAGAAATTTCCCGCAACTGTTTTCCAATGATCTTCTTTTCGCTGTGATAGATTCCACCATTTTGGTGATAGAAAAGTGATAGATTATTCACGCAGCCCTCCGATTGACGGATATAGCAATGAAACGATTAGCGCCCCAGCGTGAAACGATTATGAAACGATTTCCGGCGGCCCAATCGGACGATTATTCCGAATGATCAGTCGATAATCGGTCGATTTCGCCCGCATACAAAAGAGTTCAAATCGGAAGATTAGAGAAAAAAATCGGAAGATTATCGGTCGATTTCACAGAGCGCAGGTTTCTGTACTTTCGATAGATTTCATCGAAACGTCGATAGATTATCGATAGATTGCCCCATCGATAGATTCGGGAAAATGATCGATAGATTATCGATAAATTCACGATCCCACTCCAAACAAAACATACCGGGTTGACCGCCCTTTGCCCTTTTGATTCAGAAGCCTCAACTCCACCAGTGCTGAAAGATCCCGATAGGCTGTGTTATACGTGACATCAAACTCTTTGCGGCACCACCCGCTGGTGACAAGCCCGGTCTCAGATACGTATGCAAGTATCCGCTTCTGTCTCGCGTTTAACTGTTCCTCAACCGCTGGCGGCAGTCCCGCCGAAGCTCCCGCCGGAATTCTCAAACAATCCAGATCATCACCCGGCCCCTTCAACGTGACGCAGAAATAGCCTTCGGTCAAAGCATACTCCGGCCCATTCAGTCCGTGATTGAGCATGGCGGTTTTCATGCGCCCGATTCCGCTGCCGCGCTGATCCATCGGGCGAAGGTGATTCAGATACTGGCCGAGCACCGGATTGCGGGAGCACGGAGGGCAGTTTCCTTTCCGTATCTTGGCCACGGTCAGCGGCTTCATCGGCGAGCCCGGGCTCAGAATTTCCAGCTGGTCGGAAAACAGTTTGACCAGAATCTGGCGTGCGGAGTCTTCATAGTTCCGGTGGGCAATGGCATTCACAATACATTCACGGACAGCCTCACGGGGATATTCATCCAGTGCGATCCGGGTCATGCCGACAACCCGCATCGGATGACGCGTGTTTTTCTGAACAAATTCCCAGACCTGTTCGACCAAAACCGGAGCTGGCCCGGAAAGTGTGATCTGATCCGCCGGGGTGCTGTCCGAAAGCGTTCCCCGGAATGCATCGGCAAAAATCCGGCATTGCGGGAATCGGGCCGCCGGGTCTTTGCCCAGAAAAAGCAGACCGGACGCCTGTGTCCGGAATAAGCTACCTTCAAGCCGAACCAGTCCTTTTTGCCGTAATGCATTCAGCCGTTCTATATCCGAAAGGGATTGTCCTTCCGGAACCGCCTTGATTGCGCGAAGCCATTTTTCCGATGACGTTTCATCGAGTTGGTCTGCGGAGATATCCAGAGCCTGCTGCTCAAATACCGAGGCGGATTCAACCGATGGAACTGTATCCGCTGGCTCAGATTCAATCTGAACATCGAATAAATTTTCCAGAGCCCGGTTAAGGGCTTTCCTGAATTCAGGCTCCAAATCCAGCCGGTCATGGAAGCGTTTATACGTGTTATCGTCGTCCTTGATTTCCTTCAGGAATGCTTTGGTTTTTGCTTCCCTCCTGTAATCGGTCTTTCCTTTCAGGAAGATCAAGATGGGGAGTCCCTTTTCGCAAGCGAACCGGTATTCCTCATGCGTAGCGGAAAATTCCGGCGGATTTCCGTATTCGCAATCCAGAATCAGCAGATAAATCTGGCAGGTTTCGAGACATTCCAGATAGGGCTTACGGATTCGTTTGCCGGAAAGCGGTTCTTTTTCAAAGAGTACGACTTCGCACACATCGGCCAGTTGCGGATCGGCAGATACCCAGCTGGCGACGGCTACCCGCTCAAGTTCAAGTTCCTTTTGAACCGAGCTGACGAAGATGCGTATTTTTTCTTTCTGATTCATAATCCCGCAATTTTTGTTTTCAACTGGTTTTTAATGTCACGGATGTCGTTGGCGATTTCAATAAATGCCCATTCATCCATTTCGTATTTTTGCCGTTTCATTGTCGTTCTGTCTTCGACAGACCCGCCTCTCGCGACAGTTGTCTCGGGTGGAGAATTTCTACCGGATTCCGCCGAGGGTTGCCACTCCCTTTTGATCGTTGCTTTTAAGAATGCCAAATATACGTTGGGTTTGTTCATTTTGCGGCACGGGTTAAACATTATGGAACGATATTCCCGTCGCAGAGCTGGTTTTCTGGGGCATAAAAATTTTCTCAACTATTTTTTCAAAAAGTTTGATAAATCAAACGGGGCTCTGCTCACCTTGTTTCACCTCCCTACTCAGGCGGCGATGACGGCGGCGGCTTTTTGGGCTTTCGTCATGCGGGCAACCGCCGCAGTAAGGGCTTCGACTTTTTCGACCAGCCCTTCGTGCGTCAGCGAACGAACCACCTTGCCGAGCTGTAGCACCTCTTTGGGCAGGTCGAAGCGCTCCTCTGTCCCGCCGGTCAGGGTGTGAGGAAGCGAGGACTCCAATGCCTCGCGAAAATCCTCCCGCTTCGGGTGGAAATAGTGCTTGAGCACGACATTGACCGTGGAGTGGCCGGTAACGCGCCGCACCAGCTCCATCGGAACCCCGGCGGTCAGCGCCATGGTGATCCACGTTGTTCGCAGGGAATGGAACCCCTTAATGTTTGCCAGTCGGCCATTTCTGCCGACCTTGTTCCTTGTGATCTCGGCATTCTCCAGAGCCGTTTTCATCCGCCAGCTGATCCCGCGATGATTTTCCAGATACATTTTGGCGGCCTCGGGAAAAACATATTCCCCAAACCGGGGCATATTCTCGATCTCCTTCCGGAGCCGGGAGAACAGCGGAATCTCAGCCATTTCGCCTGTCTTGGAGGTTTCCACCGTGATAAATCCGTTCTCGAGATCAACGGAGTCCCATTTCAGCAGGCAGCAGTCGCCACGCCGCATGGCTGTACACATGCCGGTGATAAAGACCGGCCGGATCAGCTCTCCGCAGTGCGCTATTATGCGTTCCAGTTCTTCCTCCGTAAACGGCTCGCGATGTACTGTCATTTTCCGTTTTCGCGGAATGCCGGCAAACGGGTTGCGCAGCACCCCGGTATTCTCCGCCGGATTAAAGATGCTTTGAAACAGGTTCAGCTTATGGTTGTAGGTCTCCGCTCGAAGGCCCTTTTCATCTAGCGTCCGCAGCCAGGCCAGCGCCATGGCCCGCGTCACCTGCGGCATGGTGGCAACATGCGAGTGTTGCTTTGTGATAAACTCCCGGAACGCCTTCAATGCGCTGTGCTGGGTTTCAACCCACTGCTTCGACCGGGTCTTCTTCGTCGGAATGTTATCCCAGATGCTCTCCATCTCTGTCAGCGGTGCGTTGTGCAGTGCACTGCCTGCTTTCAGCTCGTACAGGTCCTGCAGGTGCCTTTCCGCGGCCTTGTGGCTTCTGGCCTCGCGGATCAATTCGTCCAGCTTTACCTGAGCTTGAGCACGCGACCTTTCAAACAGCGGGTCTCCGATTTCGCGAAGCGTGGCGGGGATGCGCCCCTTGATCTCGACATCAAGGCTCACGCACTTCGTCTGCCCGTTTATCTCAAACCGTCCGTACCACCAGTTTGACCGCAATGTCCCGTCTTTCTTCCGTGTAATTTCCAGTCCCATTTTCTGCCTCCTGTTGTTTGTGTTCATATGAAACGCCCTTAATCAAACAGGGCGAATCAACCGGCCAAACCCGAAGTTTCCCCCGAAGTCTGGCGGCAGAGGGACAAAGAAAAAGGGGCTCGCTGTTAGCAAACCCCTGTAAACATTAACTAAAAGACTGGAGCGGGTGAAGGGAATCGAACCCTCACAGCCAGCTTGGAAGGCTGGAGCTCTACCATTGAGCTACACCCGCAATGAAAGGGCGATTAAGGTAGTCTGCCGACTTCGGAGCGTCAAGCGTTATCCCAATTCTCTAGCTGTAAATTAGGATTTATATCTTCGGGCAGGATAAAAGGGTGTCCCGCCGTATGCTTAATGTACGCCGCACCGGCAATCATGGCGGCGTTGTCGGTGCATAATCGGGGGGAGGAAAGCCGTAACGGTACGCCGCATTTCTCTGAAATTTTTCCAAGTTTTTCGCGTAGAACCTTGTTGAGCGATACGCCGCCTGCACAAGCAAACGATGCACAGTGATATTGTTCCAGCGCCCGTTCGACCCGGACGGCGAGGGCATCGGCGACGGCTTCCTGATAGCTGGCGATCAGATCCCGTTTTGCGGTTTCGTTCTTCAGTGTGTCCGGATGATTTTGCACATGATAGAGCAGGGCTGTTTTGAGTCCGCTGAAGCTGAAGCAGAGTTTGCGGTCAAAAGCGTATTTCCACTCGCCGCCGACGTTGTCGAGTCCGCGCGGAAAGCGCACGGACTGCGGATTGCCGCCTTCGGCCGTTTTCTGAATAATGGGGCCGCCGGGATAGCCGAGACCGAGTAGCATCGAGCCTTTGTCGAGCGCTTCGCCTGCCGCGTCGTCGATGGTTTGGCCGACGACCTCATAACAGCCGGGAGCTTTCATGTAAACCAACTTGGTATCGCCGCCGGAAACGAGCAGTACCATCATCGGGAATGCGCCGTCGAGTACAGGAGAGGTTTCTCTTAGGAAAACCGAATAGATGTGGCCTTCGTGATGATGTACGCCGGTGAGCGGGATTCCAAGGCGCTGGCTGAGCGCCCGCGCGGCGGAATAACCAATCAGCAGGGAGCTGGAGAGCCCGGGGCCGTAGGTCACCGCGATAGCATCAAGCTGCTCAAAGGTACATCCGGCGCCCTGCAGAGCTTCCGTGATAATGCCGGGCAGTTTTTTAACGTGATCGCGCGAAGCAATTTCCGGCACGACGCCGCCGTAGGGGGCGTGCTTGGCGATCTGCGAGTAGATGATGTTTGAACGCACCGCGCCGTCGATCAATACGGCCGCAGCGGTTTCGTCGCAAGAGGTTTCTATGCCGAGAATAATCACTTCATCCATTCCTGTTGAATCATCATCCCCTTGAGTGTGCCGATCGCGTAGTCGAGCTGAATGTCGCGGAGTTCCGGTTCGATGGAATGGGCGACATCCGTTGCATCCGCTTTTCGTGCCTGCTTCATGCGGATTTTAAAAAGGTCTTCAGGGTTCATAACCACTTTGACATCCGGCTCAATACCATTCCCATGGATTACGCGCTCGCTAGGGGTGTAATATTTGGCAGTCGTCAGTTTGATCGCTGCGCCGTCTTCCAGAGGCAGAATGCTTTGCACAGAACCTTTACCAAAGGTTTTTTCACCGACCAGTACCGCGCGTTTATGATCCTGCAAGGCACCGGAAACAATTTCTGCCGCACTGGCACTGCCGCCGTTGACCAATACAACCATTGGAAAGTCGGTGTAGTGGGTAAACCCGGACGATTTAAAAGACTGTTGATCCATTTCCTTTGAACGGCCTTTGGTGAAAACAATCAGATCGCCGCGTGGTAGAAAAAGTTCTGCCACACCGGCGGCGGTGGTCAGCAGTCCTCCGGGATTACCGCGCAGATCGAGAACCAGCGCCTTCATCTTTTGATCCGTCAGCTTCTTCAGTTCATTCTTCAAATCTTCAGCGGTTGGCTCATTAAACTGAGTAAGGCGAATATACCCGATATGATCTTCAATCAGTTTGGCATCTTTCACACTGGCTACCGTGATTTCCTCGCGGATCAACGCATGGTCTTTTATCGCATGGGTCGAAGGCCGCACGATTTTCAGTTTCACCTCTGCGCCTGCATCCCCGCGCATTTTTTTAACGGCGTCGGAAAGTGACATCTCCCGTGTTTCCTTGCCGTCGATCTCGATAATGATATCACCAGAGAGCATTCCGGCGCGGAACGCCGGGGTATCTTCCATCGGCGAAACGACAGTCAATAGCCCGTCCTTCATGCTGACCACCAGTCCGACGCCGCTGAAATGTCCGGCGGTATCGTCTTTGATGTCCTCGTAGGATTCCTTATCCATGAACTGGCTGTAGGGATCCAGATCCTGAAGCATGCCGGTCATGGCGTGGCGGATCAGCGAATCGTACCCGGCCTCGTTGGTATCCACATAACTGCGGTGGACCTCTTCGAGCACCTTAGTGAAAAGGGCAATCGCCTCATAGGCATTGGTGTACGACTCTGCCGCCCGCGGCGCGGCAGCGAAGGCGAAAAGCGCGAGCAAAAGAACAGCAACTTTGAGGTTCATAGTATTTCCTTTGGAAAATTCCCCGAGAGACTAGCTGAAAAACGTCAAATAATGGAACCATTTCTTCCAACCATTGGATGCTAAGGCCCCTGAATCAATTTTTCGCCGGTCTTCGGCGGAGGCAGTGTACCGGTTCCTCCAAGGAATCCGTGTTTCACCAGAAAACGGTCAGCCTGAGCGAGTGTTACATCCTGCCACGGGGGCTTATTGAAGAAGCCGTGTCCCTGACCTTCGGCGACCCAAAGTTCTGCCGTAGTGTTTCCCATAGCTTTGAGCTGCTGCAACGCGGCGTCCGAGCCGGGTTTCCAGGGTTGATCCTGATCTCCAAAGAAGAAAACGGCCGGCGCGAAATTACTTTTGAGATGCTGCATCGCATAAATCTCGGGATCACTGCGGTCACTGTCCTTCAAGGCGGGATTGAACAGGAGATAGGCCGCTACGCGGGTGTCAAATTCCTTGGGATCGGCGGGATCGTTCAGTCCCGGATTGGTCGTAGCCAGTATCGCGACATGCCCGCCAGCGGATCCGCCGCCGGTGATGAGTCGTTGTGGATCGATGCCGAGCTCTGCCGCGTGCTGCTTCATCCAGCGGATAGCGCTCTTGGCATCGGTGACGCAGGTTCGCTTGTTCGACTCTCCGGCGGGCAGCGCCTTCACTTCATCGGCTGTCAGCATCCGGTAATTCGCGGTGGCGGCAACCAGTCCGCGGCTGGCAAGGTATTTGCAGGCGTAGCGGAACTGATCGAGCGTGCCGCCTTTCCAGCTTCCGCCGTGGAACAGGATGACGCCCGGCACCTTGCTTTTCGCCGCGTCCCATCCGTCCGGGAAATAAACTTCCAGCTTCCGTGGTTTTCCGCCTGACAGCTTGTAGGTAAACTCTTTTCCCGGCTCCACAGACACCAGAGCAGTATCATCTGGAGCGTTGTTGGCATCGGCCTTTTTCACCGGGGCCGTCATCGCCAGCATTGGCAAAGCAAAAATGAGAGCAAGCAGCAGTGATCGAGATGTTTTCATGACTTTAGTCTTCTGTGATTTTCTATTTTAGAGTCCCAAGTCCCCGTCTTCTTTGTCCATGGCAATCGCGAGGGCCAGAGCATTTCGCAAAACAAATGCACCATAATCATTCGCAAGGGCGACGATGACTTGAGCGCCTTTTTGCGTCCAGTTGTGGCTGTTGCATAGGGTTGTGATAAGTTGTTCTGAGCTGACGAGCTCGTTGTTTAGGCACGTTGGCGAGGCCATCGCTTTCTTGTACTCGAATGTCAAGGATTGAAGCGCGATATTTTCATTCATGATGCTTTCCCTATTAGTTCTTGAATTGATGTCTGCGATGCCAAGCAAGGTGTTCTGGATTTGGAAAGAAACGGCGAGGTTTTCTGATGGGTTGCTTATGATAGCGGAGTAATAAATCACGGATTTCAGACTCTTTTGACTTAACAATCTGCGATGAGAAACAGATCATCAAATCATCCGTGATACTCATCAGTCCGGCATCAAAGAGGC
Organism: Pontiellaceae bacterium; assembly: GCA_044352355.1. Classification (GTDB taxonomy): domain Bacteria; phylum Verrucomicrobiota; class Kiritimatiellia; order Kiritimatiellales; family Tichowtungiaceae; genus Tichowtungia. The sequence continues at coordinate 17,940 of JBILEA010000001.1, read as the reverse complement.
GATCAAACGTGGCGCTTAGACACAGCCCATTTGTTGGATCTGTTCGAAAACATGCAGCTTCACTCCACGGGATAATGTGGCTTGCGATCAGGCAGTCTGAGATTGCAATTCCTGTTACGCAACAGGTCGTCTCGTAACTGCTCAAGATCGCTTCTCGGAAAAAACGCTGATGAACTCTTTGCTTTGTGAGGCGGACTGTTTCTGAAGAGCCCGTCGGTTGTATAAACGAATTTTCAGAAGATCGGGCAGGGGTGGATTCCAGCTTATTTCGCAAGTTATTGGCCTCCCATACAAGGCCGTCCCAGTCTCGATGAAACTCTTCCCATATTGCTTGATCGAGCTTGCTCGTGTGTGTAAGCCCCGAAATATTAATCTTTCGAAGAGCGGGGTCAAAAGCACCAAAATTTCCAAGTTTTCGTGCAATAGACGCAGGAGTGCGTCCTAGAATTCGAGCTAGTTCTATCACGGCCGGGTTATTTGACTTAGTCTTATGAAACGGAATTTTACAGTAAAGGTCAAAAGCGAGTACGGATTCATCGTGAGTCCATAACTCACCATAACGAGATTTATATGTGCGCCGATTCATATCGATACCCTATATAACTGCTAACGGAGAATCTATTTTGAAATCATTTGATTATATCTGAAGTAACATGCCAGATATGTTGTAGCGTGCGGATCACTTTTTCTGGCTCCGGGCTCTGCATGATGGCGCGTACGGCACAGTAGTTGACCGCGCCCGCCTTCAAAACTCCGGCGAGATTGGTTTCGTCTAGTCCGCCGAGTGCTACGCAGGTGAGCGGTGAGTTTTTGATGATGTTTCCTGCGCGTTCGATGCCGAGGGCCGGATCGGCAATCGCCTTGGTCGGGGTCGGGAAAACAGGACCGACGCCGATGTAATCCGGCTTTAAGGCCCGTGCTGCCAGCTCCTGTTCCTCGCTGTGCGTGGAGAGGCCGAAAATTTTACCGGGCGCGGCCCAGAGTTTACGCGCCTCATCAAGCGGCAGGTCGCCCTGACCGAGATGTACGCCGTCAGCGTCGGCGGCCCAGGCCAGCTCGACATCGTCGTTCATGATGAAAAGGGTCTGAGTTCCTGCTGTGACAGCGCGGACTTTGCGGGCCTCAGCCAGTATGGCGGCGCGCGGTGTGTTTTTCATCCGCAACTGAACATAGCGCAGCCCGCAGTTCACCGCCGCCTGTGCGCAGGCTTCATAGCCGACGACCGGGTCGGTCATTACCATATAGAGTCCAAAATTTTCTTTCATACGATTTCTCCGGCGGGCTTTTTCCTCTTTTCAAACGGATTGGGCGAGCCTATCTTCCGCGCTATTTACCGCACGAAAGGATTTATGAAACTGATTCTCATTGCCCCCGCGCTTCAATCGGCGTTCCTGCTGGCACTTTCCAACATCTTCATGACCTTTGCGTGGTATGCCCACCTGCGCAACATGGCGGGGCGGAAATGGTTTATCGCCGCACTGGTCAGCTGGGGCATCGCGCTGTTCGAATATCTGCTTCAGGTTCCAGCCAACCGGATCGGCTACACGCAGCTTTCGCTGTCGCAGCTCAAGATCATGCAGGAAGTTATCACACTGTCGGTTTTTGTGCCGTTTGCAATCTTCTACATGCATCAGCCGCTCAAGCTTGATTATCTCTGGGCCGGACTCTGCATCCTCGGCGCAGTCTACTTTATATTCAGGCCGTGAGGTAAATTTCAGAGCGGCTTCTTTTTCGGTGGAACCATGGCCATGATATCGGCGGCGGGACGGTTGTTGCGGATCAGTTGCGCCATCGTGCGCATGTAGGGGTCAATGTGGTGCAGGAACATCTTGTAGCCTTCGCACAGCCAGTTCAGCCCCGGTTCTCCGGTCGGTGTGCTGATGAAGCGATGCTTCGGGCATTCGCCGTGACAGACGAACATGACATCGCACTTGCGGCACCATTCCGGCAACTTGTCGAATTTGTCGTTACCGAATTTTTTCTGTTTCTCTGAGTGAGCCAGTTCGGTCATGGGAGTCTGGAGAATGTTGCCGAGCCGGAAGTCGGGATAGACAAAATGGTCGCAGGCGTAGATGTCGCCGTTGTGTTCAATGATCATAGCACTGCCGCAACGCTCGGCAAAGACGCAGAGCGGCGGCGGCATATCCATCCAGCCGTTGAGCATCACATCAAAAATCTGCACAAAAACATTTCCAACGTCACGCCGCACCCATTCCTCAAAAATATCGATCAGGAATTGCCCGTACTGCTTCGGCTGAACCGTCCACGGCATTACGCGGTCATCATCATCTGCCGAAGCCAGATCCGGGGGCAGGGCGAGTTTCAGGCCGAGGCGCGCGGCGGCATCGTCCGGCTTACGTTCAATGATTGGAATGAACTGCAGGAAGGTGCTGCCGGTGCTTTTCAGGAAGTCGTAGATTTCCAGCGCGTATTGTGCGTTCTGGCGGGTGACGCAGGTGAGCGTGTTGAAGTCCACCCGGTGGGCCTTCATCAGCTTGAGCGCTTTCATTACCTTGTCAAATGTCGGGTTGCCGCCGCGGTCAACGCGGAATTTGTCGTGAATATGGCGCGGACCATCAAGACTGAGGCCGATCAGAAACTTCTCTTTGGCCAGGAATTTGCACCAGTCGTTATCGATTAGGGTACCGTTGGTTTGAAACGCATTTTGCACCGGACGTCCGGCGGAATACCGTTTCTGGAGCTGAACGGCTTTCTGGAAAAATTCTACACCCATCAGCGTCGGCTCGCCGCCCTGCCAGGCGAAGAGAATTTCCGGGGTGTTCTGCGACTCGCAGTACTGCTTGATGTAGGTTTCCAGCACCGCATCGTTCATCCGGTGAATCTTATTTTCCTTAAAGAGCACTTCTTTTTCGAGATAGAAGCAGTATTTACAGGCCAGATTGCAGTCCGGTCCCGCCGGTTTAGCCATCAAATGAAAGGGTGTTTTTTTGTTAAGCATGGCGGAGATTAGAATGCGGTCAGAATTGCGTCGAGCCATTCTTCTTTTTTAGATTGAAGCATCGGGCTGGGATGAGCCGTCAGCGCCGGATCGTTTCCGGCGGGTACGGTAATGATCTTTTCGCCTCCGATCCGGCTTAAGCATTGTTTTGCGAGTGGAATCAGTCCGGCATCCTGACCCCAGCCGAGGATGAACGGTGCGCCCGGTTTGCGCCGGAGCAACGTGTTGCGCTCAGCGGAGCGTTCTTCGCAGAACAGGCTGTGCGTTGCGCCGCCGGGCAGGGTGGCGAGATCTTTTGTTTTGGCGATAAAGCTCGGACTCTTCGGATCGCGCAGGTCGGAAATATTCAGCACCCGGACGTGGTTCCAGCCCTTGGAAACCATCACCCGCATAATCTGGTACTGGGTGTTATCCGGCTGAGTCAGCACCAGTGGTTTGATAAATCCGGCGGGCAGCGGCAGGGTCAGCAAGCTGTCGGTATCGCCCTCCTCAATCGGGCGCGACGAGCCGGGGTTCATCATAATCACCACCGCATCCGGCAGATTCAGTTCTTTTCCTGAACGGCTGAACAGGTCATGCGGGTCGCTTTTGGCGCCGACGGCTTCGCGCGGCAATGAAGTGATTTCCAGCACACTCCGGCAAAGTTGCGGGCTTACGCCTTCAATATGCAGCCGGTAGAAATGTCCGTAGCAACGGAAGGTCTTTTTTAATTCAGCGGCATAAGCGAATTTGGACATAGGTCCGGATCTAAGCATGGATGAGGGTGTTTTTCAAACACCATAACCCACCCCGGTCTGCGACCACCCCTCGGAGGGGAGCTTGTAAAATCCCCTCCACTGGAGGGGTGCCCGGAGGGCGGGGTGGGTTTCTTGACGTATTGCGAAACAACATCTCAATCGTTAAGTACTTTAGATCATTCGTTTCTCTCCATCAATATGCCCTTATTTTTTCGTGTATTCGGGCGGGAGGCTGGTCTATTGTCTGCCGTTCATTTTAGGTTACGTATTACGAAATTACGCATTACGAGTTGCATATGAAATATATCAGTACCAGAGGCCAAATGAAGCCGGTCGGATTCTTGGATGCGGTAATGACCGGGCTGGCACCCGACGGCGGACTGCTTCTGCCCGAAAATCTGCCGAACGTTTTCGGTAAACTGACGGCGTGGGCAGGGCTTTCGTATCAGGAGCTGGCGTTCGAAGTGATGAGTCTGTTCGCGACCGATCTGCCGCCTGCCGATCTCAAAATGCTGATTGAAAAAAGCTATTCCACGTTCCGCGCCGCAGACGTGGCTCCGGTTGTTCGGGTCGACGGATTCCATGTATTGGAACTATGGCACGGCCCGACACTTGCCTTCAAAGACGTGGCGCTCCAGTTTCTCGGCAATCTGTTCGAGTACGTTCTCGAAAAACGCGGTGGTCAGCTGAACATTCTCGGCGCAACCAGCGGCGACACCGGGTCGGCCGCCATCTACGGCGTTCACGGCAAAAAGAATATCCGCATTTTCATCATGCATCCGAAGGGCCGCACCAGTCCCGTTCAGGAAAAGCAGATGACCAGTGTGCTCGATGACAACGTCTTCAATCTCGCGGTGGAAGGCACCTTCGACGACTGCCAGCATCTGATGAAATCTATTTTCTCCGATGTGAAGTTTAAAGAAAAGCACTCGCTCGGCTCCGTCAACTCCGTCAACTGGGCGCGCGTGCTGGCCCAGATCGTCTATTATTTTTACGCCGCCTTCCGTGTGCAGGAAAACACCGGTGCGGCAAAAGTGCAGTTCGCGGTGCCGACCGGAAACTTCGGCGACATCATGGCCGGATACATCGCCGCGCAGATGGGCCTGCCGGTCAAAAAGCTGATTCTGGCCACCAACGAAAACAATATCCTGTCGCGCTTCTTCAACACCGGCGTCTACAGCATGGGCGAAGTCGTGCCGACGATCAGTCCGTCGATGGACATTCAGGTCGCCAGCAACTTTGAGCGCTATCTCTACTATCGGCTGGGTCAAGACTCCGCGAAACTGCGCGAACTGATGGACAGCTTTGCTAAAAACAAATCGCTGACGGTTGAGTTGAATGCGGACGGAGTTATGGATCCTCTGTTCGCCGCAGGCGAAGCAGACACTGCGCAGACGCTGGCGATGATTAAAAAATGCTACGAACAGGAAGGGTACATCCTCGATCCGCACACCGCCGTCGGTGTGGTCGTTGCAGAATGCTTTGCGGACTCCGCCGCTCCGACCATCTGTCTGGCGACCGCGCACCCGGCCAAATTTAATGACGCCACTGAACAGGCGATCGGCGTTGCCGCGCACCATCCGGCACTCGACAAACTCGCCGACGCCGAAACCCGTTGCGACACGATTGCCAATGATGAATCGGCGATCCGTGATTATTTGATTCGGAATACAGTTTAAATCGCAGTGGGCCACAAGATTGGAAAGACCTTTATGTTTGAACAAGCTTCAAGAATATCGACGACGTTCTCTGGAAGGATGCCGGATGCACCAGCGAGCTGGATTATACCGAGCAAGCCTCCTGGCTGCTGTTTCTGAAATACCTCGACGGTCTCGAAGAAGATAAGGCCACCGAAGCCGCGCTCCTGTTTTTGCAGCACTTCATCAAAATGCTCAAAGCGGGCGGACGCGCTGGTGTCGTCATCAAAAACACCTTCTTGAGCAATACCGACAACGCCTCGGTGAGTCTGCGGAAGCTGTTACTGGAAAGCTGCAACCTGCACACCGTGCTCGATTGTCCCGGCGGTACGTTTCAAGGCGCGGGCGTCAAAACCGTGGTGCTGTTTTTGGGAAAGGGAACCAAGACCCGCAAGACGTGGTTTTATTCGCTCAATCCGGGGCGGAACCAGGGGCGCCCAGCCCGCTTGATGATGATGACCTGATTGACACCATTAAAAAAATTTCTGCTGCACCGGGCGTTTAACGGGGAGTTGTGAGATGAGGTGTTTGACACGAGTGACGTTATTGACCAAATTGGACGGGATGACAATGACGTCAAAAGGGTCACTAAGGGCGCACCACCGCCACCAACAAGGAGTTTTGCATGCCTGAGCTGTTCGATAAACACGGCGGGTTCCGCCGTCTCCATTCTTTCACGCTGGCGACGATTGTGCAGATCGAGACGCTGCGATTCTGCCGCCGTTTTCTGACGTTCGATCACCGCGAGGCAGGGCCGAAGTTTTACGACCCGAAAGGGCGGCAGTATGACCAGATGACCCAGGCCGCGCGCAGCGGTCGGCAGAATATCATCGAGGGTTCGGAGCGGTCTTCGACCTCCAAGGACACCGAGATGAAACTCACCGATGTAGCGCGGGCGAGCCTTAGCGAATTGCGCGGCGATTACGAGGTGTTCATTCTCGACCGGCACCAGCTCCCGTGGTCGGTGCACGAGCCGGAAGCGAAAGCCGTGAATGCGATCTCGCTGGATCCGGCGCCATTCTCCGACGACATGGTTCATGAGTCGGCGAAACATGCGCTGGAGCAACGCAAGAAGTACGCCCGGTGGCTCGATGCCGATGACGCGGTGGTGGTGGCCAATGCGATGCTCATTATCATCGGCCGCGCGCTGAATATGTTGAAGAGTCAGATTGAAGCGCAGGGCAAGGCGTTTGAAGAAAACGGCGGCTTCAGCGAACGGCTCACGGCCAAACGCATCGAGGCGCGGGAGAAGAGTCTTCCGCCATCGCCGGAATGCCCGCAGTGCGGCAAGCCGATGCGCCAGCGTAAGTCGGCGAAAGGTGATTTCTGGGGCTGTTCAGTTTTTCCGGATTGCAAAGGAACAAGACCGGTATAAAGGAGTTGATCATATTGACTCGGCTGACAATGGAGTCATTGACGTCAACCCAGTCAAAAGACAAGGATGCGCCATGAACGAAGCCGAAACCAGAGCCGAACATATTGATCCCGCGTTAAAAGCGGCGGGCTGAGGCGTTGTCGAGGGTAGTCGTGTCCGGCGGGAATATCCGATTGCGCCCGGCCGTATCGAAGGGCGCGGCAAACGCGGCAAGGCTCTGACGGCGGATTATGTGCTGGAGTTTCGCAACACCAAACTCGCCGTTAGTGCGAATTAGTGGTTCGTTCTTTCTGCCGTTCTGTTAAAAACCTCCACATGAAAACAGAAAAACCGGATGGTGGAGCTATTTTGACACTTATGACGGCGCAGAGTGCGGCGGAGATGATCAGTGATTGGGTGGCGGAAAATCTTGAAAGAACCGTTGTTGAGCTGAAAAAGCCCGGCGGCGTTGAATGCGCGCTCGAAATCTATTTTGACAGCACGATTGAGGCAGAGCTCGCCGCACGGGCGATGGCGCATTTTCCGGTCAAAGGCTGTGCGGTCCGTGAGTATGCCGCCGAAGAGTGGGCGGAAAGCTGGAAGAAACATTTTAAACCAATGGATATTGGACAGAAGCTTCGTGTTGTTCCGCCGTGGATGGCGGGGCCGGAGGGCGGAGGACAGAAGACAGAGGGCGGCAGACGGATTGAGATTGTGATTAATCCGGGGTTGAGTTTTGGCACGGGTAATCATTTTACGACGCGCTTTTGTCTCGAACAGCTCGACCGTTTTGTTCCGCAAAGCGGCGCGAAGACGATGCTCGATGTGGGTACCGGGTCGGGCGTTCTGGCGATTGCTGCCGTCAAGCTGGGCGTCGAAAAGGCGCTGGGCGTTGATTTTGACCCGATCTGTGTCGGATGTTCGGCTGAGAATGCGGAGGCCAACGGCGTTACGAAACAGACCTCGTTTCGTCAGCATGATATCACCAATGGATGGCCGGATGAAAAATATGACATCGTCTGCGCTAACATTTATGCCTCGCTGCTGATCGATAATGCGGCGACGCTTTTGCGCGTAGCGGGAAAATATCTGCTACTGACCGGTATTCGCGAAGTCGAACTCGACGGGGTGGCTGATACGTTTGTCCGGCTGGGCGGACGAGAAATTGTGCGCGACGGCGATAACGAGTGGTCGGGGTTAGTAATGGCGATGAAGTGATCCGGCTAAGGGATGGCCAGAAACTGCACGCAACTGGGGCTGGGAAGCTGAATTTGGCTTCCAGTAAATTCGAGTTGGCCGGTTGCGCGGTTGATTTTGAAGACCACGGCATTGCCGGATTTTGCATTGACGGTAATTAGATAGTTTCCGGCAGGATCAATACGGAAATGGCGCGGGATGTCTCCGCGGGTCGGCTCGTGGCCGAGTGAGGTGAGTTGGCCGGTGACGGGGTCGATGGCAAAAACAGCCAGACTGTTATGGCCGCGATTTGCAACGTATAGAAAACGCCCGTCGGGTGTGGTTTGAATTTCAGACGTGGTATTTTCGCCGGAAAACCCGGCGGGGAGTGTCGATACAGTTTGGATGCCGGTCAGAACCCCCTTGTTTGCGTCGTATTGAAAAACCGTCACCTTATTGCTGAGTTCAAAATTGACGTAAGCAAATTGGCCGGACGGATGGAAGGTGAGGTGGCGCGGTCCGCCGCCGGGTTCGGTTTTTACAAAGGGCGGATCATTCGGAGTGAGTGAACCTTTTGTGGCATCGAAGCGGTAGATCATGATTTTATCGGTACCTAAATCGGCAACCATGGTGAATTGTCCCGCCGGATCACAGTTGATGGAATGGGTGTAGGCCTTGGTTTGCCGTTTTGGGTGAATACTTGATCCGGTGTGTCTTTGGATTGAGGTCGCAGGGGCTAATGAGCCGTCAGGCAAAATGGGCAATACAGCGCAGCTTGCGCCGGTGTAATTAGCCACGAGTAGATTTTTTCCTGACGGGTCAATTGAGACGTGGCAGGGGCCGGCGCCTTCAGAGGGCAGGGTACTGATGTTGAGTAATGCTCCGTTGGGTTCCGATATGCGGAAGGCACTGACGGTACCTGTATTTTCGCCGGCGATAGGGGCTTCCTCACTGGAAGAATAAAGATGAACCCCGTCGGGATGGATCGTTATAAATCCGGATTTGATGGTCTCACTGACGCGAACGGCGGCGCTCAGCTGGCCGGTCTGCGTATTGAGTAGCGACATATAGATTCCGCTAAGGCCTTCCTGCTTGGTCGACGTTCCAAAATAGACGCGGTACGTGGACGGTGAGGCTGTGGCCTTCAGACTGATACATCCGGTAAGCAGGAGCCCTGTTGCGAGGAGAAAGGATGAATCAAAAATCGTATTCATAGTTGGAATCTAGCAAAGCGGAATCGTGCTGGCTAGTGCGATGGTGACCTTGGCGGATTTGCCATTTTCCTTGATCCCGTCTTTTTGGGAAGCGTCGCAAAGTGGCGGAGAGGGAGGGATTCGAACCCCCGGAACCTTGCGGCTCTCCGGTTTTCAAGACCGGCGCATTAAACCACTCTGCCACCTCTCCGAGCGAGTGGGAAATATACGGAGCCTTTTCAGAATATCAAGCGCCTAGCCGCAATACTTTTTCAATATATTGATGAGTGCTTCACGGTGAACGGGTTTGGCCAGATAATCATTCATACCGACATCCAAGCAACGTTGGCGGTCTTCTTTTAGGGCATGCGCGGTCATGGCAACAATCGGAATATCGTGAATGGCACCAACCATCTGGCGGATGGCGCGGGTGGCTTCAAAACCATCCATAATGGGCATTTGACAGTCCATAAAGATGAGATCGAATGTACGCAGGGCAATTTGTTCGAGTGCCCTTGCGCCATTGGGGACCACGATGACGTTGCACCCCAGCTTTTTGAGCATGGCGGTTGCCACTTTCTGGTTCACCAGATTATCTTCAACCAGCAGGATGTCGGCATCAATTATTTTTGTTTCGTCCGTTATTACAGCCGGCGGGGGTGCAACCGGCTCGGCGAGGTCAACGCGACCCATTTTCAGGTTGAACTGGAAGGTCGTTCCTTTGTCCACTTCACTAACGACGGTAATTTCACCGCCCATTAAGCGAACTAATTGGCGAGTGATAGCGAGTCCAAGCCCCGTGCCACCGTATTGACGTTTGGAGGAGGTGTCTCCTTGTGTAAATTTTTCGAAGATACGTTCTTGCAGCTCGGGGGTCATGCCGATGCCGGTGTCTTTAATATCGGCAATTAAATTCCAGCCATTTTCAACCGGTTCTGCCTGCATTCGGATTTGGATGTGTCCGTTATGGGTGAACTTGAGAGCGTTTCCTACGAGATTGATCAGGACTTGCCGGACGCGCCCCGAATCGCCGAATAGCTGTTTTGGAACGCTTTCATGAATGGCAATGGAAAGATCTACGCCTTTGCGTCCGGCGCGATCGGCGAAAAGAAGTACTACTTTTTCTGTGGTTTCACGCGGATTAAACGGCTCAGGGTATAAGCGTACTTCGCCGGCTTCAATGCGTGAGATATCCAGCAACTCATCAATAATGCGCATGAGTTCTTGTGTGGATTCCATAATCGTTTGAATATTGTCGCGTTGTTCGGCTGTTAATTCGGTTTCGAGCAGCAGTCCGGTCATTCCCATGACGCCGTTCATCGGGGTGCGGATTTCGTGACTCATGTTGGCAAGAAACTCACTCTTGGCGCGACTGGCTCTCTCTGCGTATTCTTTGGCCTTGACCAGTTCCTCGCTGGCGCGTTTAAGTTCGGACAGGTCAACGTCGACGACGTATATTTCCCATTCACCGCGCTGGTTTCGTGTGGCGAGACAATTGGAGTAAACTGATACAGAGCGTCCGTCCGACGTCTTCTTCAACATCTCGCCGGATGGAATGAGCGAACCGTTTTTGACCCATGCATCGAAAGCTTTTACTATATCTTCTCGCTGATCTTCTGCTATCACGAGGGTTTCTATTTTATTACCGAGCGCATCATTTTTTGAATAGTTATACAGACCTTCGCTGGCGCGGTTCCAGAAAATGACTTCGCGGGCGGCGTTGTATCCTTGCACGGCGATGTGAGGAATTTCTTCAAACAGAAACCGGAGACGTTTTTCACTTTCCTGCAGTGCTTCATAAATCCGGCGACGTTCCGTGATATCGTGTCCCACGCTTTGTATTTCGATTACCCGTCCGGCTTCGTCGAATACGGCGATATTCTCCCATTGCACCCAGGCAATATGGGTTCGGGAGCGCATACGGCATTCCATTGATACGACCCGTTCACGACGGGATACAAGGGTCTCAATGGTTTTATTCGGAATGGAGATGTCGTCATGATAAACGTGGGAGCGGCAGTCCAGCCCGATCAGTTCGCCGCGTGCGCGGCCTAAAAACCGGCAGAAGGCTTCATTGACGAAGGTGTAAACGCCGTTTACATCAAAACGGACGATAAAATTACTTTGCGCTTCAATCAGTCCGCGGTAGCGCATTTCGCTTTCTTTGAGTGATTGTTCGGCTTGTTTACGCTCGGTCATATCCCGCATTAGTAGCAGTATGGCGTTTTTGCCCTCAAAACGTAATGGTGAACCAATAATCTCGACGGGGACTTCGCGACCGTCGCCGGCGTGAGAAAGGCTTTCGTGGCGTTTCAGTTCCCCATTGAACCACTTGTGAAAATCAAATTTTGCTTCTTCCCGGCGACTGGCAGGGATCAGGTCGAATGCATTTTTACCGATTAATTCACTATGGCTCAGGTTATGGAAGGCGCAGGCTACGGGATTGGCATCCAGTATGAGCCCGTGTTGATCTTCAATAAAAAGTGCATCGGGGGAGTTTTGGAAGATGGTGAGAAGGCGCTCTTCACTATTGCGCAACTGTTCGGTTTTTGCCAGCACGCGGCGCGATAATCTGATATCCCAAATCCAAAATAGTAGTACTGCGGCCAATAGGATTCCTACACCGATGATAACGTAGCGGATATATCGGAAAATCTGGAACCCAAGTGATGTGTATTCTAATCCAGACCCCTCCTGCTCAACCTTTCCAATGACACCGGAAACGCGGGCTTGTTCGATGGCTTTTGTCAGGATGGAGAGCAGGGTTTGATTGGTTGCGGCCACCGCCATGCAATATTGTCCGGTGTATAATGAGCGGCCTGTCTTTTTTACCAGTTCTGTCCAATCGTTTTGGTAGAGATAATAGAAAACAACCTGTTCGTCTCCGACGAGGGCATCGGCTTTTCCTGATGCCACGGCTTCGACAGCCTCCTTATAGCTTGGAGTCAGTAGTAAGTTGCAGTTTATTTCCTTTTGGCGGATAAACGTTTCTGCATAATGAGTCTCAGGCACGGCAACCGTTTTGCCCTTCAGATCGTTGATCGTTTCAATGTCGTCGCAGGCGACCTGAACAAAAAGAGAGGCGGGGATTTGAAATATGACCGGCGTAAATCCGAAGGCCTGAGTTCGCTCCTTACTGTATGATAAGCCAGCGATAACATCATACTGCCCAGACAGCACCGACTCCTGAGCCTCCTTGAATGGCATATGAAAAAATTGGGACTTACCCCCCATCTCCTTTGCCAGCCATCTGCCGAGCTCAACGGACATGCCCAGCGATTCATTGTTTTCGCCGGTAAACTCAAAAGGCGGGTAATTCTGTTCGCTGGCGAAACGAATGACCCCTCCATGCTCATTCAGCCACTCCTTTTCCTTTGGCGTCAGATCAATTGCTTGTGCTGAAAATGTATAAAAGAAAAAAGAGACAAGCAGCGGCGAAACGACTTTAGAGAAATACGTATGCATATGGGCAAATTACCTTTTTAGTCAACCCTCCGTCGAGCGGGAAGCTCCCGTTTTTCAAAGACTGGAAACCTTTAGCCAACGTCAACGATGGAGGGGGTATAATCGGCTGGAGGCTCGTAACCGAGTAGTTTCAGGCAGGTGCCGGCGAGGCTGCTGATACCTAGACCTTTTACTGCCGATAGCCGGGCTTTGGATGTGCCGGACGGATCGTAGACGATGGCCGGGACCGGATTGAGCGAGTGAGCTGTTTTGGCCTGTGGCTGGCCGTTTTTGTTTCGCTTTACGGCGCCCGTCTTATCGTGCTCATACATATCATCGGCATTGCCATGGTCGGCGCTGACAACCATGATGCCTTTGGCTTTTTCGACAGCTGTTTTAAGTTTCCCAAGACACTCATCGACGGATTCGACGGCAATTTTTACGGCAGAAAAGACGCCCGTGTGGCCGACCATATCACCGTTGGGATAGTTGAGGCGGATGAATTGGTATTTCCCGCTTTCAATCGCTTTGATCACGGCGTCGGTGATTTCAGCGGCCTTCATACGCGGGGCGTCTTCAAACGGGCAGACATCGGATTTGATTTCAATGTAGTCTTCAAGCGCTTCGTTAAATTTATCGGCTCGGTTGCCGTTGAAGAAATACGTGACGTGGCCGTATTTCTGTGTTTCGCTGATGGCAAGCTGATGAACACCGGATGCGGCGAGATATTCGCCCATGGTGCGGTTGATGGCCGGCGGCGTGACCAGATAGCTGCGCGGGATGCCGAGATCTCCGTCATATTGCATCATGCCGGCATATTTCACTTTCGGTTTCGGTCCGCGGGCGAATTCCTTGAGATCATCCGCTTCGAACGCTTTGGTCATTTCAAGCGCGCGGTCGCCGCGGAAATTAAAGAAAACCACGCTGTCGCCATCTACGATTTTACCGATGGCTTTGCCGTTGCGTTCAATCACGAACGGCGGCAAGTCCTGATCGAGAATGCCGGGCTTTTCGGCACGGAAGGTTTCAATCGCCTGCGTCATGGAGTTAAACAGGCGGCCTTCGCCTTTCACATGCGTGTCCCATCCGCGCTTGACCATGTCCCAGTTGGCATTGTAGCGATCCATGGTGATATTCATGCGCCCGCCGCCGGAGGCGATGGCGTAGTCCACGGTTCCGTCGGCGTTGAGTTCTGTTAAAAAGATTTCGAACGGTTTCACATATTCGAGTGCGGAAGTCGGCGGTACATCGCGGCCGTCAATGAGCGGATGAATGCGCGCGGTCTTTACGCCATCGGTTTTGGCTTGCTTGAGCATGGCCTTGAGGTGGTCCATGTGGCTGTGAACGTTGCCGTCGGAAAGAAGCCCGATAAAATGGATCGTTGAGTTGTTTGCTTTGACGTTGGCGATCAGCCCTTTCCAGGTTGGTTCGGTAAACATGGCGCCGGAGGCAATGGCTTCGCTAACGAGCGCCGCGCCTTGATGGAATACGCGTCCGCAACCGATGGCGTTATGGCCGACTTCGCTATTGCCCATATCTTCGTCGCTCGGCAGGCCGACGGCTGTCCCATGCGCCTGAAGCTGAGTTGCAATTGCATTTTTGGTTAGCCAGTCGAGCTGAGGCGTGTTGGAGGAGCGGACCAGGTCGCCTTCTTCGTATTTACCAAGGCCGACGCCGTCCATGATGACCAATACCACCGGACCTTGCGGTCCGTTGAAAATCTGCGATTTTTTTAATGCGTTCATAAATACATCCTCTTTCAAAATGATGGGGTTTGAAGCGCGCAAATATGCCCTGTGGAGGGCGTGCACTCAAGTTTTCGCATAAACTCTTTTCAAATGCCTTCTTGCAATGGCGGGGTGCACGTGTAGCATCGGCGCGACAAAAATGAAACCGCACGGGAGAATGCATGGCCAAAGATGAAGTAATTGAACTTGAAGGTGTTGTGGAAAAGGTTCTGCCCGCCACGATGTACAACGTGAAGCTGGTAAACGGACACCGCATCCTGGCTCATATTTCCGGGAAAATGCGCAAAAATTTCATCCGTATTGCAATCGGCGACCGGGTGACCGTCGAAATTTCGCCCTATGATCTGACCAAGGGACGCATCTCCTTCCGTCACAGAGAGTGACGGGCCCTTTCCCCGGATAATCGGTTGACAAAACAACCTTCATCACCTAACTTCTCCGCCTTTGTGAAAATTCTACCCGCTTAAGGGGGTGTTAAAAATTATGGCCAGTACAACTTGTGAAGTAAAACTCCGTCGTGGTGAACCTGTCGAAAAAGGGCTCCGCCGTTTGAAAAAACTGCTCGACCGCGAAGGAATTCTGAAAGATATGCGCGAACGCCGTCGCTTCGAAAAACCAGGCGACAAACGCCGCAAAAAACAGGCTCGTGCCCGTTCGCGTGCCATGCGCGACAGCCGCCCACCCAGTAGCGATGACCCAGTAAAACCGAGGTTCAAAAATGCCGAATATTAAAAGTGCAAAAAAAAGGATGCGCTCGTCCGAAAAACAGCGTGTCGGCAACACGACGGTAAAGACGAAAGTCAAATCTGTCCGCCGTAAAACGCGTGAAGTGTTGGCGTTAGGCGTTGTTGAAACGTCTGATGCAGCTGTGCGCGAGTACAGCTCGGTGCTTGATAAAGCCGTAAAACGCGGCGTAATCAAGAAAAACACCGCTATTCGCCGCAAAAAGAGAGCGCTTGCCGCTCTGCGTAAGCTGGCGAAATAAGCCTCCTATGGATTGCGCAGGCTTGTCTGCGCTTTCTATGCCGAAGCTCGCTTCGGCAATAAAAAACCGCCCTGTGAAAACAGAGCGGTTTTTTTTGGAGCAATGGAGGAGCGGTGGGCTGGATCGCTGGGAGCTAAAGATCAGAGTAACCCGGAGCGATCAATAATCCATCACTCCCTTATTTCATCATTCCAATCTTCTTCACCACGCGGTAACGGTTGAGCTGACCACTTTACGGGCCAGATCGTTTGCTGCTTTAGGTAATCCGGCGCGTTTTGTAGAGGTCGTGTCGGCAATATACCGGAAATCCGATTCGCCTAATACTACAGGGGTTTCTGAAATTACCTCATTCGTTTCAGCATCGCTAAGTACAGCTTTGGCTGTAATTGTCATGCGGTATTCATCAGCTCGTGAGCCCTGATTCCGGACATAAGCCAGCGGAGTTAAATTGAAATCGGTAAGCGTCACGCTCAGGGCAACATCCGCCTCATCCTTGGAACGGACTTCAAGACGGCCATCCATCTGCAACTCGGCTCGCAGCGCCTTTTGCACTGCGACCTCAATGGAGGGTTCGCTCGTTTTGTTAACAACCGTCAGACTCACGGTTCTGATTGATTTATCCAGTGGGCTGCCGACGCGGTAGCCCGCACAGCTAGAGAGAACCAGTGCCAGAACGGGAAACAATAGGAATTTTGCAGATTTCATGCCGACACCATAGAAGAGCGCCCTGTTAACGGTCAAGAAGCGAAAAACAAAACTGTCTGAACTTGATTCGTCTCCGTTCGCCGATTACCTTGGTGGGCATTCACCTGATTTTGTGGAGAAAACTATGAAGAAAGTACTGATTCCGACGAAACTCGACGCCGTTGCCAAGGAACTTCTTGAAGCGAATGGGGGTTACACCGTTGTGCAGGATGCTCAAACTGAGCTTATGGCGCTTGCCGCGCAGCATCCTGATACGTATGCACTTATTGTTCGTAGCGAAAAAGTTACGCCTGAATTGATTAATGCTCTGCCAGGTCTCAAGGTCGTTATTCGTGCCGGTGCAGGGTACAACACGATCGACACGAAATATGCGCGGCAGCGTAAAATCGATGTGATGAACACCCCCGGAGCTAATGCCAATGCCGTTGCCGAAGAGGTCGTTGCGCTCATGCTCGCTGACGCCCGCCACCTGATCGCCGCCGATGCATCCACCCGCCGTGGCGAGTGGGAGAAGACTAAGTTTATGGGGCGTGAAGTGACCGGGAAAACCGTTGGTATCGTCGGACTTGGAGCGATTGGCAAGCTGGTGGCCAAGCGTCTCAACGGGTTCGAATGTAAAATTCTCGCTTTCGATCCGGTTCTTTCTGAAGAAGCCGCTGCGCGTATCGGTGCTAAACTGGTCAGCCTGAAAGACCTTTTTGCGCAGAGCGATTACGTCTCCCTGCACATTCCTGAAAATGAGCATACTAAAGGGCTCATTAATAAGGACCTGTTGAGCAGTATGAAAAAAGGCGCCACGCTCATCAATTGCGCCCGTTCCGGCGTTGTTAACGAAAACGATCTGCGTGCCCTTAAGGCCGAGAAAGCGCTTCGTTTTCTCAACGATGTCTATCCTAAGGATGCCGAAGGCCCGAAGAGCGTCATAGACATTGCCGACATTATGGTACCGCATCTCGGCGCTTCGACGAAGGAAGCAAATTTCAATGCGGCCCAGCGTTCGGCTGAACAGCTTATTGATTTTGATGGGAAGGGCGTCACGTCCTATATTGTCAACCGTGACATTCCCGAGGGACTCGACGAAGCCTACGCCGAATTGACCTACACGCTCACTGTTCTTTGCCGGAATGTCCTTGGCGGTGATACCAAGCTCAGCAAAATTGAAACCAGCTTTTACGGCGATCTCCAACGCTTTGCCAAATGGCTTTCCGTACCGGTTGTCTGTGCGCTCAGTGCAGAATTTGACCGTTCGATGGATCCGAAAGCTGCCGTTGCGTTCCTTAAGGATATGGGCGTGGAGTATTCCACTCGTGAAGCCGATCAAAGCAAGGGCTACGGTAATTCGATCACCATTGACCTCATGGCAAGCATTGGTGCCGGCGAATTGCGTCGCATCAGCGTGCGCGGTACATTGGCGGAAGGTCGCATGATGGTTTCGCGTATCGGTGATTTTGATCGGCTTTACTTTGAGCCGAAGGGGCATATTGCGCTCTTTACCTATATGGACCGTCCGGGAGTGCTTAGCGAAATCGCCGGGGCTATGGCTAAAGAAAATATCAATATTGACGATGTGCGTAATCCGCATAACCGGGATGGACAGAAATCCATCGCGGTCCTCAAGGTAAGTCAGCCGGTCCCCGAGAAGGTGCTGGCAAAAGTGGCTGAAAAAATTGCAGCCATCAACGTTTGTGCGGTCTCCTTCTAGTCAAACAAAGGGTGAGCTTATGCTAAAAAAACTTTTGTATTTGAGCGCAGTGCTTCTGCTTTGCAGTTCTTGCGTTAGCCGGACGACGATTAAAGAGCCGGGGCTAAAAGGCAGTAACGCAGCGGGAAAAGCCAACAGTGAAACAAAGCTGGTCTGGTTCTGGGATAAAGATTTTTAACTATTGATGATCTTTATCGAGATTGCTTCGCCGCGCGCAGGGCTGTATCGGCTGCGGCGAAG
>JBILEA010000167.1:0-6043 GCA_044352355.1 Pontiellaceae bacterium | reverse complement strand
AGTTAGAAAAACCGGAATCAATTCGAGAAAAAATGCCCGTTACTGGATCATGCTGGAAATCAGCAGGTTGCAAAAAATCATGCCGGAAAACTTTTTTTCAGCCCGCGGAAGTCGGGCTAAGCGGGCAGAATATTATCGAGCGTTTTTTCCAGTTGAGCCACAACGAGCGGTTTGGCAACAAACTCGTTCATTCCGGCCTCTAAGGCGGTTATTTGCTCTTCTTTCATAACGCCCGCTGATAAAGCGATAATCCACGGCTTAGTCGGGTGACCGGTAAGTTCACGGATTTTGCGTGAGGCATCGATGCCGTTCATACGGGGCATTTGGATATCCATTAAGATCACATCAAATGGTGCATCCATGGCGGCAGCCACGGCCTCTTCACCATCAGAAACGATCACAACAGTTTCACAGCCGATTCGTTGCAGCATCATTTGTGCGATTCGCTGATTGATGGGGTTGTCTTCTGCTACCAGAACGCGCAAATGGCGCAGTTTTTTTGGCTGAATATGAGTTCCGGCGGCCTCTTTTTCGCCCGATACGATTTTAGTTTCTGCTAGAACTTTTAATATCTGAGAGCAGAGTTTCCCAACCTTGACCGGTTTGGAAAGCCGTGCGCTAATTGCAGGGTCGTCTGGGATATGTTCGTATGAACTGCTGAGAATGATCACTGGAATGCGTGGCTCTTTGGCAATCCGGTAAATTTCTTTTGCCAGCTTGTTGCCGTCTATGCCCGGCATTTGAAAGTCAATGAGTGCAATGTCATACCGATGACCTTTCTGAAGGTTTTCCAGCGCCTTTTCAGGATGCTCGAAAGCTTCAGAGCGCATACCCCATTGTGCGAGCAGTTCGCTGAGCAACCAGCGGTTGGTTTTATTGTCGTCGACAATCAGTGCATGTTTGCCACGCAAGGCTTCGATCGGTAAGTGGTCAATCTTTTGACCTTCAACGCAATCGGTCATTTGCAGTTCAACGGTGAAAAAGAATGTACTGCCTTTTCCCGCTTCACTTTCGAACCATATTTTTCCGCCCATCAATTCGGTCAGTTTACGGCTGATAGTCAGTCCCAGCCCGGTGCCACCGTATTTTCGGGTGCTGGAGGCGTCAGCCTGGGTGAACGCCTGAAATAGCCGGTCTTTATGTTCGTCAGCAATACCGATACCGGTATCGTGTACGGCGAACTCAAGCAGGTACCGTCGTTTAATTTCGTCGATGGGTTGGCAGTTCACTTTGAGGGTAACTTCGCCGTTTTCTGTAAATTTAATGGCATTGCCGAGCAGGTTGACAATAATTTGACGGAGTCGAGTCGTGTCGCCTAAGAAGGTTTTGGGAACCTCTGGTTCAACGTAGTAAAGCAGTTCGACGTTCTTTTTTGCGGCAGGCTGCATAAATAAATCGAACGCATCTTCAATGCATTCGCGCAGGTTAAACGCGGTTTTTTCGAGCTCTATTTTTCCAGACTCGATTTTGGAGTAATCGAGAATGTCGTTAATGATGGTCAGGAGGTTTTCTCCACTGGTTTCAATCGTGTGAACGAATTCTTCTTGCAGCGCTGAAAGTTCTGTTCCTAATAACAGACTGGCCGCACCGATCACACCGTTCATCGGTGTGCGAATTTCATGACTCATCATAGCAAGAAACGCACTTTTAGCTTTATTAGCCGCTTCGGCTTCCTGCTGTGATTCAACCAATTCTTTCTCTTTTTGCTTAAAGGAAGAAACGTCATGAAAAATTAGAAAGTATCCGTTAATTGAACCGGTGAGGAGTATTTCCGGAATGAGGTGTATTTCGACATGCATCGCATAACCGTCTAAACTATGTAAAACCGTTGTAGTTCGGGTTCGGAGACCTTGTTCTGCCTCTTGAAAATAGGGGTGTAAAACCGACATCCACTCATTGGGAACAACCTCTTTAATAGATCGATTGGTAATTTTATCGAGGGATTTATCCATGAAGTCGCAGAATGTTTTATTGGCAAACTGGCAACGGAAAGTCACATCCAGCTCCAGAACCATTTGCGGCAGTGAATTGAGCAGAAGCCTTAAGTTTCCTTCACTCACACTTAAGGCTCTTTCATTTTCAACTTGCTGAGTAATGTCGCGGGAAATTCCAGCCAGACCGATTACCCGTCCTGATGGACTGCGCAACGGGGTTTTAACCGATTCCAGATAAATAATACTTCCGTCCTTACCGACATGCTTTTCTTGCTCCCGGATGACTTTCCCCTCGGCCATCATTTGCTGCTCTTCATCAAAAAGGCGTTTCCCTAGCTCATCGGGATAAAAATCGAGGTCGGTTTTCCCAATCATTTCTTCCGCCGTTTTGCCGTGATGCCGGCAACAGGCCGGGTTGGTTCCGAGAATTCGCGATTCCCGATCCATGTAATAGATATGATCCGGCAGATTTTCGAAAATAACATTCAGCAGAGCTGTTTTTCGTTTAATGACCTCTTCCGCATCATGCTGCGCAGTGACATTTTCCATATGGCCGTGCCATAATATGCTTCCGTCACGCAGTCTTTCAGGCGTGGCATGATTTCTGATCCAGTGTACCTGACCTTGAGGAGAGCGGACACTGAATGTAATTTCAAATTCTTCAAGTGTTTCAGCTGACTTCTTCAATGTATTCTGCACCAGCTCAATGGATTCGGGACAGACGACGTTCCAGGCGATCTGCCCGTCTTTTGACAATGCGACCGGTGATGCAAAGAAAATCTCTTCAATGTCCAGGGCGGAGTAGGGAAAGGTGCACCGTCCATTTTTCCACTGACGGTACTGATAAACCGCTCCGGGTAGCCGGTCGATTAATTTCAGGAGCTGCGGTTTGCTCAGAAATATACGTTTGTGTAAGTTCATACGTTATCGATAACCATATAGGCCGATTTTTCTATTCAAATAGGGATAAAAAGTATCAGGCGGGAACAATATCTCCAACGCCGTTTAGCACATAGTTGGGACGGTAGGCAAATCGGCCGATATCCGCCGGTTTTGTAACGCCGCTTAATACGAGTACGGTGGTGATTTCCGCTTCGACGCCCGCGATAATGTCGGTATCCATTCGGTCGCCGACAATCGCTGTCTCCTCGCGCTGACACCCGAGACGTTTAAGGGCGTTACGCATCATGAGCGGGTTCGGCTTGCCGACATAATAGGCTTTGGCTCCGGTTGCCAGTTCGATTGGAGCGAGCAGGGCGCCCGTGGCAGGGACAATTTGTCCGCCTTCAATCGGGCCGGTCAGATCGGGATTGGTTCCGACCAGCTTGGCACCGTTAATCACCAGTTTTGTGGCGTGGCAGATACGCGCGTAGTCATAGTTTGCGCTTTCGCTCACCACCACATAATCAGGGTTCGAGTCGTTAATTGAATAGCCCTCGTCATAGAGCGCATTGATAATGCCGGCATCGCCGATGACATAGGCCGAGCCGCCTGGTTTTTGGCTGGCGAGAAAGGTCGCGGTGGCCCGTGCGCTGGTATAGAAATGGCTTTCGCCGACCTTTAATCCCATACGCGCCAGTTTTTCGCTCAGTTCGCGCAACGTGCGTGCACTGCTGTTGGTCAGGAAGAGAAACTTTTTATCTTCCTTCCGTAACCACGCCACAAATTCAAGTACTCCCGGCAGCAACTTGCTTCCATGGTAAATCACGCCGTCCATATCGCAGATGAACGCTTTTTTATCCTGTAAATTCTTCATTAAGTCTCCGTTTAAAAAACTGGGAAACGATAACCGGTTTGTCAGCCGTTTGGAACTGTAATCAATTTAGAATTCGTGGTGTTAGCGTGATATCGGTCACCGATGATTCGCTCCCGCCGGAGCGTCCAACTAAGAATTTCGAGTAGAAATCCTGATTCTGTGCAAATCCGCCAATAGAAATGGACTGTCCGTCGCGGGCGATCACTTCGGTCGACACTTCGGTAAACTGGATCGTCTGTTCATTGCCGTCCGCCAGCCGTCCGCTCAATGTCGGAACCAGCCGGATACGAATCATCGGCCCATTATCGATAATTTCAGGCATAACAGCTAAAAACGCGCCAACGTCGCGCCATTCGATGTGCGTTTCGCGGATGTATCCATGGCGAGTGCCGTATTCCGTCAGCCAGGCGAGGTAAGGCACCGTTTCGCCGACTCTCAGCGAGGCGCTATGACCATCCATTGCCACCAGCATTTGTGTGACGTTTTCGCTGGAGGTGGTGAGTTGATTGTTGAATCGGCCCTCGAACGTGCCGTGAACTTCACCATCGCTAATCACGATGGGACCTTTTGGGCGGATTCCGATTTCACGGTTTGAATGTTGTCCGCTACGGGTGAACTCGACGTTGATTTGTACATTTTTTGGCGGCTGATCGAGTTCACGCAGCATCGTTTCAACGGTTGCGTGCTGGTCTGCTGTGCCGCGAACAGCCAACTTGCGATCTATAGCCTGAATACTGAGTCCGTTCGTCGAGGGCATCATCATTTGGATCACTTCGCCAGCCGAAGATGGATCGGTGTATCGAACTGAATACAGCTTGAGCGTTGTTTCCTGAGCGTAAACGGACACCGTAAGAAGCAGGGCGGTTAGAAATCGTCTCATTTCAGCCTCCTTTTTTTGATTTTGCTCTAATTATTCTGATTCGTTTTTGGAAATCCACTTGAAGCTTGTGACGTAAAAGTGCCATTCGTGGCGTGGAGAATAAAAAATGCCTGAAATTCAGTATGTTTTTCCAGCCATTGGAAACCCTTTTCTGAACCCATCACGCAAAGGGTCGTTGCGATCGCATCGGCATCCGTGCAACGGGACGCGAGTACCGTTACGGAGGCGACATCGGACTCGGCAGGCTTCCCAGTGTACGGGTCAATAATATGTGAATAGCGTGTGCCATCGGCCCGGAGCTGAAAATTACGATAATTTCCGGATGTAGCCATCGCGCAATTAGAAAGTTCCAAGGTTCGGAAAATTTCTGTACTGGACATTTTTTCCGGTGACGGTGCTTCAATTCCAACGCGCCACAGTTTGCCCGATTGCTTTGTCCCTTCTGCAACCAGCTCGCCGCCCACTTCAACCAGAAAGTTTGTAAAGCCGTGCTTGCGGATCACATCGGCGACACAGTCCGCGCCGTATCCGTCCGCAATCGCCGCGAGATCGAGCTGGAGTTGCGGGTGACTTTTGATTAGCGAGCCATTTTCAATCCGCACTTTCTGCCAGCCGACGCCCCTCAGGATTTCTTCTAGCGGCTTAGACTCCGCTTTCGGTCCAAACCCCCAATGATCCACCAGCGGTTTTACCGTCGGATCAAACACGCCATCGGTTTGGTCGCTAAAACCCAATGCATACCGGACGATTTCAGCAAATTCCGCTGAAACAGGGAACGGCTCTGTAGAGACGAAACGGTTGAATTTCGAAATTTCAGTGGTCTCATCCCATATATTGACGAGCTGTTTCGATTCTTCGAGTGCGGTATCAATTTTCCGGCGAAGTGTCTTGAGCCGGTTGGAATTAAATCGACCGGAAAGGGTGATATGGGCGACGGAACTCATTGCCGGCTGTTCCCATGACGGATTTGAAACGGTCTGAAATTTCTGCCATAACACACCGCCAAGAATGACCGCACTCAGGATTCCGATGACCATTTTTTTATTCATATTCGTCGAGTTTCCGCCTGTTTAAAAAAAACACAATCGCATAAAACGTTTGCGGTTGTTTTTATAAATCAGTCTGGCACCATTCGCCGCTTAATTTATGTCATACACTCCTTCATCTGCCATCAAAAACGCCTCGTTGGGTCGCAATCTCGCTATTCTAATTGTCATCAGCCTGATCGGTGCCGGATGCTGGATGTTTCGCAGTAATATGCCAAAAATACCGGAGTCAACTGAGTCGTGTGCTGAACCGATTGTGATTCCGGGACTGCTGCTTTCCTTTCCAACTCCGCAGACCCGGCTCGATGAAACGAATAATCCGGCGGTGTACATGCCGACGGAGTCCGGGAGAATTGAGTCGTCATGGTACGGATCAACCCGCACCCGAAAATCTGGCAAACTGTTTCTCCCGGCTTTTCATGAAGGC
>JBILEA010000023.1:0-19829 GCA_044352355.1 Pontiellaceae bacterium | reverse complement strand
TTGCCAACAGTGGAAAATGTTGAAGCTTATGACTGGATAGCGCTCACGTCTCCTTCCGCCGTTCGCTGTTTTCAGGAGCTGTTGCTCCTGAAAAATATTGATTTTCGGGTACTCCCGAAAATCATGAGTGTCGGCTCCGGCTCCCTGCATGCACTGCAACGGATCGGACTGGGCTGCGACCTGATGCCCGAAAGCGACTTCAGCGGTGCGGGCCTGCTTAAAGTTGCGGCTCCGGTGGTGAAGGGACGGAAAATTCTGCGGCTTCGTTCGGAGAAAGCCGGGCCGGCACTGGCCGAGGGCTTGCGTGCCGCCGGTGCGGAAGTGACGGATTGCGTACTCTATACGAACAAGCTGATTCACTATCCAGAAGTTCCGGAATTTGACAGCGTCTATTTTGCCAGTGCCTCCGCGGTGGAATCCTTTATTGAACAGTGGGGTGCGGGTGCGTTGAAAAATAAAACGGTCCTCGCCATCGGAAACCCGACACAAGCAGCTTTGCACTCTTTTGGTCTGAAAGCTGACGTCATCGGTGAAATGGCCACTGTCGAAAAAAGTCTGTACGCGCTCGCAGTGTACTGCGTTCGCGCGAATGGCGAGTGGCGAGTGGCAAGTGTTTAGAGGATCGTATGTGCAGTGGGAAATTAGAAAATTTTACGGCCTATCGAAAATCGCTGGAGCTGGCAGAAGAGATTAACCGGATATTGAGTGCCTCAATTGAAAGTCTGAAAGGACGAAGCTGATGAACCGTTTTCCCGCCACTTGCCACCTGCCCCTTGCCACCCAAAACCGGAGAATAAGCCATGTTTCCTGAAATACGTTTAAGACGTTTGCGCCGTACGGAAGGCTTGCGGAAAATGCTGGGTGAGCCGCTGCCTGGACCGGAAAAGTTTGTCTGGCCGGTATTTCTGCGTGAAGGCAAAAAAGTAAAGGAGCCGATTTCCGCCATGCCGGGCCAGTCCCGTATGAGTGCCGATGTGCTGCTGAAAAAACTGGAGCCGGTTGTTGAGAGTGGTATCGGCGGCGTTCTGCTGTTCGGGCTGACTGATCCGTCGAAAAAGGACGCGGACGGCTCCGAAGCGTTTAACGAAAAGGGCGCGGTTCAAAAAGCGATCCCCGCCATTAAAAAAGCTTTTCCGCAGCTGACGGTTTTCACCGATGTCTGTCTGTGCGCTTATACCGATCACGGCCACTGCGGTCCGCTGAATAATGCCGGCGAAGTCGATAACGATGCCGCGCTGACGCTTTTGCAGAAAATTGTGGTTTCGCACGCGCAGGCCGGCGCGGATTGCGTCGCGCCGAGCGCGATGATGGACGGGCAGGTGCTGGCGATCCGTGAGGCGCTCGATGAGAACGATTTAATCGATACGCTTTTGATGAGTTATTCCAGCAAGTTTGCCTCATCGATGTACGGCCCGTTTCGCGAAGCCGAACAGTCGGCTCCCGGCAAAGGCGACCGGCAGGGCTATCAGGCTCCGTACAATGATTTGCGGCAGGCCTTGCGCGAATCGGAGCTGGATGAAGACGAGGGTGCGGACATTCTTATGGTCAAACCGGCGCTGATGTATCTCGATGTTATTCATCAGTTGCGCGAAGCCACCAATCTGCCGGTCGCGGCGTATAACGTCAGCGGAGAATACTCTATGCTCATTGCCCAGGCTGAACGAGGCTGGGGCGATTTGCGTGCGATGGTTCGCGAAAATATGGCGGCCATGCAGCGCGCCGGAACCGATATTTTTATTTCCTACTGGGCCAACCGCTACAACGAACTGCTGAAGGATTAGAGCGAGAGCAGATATTCTGTGAGGTCGTTGATCTGCTCTTCGGTCAGAGAAGATGTTTTTCCCCGCGTGTTGGCATGATTGAAGGTGGTGATGACTTCGCGCATCGTGACGGCGCGGCCGTCGTGTAAATAGGGGGCGGTTCTCCATGCCTCAATCAGCGTGGGTGTATCAACCGGCTTGCCGGTATCTTGTCCTTTGGTCGTGCCGACGTCATACATTTTCAGGTCGGTGAAGAGTGGGGCAGGGTGGCATTTGATGCAGCCAGACTGTTCAAAAATAACTTTCCCTCGCTCGGCGGACCGACTGAGTTTTCCATCCACCAGATGCGGGCTCGGCACAGGTGTCAGACTCTTGAGATAGGTGTCGATGGCCTGAGCGGTTTCTTCCGGCTGCACGGAAAACAGAATAAATTTCAGGCCCGCGCGGACACCGGCTTCCGCATCGGCCCGTACACCCAGTGTCATCGCACGCGGAGTCTTGTGGGCGAGCAGCATGGATCTGACATTTTTCGGATTTCCCATTTCGTCATTCATCAAATCCCAATTCAGCGCATCGGTACGGCCGTCGGGATGGCAGGTCGCGCAACTGAGCCAGTTCTGGAAGCAGAGGTTGGCATCGTTAAAGAAGATTTCGCCCTGTCGCTCCGGCGTGATGTTCATCCCCGGGTTCAGCTCGATGGTTGTTTCGATGCGGCCGGTTTCCAGGTCGAGGCAGTCAATGGAATCGGAGAAATAGTGTGCCACATACGCCATATTGCCTTTGACGACGATCGCGCGCGGGCCGTTGCCGACAAGCTGAATGCGCCGGCGGATTCCGCCCAGGAAGGAGAGGTTGTTGTGGGCATTGAGGTGCGAGGCCCCGTCCGATGCGGCGGCTTCGGCCTCGGCTTTAATTTTCTCAGTCAACTTGGGCAGATCAATCAGGCTCACTTCGTGGCTGCCGGCGGCCGTAATCAGCAGCGACTTGCCGTCAGCGGAAAACCCGATGGCCCACGGGTTGCAAAACCCCCGATCAACATCGTCAAGCAACACCGTGTAGAGCAATTTTTTATCGGCGACCCGGATTACGCTGAGTGCATCGGTTGAAATCCAGCCGCGTTCAAGCTGGGTGGTCGGCACCAGAAAGCGTGCCACAAAATGGGTCGCAAACACATGTTGGCCGTCCGGAGAAACCTTGATTCCACGCACCCCTTCCGAACCGTTTACCAGCTTGATGTGCTGGACGGTTTTTGTCGCCGTATCAATCACGGAAATTTTGGAGGCGACATAGTCGGCATCGGTCGGGCCGTCGGGAAGGTGGTTGGCAACAAACAGCGTTTTACCGTCCGGAGTAATGTCAGCGGCGACCGGCTCGCGAAGAACCGGAACGCGGTCGGTGGTTTTACCGGAAGAGAGGTTGATGAAGGAGACATTGTTGTCAAAGCGGTTGCAGACGTAGAGGGTTTTGCCGTCGGGGGAGAGCCTCGGCGCGTTCGGCGTGTGTCCGGTTTCCAAGGTTTGGAAAATTTCGCCGGAGCTGTCCAGCACCCAGACGCGGCCTTCGTGCCCGCCGCCGGTCACGTAAAGGGTTCCGTTGCTGGCAACGGCCAGCCCGGTCAGCTCGGCGGGCAGCGGAATGGTTTGGGTAACGGTTTGTTTTGTCAGATCAAGTTGCAGAATGGACTGCCCAGTGGCGGCGGTGATGTAGGCGGACTCGCCATTCGGCGACAGGTCTATATCGCAGGGGGAGAGAATGTTCTGTGCGCAGGCCGCGCTGGCGAACAATAAAAGAGTGGATAGTGACCGCATACTTTTTACTGTGTCTTTTTGAGTTGTGTTCGTCAAGTTCTGCAATTTGGGTTTTTGATAGTCCCTCGCCTTTATAAATCCATTCTCATTCCAAAAAAGGTGTCAGGATAGAATATTCGGGAGCGACCTATCATGTGATGTGCCGGGGGAATCGCCGAGAAACGATTTTTCAGGATGATCAGGATAAGCAGATGTTTTTGGATACGTTGGGAGAAGCCTGCCGGAGAACGGGATGGCGGGTTTGTCAGACGTTCGCACAGAAACCGGACAGTGTTAAAGCTCGAAGGTTGTATTTGAGCTATCTGGAGAGTCGGTCCGGAGTTGACGTGGACGAGTTGGAGGTTGGTGCGTTGCGGCGCGGCTGGTGTCTTGGAAGTCCGGAGTATAAGAAGGCGATGCAAACAAAGGCAGGTGAGCGGCTGAGAAAGCGGGCCTTGATTTGGCGAAGAAGGCTTTTTGAGAAAGAATGATGAACGTAAAGCTATGATCGCTTGGTTGTTGGCAAAGCGAACCGCCAAACAGTTCTTAACCCGTCCGGATTCCGCTAAACTGTTACCTGAGAGCGTCAGTCCGTTCTTTTTAAAATTTACACCGATGCACAATAGCAACCCCCTCTGTCATCCCCTATAATATTACCAAAAAATCGCGTATAGCGCCAGCGTGAGGGCCACAACAACCAGCCCGATGTTGCGCGCCAGTTTCGACGACTCCAGATTCACTGCGTGGTTGAGTTTGATTTCAACCGGCTGCGCCAGCGGTTTAAGCACCGTCACCACACCCATCACCAACAGCACGATTCCCATGCAGATCGCCATGCGGTTCAGAAAGGCAATCTGCGGAACCGCGAATTTAAGCGTCGCATAGGCAACCACGTTGGTGAGCAGTCCGATCACCCCGGCCATCGCCGGAGCTTTGCGGAAGATCAGTCCGAAGACAAACACACCGAGAATACCGGGGGAGATGTAGCCCTGGAATTCCTGGATGAAGTTAAAGACTCCCCCGAATTTCGGGTTGGCCAGCTGGGGTGCCACCGCGCAGCCGACGATGGTAAAGACGATCACGCAGAGCCGTCCGACCAGCACCTGGCTTTTCTCACCGGAGTTCTTCGCGATGAACTTTTTATAAAAGTCCATCGTGAAGATGGTCGAGGCGGAGTTTAGCATGGCGGCCAGCGAGGAGACCACCGCGCCCAGAATGGCGGCCAGCATGAAGCCGCGCAGTCCGGTCGGGATCAGCTTTTTGATCAGCAGGGCGAAGGCGGAGTCATAGTGGTACCCCATCAGCTCTTTACGAACGGAGATGCCGGCCGGCAGTCTGGAGAGCAGGCTGATGTTCTGTGCCGTAAGGGTTTCTCCCTGCGGGATCGCTTTGGCGATAACGGCGTTGTAGGCAACAATTTTCGCGGCAGTTTCCGGCGCGGTCTTCTCAAAGTCCGCATTGAATACGAACGCCTCTTTCGCATCCGCCGGATTAGCAACGGAGAAGGCTTCCAGTACCGGACGGTTATTGGAGGTGTAGGCCGCTTCAATCATATCGTGCTTGAACAGGTTGAAGGCGATGATACCGGGAATGACAATAATGAAAGGGACGATCAGTTTTAGAGCGGCGGCAAATACAATCCCTTTCTGCCCTTCTGCGAGGGAAGCTGCTCCCAGAGTCTTCTGCATGATGTACTGGTTGAGTCCCCAGTAGTAGAAGTTCGGCAGCCAGAGACCGAGAACCAGAGCGGTCCACGGAATCGACGGGTTGCTCGCCGGAAGCACCATGTGCAGCTTGTCGGCGTTGAGCTCTTTGAATTTAACAAATACATTGGCATCGGCTAAATGCTGAATCTGATCGGCGGTTGCGCCGATGGCCGCCAGATCGGCTGCGCCGAGCGCTCTCATTGCCCAGACCACGACGACCAGTCCGCCCAGAATCAGCGCGGAGCCTTGCAGCAGGTCGGCCCAGGCGCAGGCTTTGAGTCCGCCGGTGGCAACGTAAACAGCAGCGAGGATGCCGATGATGGCCGAGGCGGCGCCGAGACCGACCGCCGGAAAAAGGGTATTGATCACAACGGCTCCGGAATAGATCACGGCGGAGAGCGTAACGCCGACATAGGTGATCATGGTGGCGACCGCCATGACGGTGCGCGTTGCGGCGTTGTAGCGGTACTCCAGAAACTCGGGGATCGTATAAACACCGGCTCTCAAAAAGCACGGCAGGAAGACAAAGGCCACAACCACCAGGGTGATGGCCGCCATCCACTCATAGCTGGCGATCGCCAGACCCAGCGAACTGGCCGCGCTGCCGGACATGCCAACAAACTGCTCGGTGGAGATGTTGGCCGCAATCAGCGAGAAGCCGATTAGCCACCACTTCAGACCTCGCCCGGCCAGAAAGTAGTCCGCGCTACTCGACCCTTCCCCTTTGGACTTGATCAGTCCGACCGAAATCACCGCGACTACAAACGTGATAAACACCGTGATATCTATCCAACCCAATGTGAACCCGCCCATTTATGCCTCCTTGATTTATTTCCTGATAAGATTCTTTTGCAAAGACAATGCAGCCCGTGCCTGCGGCAGTGATTCCCGCCAGATCAGAGCCTGTTTCGATAGCCGTTCTGAAATTTCCGGATATTTTCCGGCTACATTATTTTTTTCTTCAGGCTCGGCACGGAGGTCGAATAATTCCGTGTTGCTGCCATCGGCGTTAATCAGAAACTCCCAGTGGCCATCGTGAATGGCAACATTCTGACGCAAAACTTCCTCCACCGGTTCTGCGGCGGAAACCAGACAGGTGGCGCCCGCACCGGCACACGTCAGCAGTTCAATGGAGTCTCTTTTCTTCACCAGATATTCCGAGTCTATTTCACGCCGAACTTATATATAGTCGCCGTCTTATATTCTTTGCCGGGGTTCAGGATCGTGGACGGGAATCCGGGCTGATTCGGACTGTCTGGATAGTGCTGGGTTTCCAAACAAAGTCCGCTGCGATAGGCGTAAACTTTTCCTGATTTCCCATGCAGACGTCCATCGAGAAAATTCCCGCAGTAAAACTGGATACCGGGCTCTTCGGTGAAGACCTCCATAAAACGTCCGCTCTTCGGCTCATAAAGGGTTGCGGCCAGCGTCAGGCCACCTTTACCTTTGTGCAGCACCCAGTTATGGTCATAGCCCAAACCGTATTCAAGCTGCTGATCTTTCATGCCGACGTCCCGTCCGATCGCTTTGGCCTTCCGGAAATCAAACGGGGTGCCTGTAACCGGACGGAGTTCGCCGGTCGGAATCAATCCCTGATCCACCGGCGTAAACGCATCGGCGGCAATCATCAGCTGGTGATCCAGAATCGTCGGCGAGCCTTCACCGGCAAGGTTGAAGTAACTGTGGTTCGTCAGGTTGACAGGAGTCGCTTTATCGGTGACGGCCAGATAGTCAATCCGGAGTTCGTTATCTTCCGTCAGCGTGTAGGTGACTTTCACAGAGAGATTGCCCGGATAGCCCTCTTCACCGTCTTTGGCGAGATAGGAAAATTGTACGGCGTTTTTGCCGGTGACCTTGGCATTCCAGATCACTTTATCAAAACCCATCAGCCCGCCGTGCAGATGGTTTTCACCGTTATTCTTCGCCAGCTTGTACTCTTTGCCGTTCAGCATGAATTTGCCGTTGGCGATCCGGTTGCCATAGCGGCCGACGACCGATCCGAAGTACGGACGATCCACCGCATTCACATAACCTTCCAGAGAACTGTGCCCCAGCGCCACGTCCGCAAATTGACCGGTGCGATCGGGAACTTCAATTGCAGTAACAATAGCCCCGTAGTTCGTCAGGCGAACTTTCATGCCGTTTGAATTTTCCAATGCGAACTCCCGGACGCTGTCAAAATCTGACACGCAAACCTGAGAAGAAATACATCCGCTAATCATGCTGCATGCCAAAAGACAGCCGGCCAAACCAGTCAATTTCTGTTGTCGAGTAGTCATTTAATAGTCTCCTTTTGTTTTCACATTGTGAGAGTTACAACACCCCTCACAGAACCGTACTTGTGATTTTCCCACATACGGCTCTTCAGTTTTGTTCACTTATACAGCTTTCAGGTCATAGAAGGTGTGGTAGATAGCCGGTTTCGGTAACGGGTATTTTTCCATATACCGGCGGAACGTTTCCCAGTTGAAACTTTTCTTCTGACTCCTCCGGTTCAACCACTTCGAAACCAGCCTCAAACCTTCCCATCGGCACTTCGCCATACTCCTGAAGTTCCCGCTGATGCCGTAGTATCGGAAGTGCCCCGCCAGTTTGGCTCCCTTCGCCTGCGCGTTTTGTTTGGAGAATCGCCCAAACTCTATGCGGCGCGTCCTTCTGCCCTTTGGCTCGTTCCGCTATGAGATCAAGTTTCGTTTCCATACCACGGTCTCAGGCCCCGGACGAGGGATGCATCGCTCACCTTGACGCGGCACATCCTGTTGCCTTCCAGTATATGAACACTGTCGGCCTCATCGAAATGAACTATTTCGGGGCTCAATCCCTTCACTTGCGTTGCGGTCTGGAAACTCCTCTCCTGTGGCTTCATCCGGTTCGTTACCTCCCCAGATGCACATTTGGTAACGGCCTGCTGGTTAGTCTTTGGCCGTGCCGGATTTTAACCGGCTGCCTATTACACGCTTTGCTTGGCGCACTCATTACCTCTCCTTCAGTTTTGCGTTCAGAAAATCCATAAGCGACTTGTATTTGGCTTCTGTAGTGCCGGGATGCCTGAACTCGCATTCAACGCCGGTGCGCCGGCATTTTTCTGCGAATTCCACTCCGAAATTGGAGCCATGCGGCCCGCTCTTCTGCTCCTGGCCCAAAGCCGGGACATCGCCATATCGGAGGAAAATCGGAGGATCACCGGCAGAGATCAGCGCGTAGGGTGAGTATTGGGCAATCCAAGGCAGGATGGTTTCGCGGCCGGCCAGAAATTCCTTAAAGCTCCGGAATCCAAAGGCGTGCCCGCCATAGAGGATATTCGGAATCCAGGCTTTCATCTGTTGCGGGTCAAGCGAGGTCTGCGCCGCCATGCCAGCCGCTGCACACGGACGGCTTGACTCCCGCGCAACCGGATCCACGCTGTCGGGATCGGCCAGATCATCATGCAGCGCCAGCCAGAGGGCCGAGCAGCCGCCCGCCGAATTGCCCACCGCTGCGATGCGCGTCTTGTCAACATTCCATTCCGAGGCTTTGCTGCGGACGAATTGCAGCGCCCGCGCCGCATCCTGCAAAGGCCCCTTCACGGGCGGGACCAGGCCGTCCGCGGTCGCCTCGGGAATAAACCGGTACTCGATTGAGACCACCGAAATCCCGGCATTCAGACACTCCTGAAGGTTGGCAATGCGCGTCTTTTTATCGCCGCTCAACCAGCTGCCACCATGGATAAAGAACATCACCGGAGCCGGTTGTGCCGTCTCGGCTTTGTAAAAATCTAGCACCTGCTTCGGGTGCGTGCCATAGGCCACATTCGCCAACGTCGGCTCCACGGCTTGGGCACTCAGCCCGAGGGGAAGAAGGGCGGAGATCAATAGCATGGCTTGTTTATTCATCGTAGTTTTCCTTTCAGTTTAGTGACTTCGCCCTTTGGGGCCTGCTTTTTTGGGTTCTGGGGGCAACGGCACGACGTCGCAGCGTCTGGCGTACTCCATGAACTGCTCTGCCATGGCCTTCACCCGTTCGGGCTCCTTCTCGGCCAGATTGCTTAACTCCGATCGATCGGCTTCGATGTCGTAAAGTTCCCACTTGTCGGCTTGCGGGCCATCGGGACCGAGGACAGCTACGCCGACGAGTTTCCATTTTCCATCGCGCACGGCGCAGTTTCGTGCGTGCTCCCAATAGATCCGCCTCGGCGTGAGCGGTTGATTGTCGAAGACCGGCCGCAGGCTCAGCCCCTGAGCAGGTTTGATTTTCTGCCCGTTCAGTTCGGACGGATACGCCGCGCCGCCCACGTCGGCGCACGTCGCCATCAGATCGATCACGTGGCAGGGCGTGTGGCGCAGGTCGTTGCGAGCCTTGAAGCCCGCAGGCCAGTGGGCGATCAACGGCGTCGAGATGCCGCCTTCGTGGACCCAGTGCTTGTATTCGCGGAAGGGGGTGTTCGAGACGTTGGCCCAGCCGCGCCCGTACAAGATCCAGGTGTCGGCGGCGCCGGGCATCACGCCTTGTCCCTGACGCACCGGATGGCCATCGCGGGTCTGCTTGGGGATCATATCCGGCTGCAGGTAGTCGGCAGCCAACGGCGCGAGTGAAGGCTTCTCCTCCCGCGGCGTGCCTTGCAGACTGCGCCCGAATCCTTCCGCGCAACCGCCGTTGTCATGCAGGAATAAGATGAGCGTGTTATCCAGTTGCCCGCCCTTGCGGAGTTGTTCGACGACGCGACCGATCCCGCGGTCCATGTTGTGGATCATGGCCGCGTAGACTTCCATGCAGCGTGCATCCCAGGCCTTGTCTTTCACCGCGGTCCAGTCTTCGGCCTGCTTGGAGAGCTTCCAGCCTGGCTGGATGACGCCCAGTTTCTGCATTTTTTCATAGCGCGCCTTTCGAATGGGTTCGTAGCCTTCGTCGTAGCGGCCTTTGAACTTGGCGATATCCCTCTCCGGCGCGTGCATCGGCCAGTGCGCGGCGGTGTAGGCGAGGTACATGAAGAACGGCTTGTCGGCGTGCGCTTGACCATGTTCGGCGATGAACCGGACGGCATGGTCGCTGAGCGCCTCGGTGTAGTAGAACGATTCGGGCTTGTACTCGGGGTCCGCGAAGGGGCTGATAAACGCGTTGTCGCGTGTGAGCGTGTAGGGGTCGAAAAAACTGCCGCCGCCTTCGATAGTCCCGTAGAACCGGTCGAAGCCGCGCTGCAGCGGCCAATTGTCCTTGTTCTTGTTCTTCGGCGGCGTGACGTGCCACTTGCCGACCATGTAGGTGCGGTAGCCGGCGGGACGCAGGACTTCAGCGATCGTCACGCAGTTCCTGCCGATGCTGCCGCGATAGCCGTCCACGCCGCCATTGCGTAGCATGTGACCGACGCCGGCCTGATGCGGGTAGAGTCCGGTCAGCAGACTGGCCCGGGTGGGACAGCAGCGGGCGTTATTGTAAAATTGCGTGAAACGCAGGCCGTTGGCGGCGAGCGCGTCGAGTTGCGGCGTTTCGATTTCGCTGCCGTAGCAGCCGAGGTCGGAATACCCCATATCGTCGGCCAGGATCACCACGATATTGGGTTTTTGCTTGGTTGCACCAGCCGCGGAAAGCGCGGCCAACAAGGCGAGCAAAGTCGCCATAATTAGATTGGTTCTATTTTTCATCAATCGGTCTCCTTACTTGTTTTTTTACCGTCAAGCTGGCTTCCCCACCAGGGGCCCCAGCCTTCCAGAGGCTCCGGCTTCCAGTCCGGATGCAGCCGCATCGCCCTCGCAATGTTGCTTTCTTCTCTCAAATCCGTCATTCCGAGGCTTCGCCATCTCCGGTTTCCAGCGGGGATCCGGGCCAGTGGCTCGGGGCGCCTCCCGGACCGTCCAGACGCTCGCCGCCGTAATTAAGCATCTCGGTCATTTTCCAGGTTTTTGTGTTGGCGCAGATGACGTCCACGCCCACGCCGTGATATTGAGTTTGTCCCAGGTGTCCCAGAGCGCCTGGAGCTCCTTGACCTTCTCCGGCATCTCTTTCGAGAGATCGTGGTCCTCATGAATATCCTGGGCGAGGTTGTAAAGTTTTGTATCGCTTATGGCACGGGCTTTTATGCTTTTTCCGTCACGGGCATCCGCCTGCAAGTCATAACGGACCAGTTTCCAGTCGCCGCGGCGGATCGCCATCTGGTGACCAAAGCGCCAATAAAGCGCGTCATGCGGTACGCCGGATTGTTCGCCGGAGATAAACGGCAGCAGATTCACGCCTTCGAGCTTCCACTCCGGTTTGGATTCGACACCTGCCACCGCGAGCGCCGTGGCGTGCAGGTCGAGCTGGATCACAGGCTGCCCATAGACGCCGGGCTTGAGGTGTCCCGGCCAGGCGACGACAAACGGAACCCTCACACCTCCTTCGAGGGTCGTACGCTTGCCGCCCCGCAACGGTTCATTACGCGAACCGTTGATGCTGACGCCGGGCATGGTCGGACCGCCATTGTCGCTGATGAATGTGACGAGCGTATTCTCCGCCTGACCAGTTTCAGCCAGTTTTGCGCGCACCTGGCCGACTGCCTCGTCAAGCGCGAGCATCATGGCCGCGTACGTACGGCGCTGCTTATCCGTAATGTTCGAAAACTTAGCCAGCCGGTCATCGGTCGCGTGCATCGGCGTGTGAACGGCATTGAACGCCAGATAGAGAAACCAGGGTTGTCCTCTGTTTTTTTCAATGAATGCGCAGGCCTCACGGCCAAAGGCATCCGTGGTATAGTCCATGCTCGCCACAGGCTCGGTGCCCCGCAGGATTCCGCCTGCATATAAATAGCTGTGCGTACCCTCGAGAAAACCGAAGAAGGTGTCAAAGCCGCGCTTCTGCGGATGCATGGCCTGCTGACTTCCCAGATGCCATTTCCCCACGATCCCTGTGGTATATCCGGCGCTCTTCAGGTGATCCGCCAGGGTCGTCTCGGTCACGGGCAGCCCGCCTCCTGCCCCGCCGTGATTAAACTCATGGCCGAAGCGCGTCTGGTAGCGTCCGGACAGCAGGCCTGCACGCGTGGGCGAGCAATAAGGTCCGCTGACGTAGCCGCTTGTGAAACGCACACCCGCTGCCGCAAGCGTATCAAGATTGGGTGTCGGAATATCCTTGCAGTTCTGAAATCCCACATCGCCATAACCCATGTCATCCGCCACGATCATCAGGATGTTCGGTTTTTCCTTCGTTGCGCCGGATGCGGGAAGCGCGGCCAGCGGGGCGAGCAAAGCCGCCATGATTAGATTGGTTCTATTTTTCATCGATCGGTCTCCTTACTTGTTTTTTTACCGTCAAGCTGGCTTCCCCACCAGGGGCCCCAGCCTTCTCTAGGCTTCGGCTCCCAGTCCGGACGCAGCATCTCCATGGCATTGCCCTCGACATTTTTTCGGGGTTCAGGGTTCAGTAAATTCGAATCCCAAGTTTCCAGTTTCAGGCATCCCGTCCAGTATTCCAGCATTCCATTCTCAGTGCACATTCATGATCTCCAGTTTCTCGCCCTCCTTCGGGAAGACCTGGACTGATGAGATGGTCTTGAAATTGACGTGGTCGTTGAAGGTCCAGACGACCTTCTTGTCGCGGGTGACTTCTAAGATATGCGGCGCCTTGCCGAACTGTCCATGCCCCACCCAGTTGCTGAGCAGGATGTTGCCGTTGGGCAGCATCTGGAAGCCGGTCGTGTATTTGAGCGGCTTGTCCGGGAGGTCCTCGTTCGTCAGGCTCCAGACGACCTCACCGGACGGGTTGAACTCGCGCAAGCCTGTCGGTCCGCTGTCGGTCCCGGCGGCCATGGTGTTGCCGTTGGGCAGACGCACGGCGCTGTGGACTCCTGTCGGCAATTTACCCGTCCACACTTCCTTGCCCTCCGCGTCGTACTCCGCGACGCGGCGGCCGGCGTTGTGGCTGACCAGGTAATGCCCGTTCGGAAGCGCACGCGCATTACGCATATAGACGCGACCCTTCTCCTTCTCTCCGGGATTCAGTTTCACCGTCTTCACAACCTGGCTGTCCGGGGCGACCTCCAGCAGTTGCGCGCCTGTGCACTCCGCGACGAACGTGTTCCCGTTGGGCAGGCGCTGCGTGCCGTAAATGGTTGACTTGCTGGTGTACTCGAACTTGACCTTCTTGTCCGGGATGGAGACCTCGCGCACCGCCGTGCCTGCCACGAACAGGAGCGCATTGTCCGGCATGATCCAGACGTCGTTCGAGTGCGGGGCGGGATAACTCCAGCTCACGGTTCCGTCGGCCTCGACGATGCAGACCTTGCCGCCCGAATAATCGCTTACCGCCATGCGGCGTCCCTTCATGTACGATTCGGCTTTCTCTTCCGCGAGACAGCTCATGGCCAACAGGGCCCCGACAACAAACACCATGCTCTTCATTTTGTTTCCCCTTGTCTTGTGATTGCCGATGGATAAGAAATCGCTTTTTGGCTGGCACCGGCCCGCACAGGCCGATGGGCCGAAAATCGTGAATTTACGGTTGGGTTTTAGTGCCAAGGTACTGCAAATAACGCGGTGATGGATCTGGGAAGTGGACCCTATTTCCGGAGCTATGGTAAATAAATGCTTCGAGATTGCGCCGTTCAATCTCCTCTAAAGCTTCCCGTTTACGCTGAAAATGAATGTACTTGTCAAGTTCAGCTTGATTCCAGGCATTGGCTTCGAGATAATCGCCGCAATAGGGTACTAGCAGATCAATCCAGGCACAAAGGATTTCCAAGTCTGCCGCAGTCATTTTTACTTTATCATGCCCTTTTTCTCCGTTACGTAACATGCGGATCATTCCTGACTTGGCAGAACCGGCACTGTAAGGTGGTAACATACTCACAACCGATTTGGAACTGATCCAGTTGAGTATCGGGCGATTGTTTTGACCGCGGATTCCTTCCTCCCGCTTAGCCCCGACCAGATTCATATAGGATTCGCTCCAGAAGCGCTTGGAGCGATTGTCCTGCCAGGGCTTGGCAGTCAACGAGAAAGGCTTGCCCGTTTCTCCCGTATGACACTGAATACAGTTTCGATCCAAGATAGGCTGAACGTGTTTGACAAAACTGAACCCCTCTACCGGCAGCCCCTGAAAGGGGCGAAGCGTCTGGGGCCCAAGGCGCATTGCCTGAGCGCTGGTCCGGACTGGAGTTATGCTTTTATCTTCATGGCAGCCGACACAGGAAAACGTTTCACCCGGCATCAGGGTGGCCCAGGACCGCATGGTTTGAACAACACATCCCTCGCCATCGACAGCCTGAAAATAGAGTGGGATGCGCGCTGGTGCCTTGAACATGGCCGAGCCGTCGGGATTGACATCAACCTCACCTAATATCGTCTTTACGTCCCACGTCCCATAGCCGGCACTAACGGGGGTACTGACCATGCCCGCACCGCCGGGGCCGCCGCTGCTATTTTGACCAATAAAAGCAGCCCGATATTCAAGGCCCACAACCCGAAGTTTTTTGACGGTACCCCGTGGAATACCAGCGAGCCCGGGACCTGTGTAGATATCCTGCATGAAAAAAACGCCATCATCACGGGTATAATCGACCAGCGACGGCCGGATGGGTGGCCGTTTACGGGGAGCGAGCGGGATGGGATTATCACAGGAGATGGATGGATCAGCGACGAGAACTTCGCGATTACCGTCACTGTCTACCCAGCAAAGGAGAAATCTCACTGTATGTCGATTTCGAGATGATCCCGCCAGGCAGGCAGTAAAGGCGTAGGGAGTAATAAACTCTGTTTCCGACAAAGGCCAGGGATGACGAAAAAGGTCTTCGTCCTGGCCATATTTATCGACTCGGACCGCCACCGTTTCTCTTACCGGCGCAACAAGTTGCACGCCACTCGCTTCCTGGGTACCCCGGGTACGATCGATAACTGCCAACTTTCCCGCCTGCCAGGTATGATGCCCCATGAGAACCGCTAACACTTTGTCAGAGTTCGGCAGAGGCCGGGCATGTGAGATGGTTGTCGGAAACCAGGAATTGTTCCCATAATACTCGGTCTGGCCGGTGCCGTCCGGATTCATCTGAAACAAGGCATGGGGATAAACTTGCCCGCGGTCGTTGTAGTCCCAACGGGTAAAGACCACC
Organism: Pontiellaceae bacterium; assembly: GCA_044352355.1. Classification (GTDB taxonomy): domain Bacteria; phylum Verrucomicrobiota; class Kiritimatiellia; order Kiritimatiellales; family Tichowtungiaceae; genus Tichowtungia. The sequence continues at coordinate 4,522 of JBILEA010000023.1, read as the reverse complement.
TGTCCGTTATTGAGCACTGCTGGAGAAATGGTATGAACTTGATCAAAACCGAGACGACGCAGAAACCGACCGTCGCCGTCACAGGTGTAGAGATTGCTCACCTCCGTCTTCCAGCAAGGCACGGTCTGCACACAGCGAGTCGATGAAAAAATAAGATCGCCATTGGGAAGATAGCACCCTTCGTAATCGGCAACTCCTTTCCCGCTCGTTATTTGGCGAACTTTGCGGGTATCCATAGCCATCTCATAGAGATGATAATCGTCCTCTTTGAATGAGCTTCTATACGCATAAAGAATACGCTTGCCGTCGTAGGAAACATCCAAATCACGATAAACCCCCTTCGCATCCTGGGCGATGACAGATACGGTCTCGCCGCCGTCACGGAGATCGAGCAGGCACAGAGATGCACCAGGCGTATAAAGACTCTCATCCTGGGCATCGGACTGCCCTTCCGTATATCCAAAGAAGGACGGTTTTTCCGGATGGCGCTTGATGAATAGAATCTGAGGGAAGTTTGCACGGGTCCAGGCGAGACGCTGTGCCCGTCGTTTCGCTGCAACATCGGCATAAAGGTTGAGCCAGCGAATATCACCTGCCGGCACATTTTCAGCGGCAAGTACCGTGAATGCCTGCTGGCTTGCATCGCGTTCCTTGTTCAGTTGCGAGAGAGCCTGAGCTATAATATGTTTCTCCAAATCATTATTACGGTCCGGAGCAAAATAGTGCTTGTAGTCTTCTTCGTGGTCGTACCGATTTATCCGGTTTGAGGCGTTATCCTGATTAAACCAGTGATATTCCATAGGAAAATCTCGAGCCAGACAACTAATGGCCTTGGTAAAGTCCGGAGGGGTATCTTGGCTGTCCACGTTCCGGCATGCCGTCAGATAGGCAGTCCGCAGTAGAGCCAGTGTTTCAGCCCATGTGGTTTTTCGTTCATAGCGAACTGCAACTTCGGCCTGCTTGCTTTTTGATGAATCTTGCGATGGGTTTATACTTTTGACCGTGTTGTCAGCGAAGCAAGCTGTGCCAAAAAGTATAAGCCCCGCAAAAACCATGGTAACCAGCGATATGATATTAATGAGTAATCTTTTCATGGATTAATCCTTTCTTCCCGGACGCAGCATCTCCATGGCATAGCCCTCGAAATGCCGCTTTTTTCTCTCAAAGCCATCACTTCTTGCCTTTGCCATTTCCGGTCTTCAGCGGGGATTCGGTCTGGGAATCTTCCACGCTTTGGCCTTCGACCGCATCAGTGATCCAGCCCAACGGTAAACCTGAAGGTGTTTGCTGCTCCAAGCCGGGGCCTTCGACCCGGGGGGCGCACGTTGTTCCTGAGTTTTCGAGGGGTTCGTGTTTGAGCCAGGCGGCGGGAATGGTTTGCTCCTTCAAACCGGGGCCTTCGACCCGGATGGCGCAATCGGTCACATAATAGTACGTGTTTGGCGAGACGATCCATTCAGCTTCGAAGCGGTGGCAGCCGGCTTGAAGCGCGAGCTGGCCCGGCCCTTGCCAGTCGCCCACGAAAATGGGCTTGCCGTCATGGCCGGGGAATACCTCGCTCCCTCCGACCGTTAATTTCATTTGGGCAGCCGGGCGGGTGAACGTGTAGACACCCTCGCGCGGGATGCAAATGACGCCCTTCCACACGTAGCGATCCATCGGCTTGCGCTCAAACGGCGGTGCGGGATGGAACGCAATCCCCGGCAGGGTCGCCAACGCAATGACTTGCTGCTCGCGGATGTATTGGCAGGACACGCCGGGTTCGAGTTTTCCAAAAGTAGTGCCGGGCTGAAACTCCGTCACCTTGCGGTAAACAAATTCCGCGGTGATGCTTGGCGGGCGGTCGGGCCAGAACGATTTCGCTTTAATGGTCGTCGTGCCCGTCAATACGAGCGGCTGTGCATAACGCGGCGAGGTTGCGTTCGGCTCGGTGCCGTCCAACGTGTAGCGAATCTCCGCTTCCGGCCGGGGCGTGAACAAGGTCACCGTCTGCGTGTCCGCAAAAAGGCCGCGAAGTGTGGGTTTCAATTTCATTCCCCAATGATGTAGCCGTTGATCGGGCAGTGCGGAGGGGGCAACATAACCGAGGTTAGCCGCGGCGATCCGTTCCACGTTGTTCTTGATCACCTCACGGTCGTAAGTGATGTAACCGTTGCATTCGCCTTCGATGTCCGTGAGCTGTGTCCACACCGAGCCGCTCAAGCCGGGCGTGTGGACCAATTGCCACAGGTTTTGCAGTTGTTGCTCGTAGAGCAAATCCTGTTTCTCGGAACTGGCGGGCCAGGCGGGATAGGTTTTGTTCAACGCAATCTCGAGCCAATCGTGGCCCGGTACATTGCCTAATGTTCCGAGCTTACCCCATTCGCCAAGCACGACGGCTTGCCGATCCGTCGGCGTGTAGGACGACGGGCCCGGGTATTGATGCCGGTCCTTGATGTCGCCGAAGCCGTCATCGGGACAACCGCTGATGGCGATCACGGGCCGCGAAGGGTCGCTTTTCTTGGCCACCGCTACGGCTGTCGTCAGCGTCTCGGTCGTTTGCTGACTCTCGTTCTGCATGACCCAGAGCACAATGGACGGGTGATTGCGGAAGGCGGTGATGATGCGGGGCATCTCCTCCGCATAGCCGCGGACATTGGCTGAAAACGCCGGCATATCCTGCCAGACCAGCAGGCCGAGCCTGTCGGCCCAGTAATACCAGCGGTCCGGCTCCACCTTCACGTGTTTGCGAAGGAGGTTGAGGCCGATGCGTTTGGCGAACTCGATGTCGAACCGCAATGCCTCGTCGGTCGGCGCAGTGTAGATGCCATCGGGCCAGAATCCTTGATCGAGCGCGCCCATCATGAACGTGAACTTGTTGTTGAGCAGCAAGCGAGTGATACCGCGATCATCTTTGCCGATGGACACTTTGCGCATCCCGAAGTAACTCTCGACCGTATCGCTCTGCAACGTGACCTTAAGGTCGTAAAGAAACGGATTGTCCGGCGACCACAACTGCGGTTGCCGAACCGGCACGTTGATCTCGTCGCCAAGTTTGCCGGCGCCGCGCCCAACTTCCCGGCCCTGACTCAGCGCCACCACCTCGACTGTCTCCCGGCCCGTTGCGCCGCGGCCACCAACCTTCACTCGCAACACCTCCGCGTCCACGTCGGGCGTCAATTGCAACTCCTGAATCGACACAGCCGGCACCGGTTCGAGCCAGACCGGCTGCCAGATACCGGTGACACAGGAGTAGAAAATGGACATGCTGGATTTGTGAAACGCGTTCCGCAACTGTTTACCAGAGGACTGGTTCCCCATGGGATCCGCCACGCGCACGATCAACTCCTGCGGCCCGTGCGACGTCAGCGCGTCGGTGAGATCGACCGTGAACGGATCGTAACCGCCGCGATGTGTGCCGACCTCCTTGCCGTTGACGATCACCGTCGTCTCCCAGTCCACCGCGCCGAAGTGCAACAGCACCCGTTGCCCGCGCCATGCCGCCGGCACCTCAAACGTGCGCCGATACCATACCCACTCCGCCGTCTCGCGAATTCCCGACAACGCCGATTCCATCGGAAAAGGCACAAGGATCTGCCGGGGCAACGTCTTGCCCACTGGCGTCGGGCCGTCCGGTTTGCCAACTTCGAACTCCCACAACCCATTCAGATTCAGCCAATCCTTGCGCACCATTTGCGGTCGCGGATACTCCGGCAACACATTGTCCGGCATCACCGTCTTCCCCCAACGCGTCATCAAAGGCGATGGCGCTGGTTGCCATGCGGGATCGCCTTCGCTGGCATCCCGCGTTCTCTCGGCGGCCTGCGCCGAAAGGCCCAGCCCCATCAGCACCGCTGCCGCGGCACTCATCAACATTTTTCTGCTGTTCATTGTTCTCATACCATCCTCTTTTGATTGCTGGTCTATTCCTTTTTAAGCGGCGGCAGGATCAAGGCATCCTTCAGACCGCTGCCGGTGTAGCCCGTCGTCCCGGGAGCCGCGAGCCGGTTGTTGCGCAGCAGCACGCGTTCGGAATCCACGACGGAAATGGTGCTGTGCGGATTGCGCAGTTCGCAGTCCTCGACGATCACATCCAGATTGCCTTTTTTGGAGATAATGATCGTTCCAGAATTATCTTCAGCCAGCCGATGGCGCCGGTGCACCGTGCAGCGCGTGACCGGAGCCGGCCCCCGGTTGGAAAACCCGCCGGACGTGCGGATCCAACTGCTGCCTTCGTTAAATTCGTTATCGAAATACTGGAAATACCAGCTCGGCGAGTAGGCGCGCACCGGGCGCAGGCCGGTGACCGGATCGGGCTCACCCGGCCAATGGCTCGGAGCCCCGCCGGGACCATCAAAACGCTCGCCGCCGTAATTGAGCATCTCGGTCATGTTCCAGGTTTTTGTGTTGGCGCATATGACGTCCACTCCCACGTCATAGCCGGGCACCACCCAGTCAAAATCCTTGTAGGAGTTGCCGTCCATGATCCAGCGCGCCACCCCGGGAAGCAGAAAGAGGAAGGAATTCGAGTCCGGCTCGACTT
>JBILEA010000166.1:0-6126 GCA_044352355.1 Pontiellaceae bacterium | reverse complement strand
GCTTCTGCCTTGCCCGGAAGCTGCCGGTTTATTCCACCTTCACGCACGAAGGATTCCTGCGAAACCTTGTTGTCCGGCGCGGGCAGCGCACCGGTGAACTGATGGTGAATTTAATCACTTCGACCCACGATGCGGCACTGATGCGCGAACTTTGCGCGGCGTTGCAGGCCGCACTGGGTGCCAAACTTACGACGTTTATCAATGCGACGACGGACCGTAAAAACATGGTGGCCTTTGGCGACAAGGAGTTTGTATTGTGCGGCGAGGGGAGCATTTCCGACCGGCTCGGCGAATACACCTACCGCATTTCGCCGAACTCTTTTTTTCAGACCAACACCGTACAGGCCGAAAAACTTTATACTGAGATTCTGACCGCGGCCCGTTTCCAAGGTTTGGAAACAGTTTACGACCTGTTCTGCGGCACCGGCTCCATCGCGCTGTTTGCCGCGAAACATTGTGCCCGCGTGCTCGGCATTGAACTGGTCGAGGCAGCGGTGGCCGATGCACAGAAGAATGCTGAAGAACACGGCGCGAAAAACTGCACCTTCCGGCAGATGGATCTGATGCATTTCGGGAAAATTCGCGCGGAGCTGGAAGCGTTTGGCCTGCCGGATGTGGTAATTACCGATCCGCCGCGCGCCGGGATGCACCCTAAAGCGGTGGAAATGTTACGCGAGCTCGCGCCGCCGGTAGTGATTTATGTCAGTTGTAATCCGGCTTCATTGGCACGCGACGGCCAACTGCTCTGCGAAGGAGGGCTGTATAAATTTATCAGCGCTCAGCCGGTCGATCTTTTTCCTCAAACCAACCACGTCGAAAGCGTCGCCCGTTTCGAGCGGGTTTAATTGATTCGCAGGAGGGTTGTCCGTCGGCTTCTGTCCATGAGAACCCGCAGGGCACGTCCGGAGCAATCAGATCCCGGTCGGTAAGATCCCGCTGATCAATAGGGAATGCGTGGCAGTTTGGAGGACGCCACCCTGTGTGGATCCGGCAGGAAGGAACTCCCTCGGCATCTTTCTGGAGATAACGGCACCGCCAGCCCAGCTGGCAGCAGGCTCCGCACCGCAGGCATTCGCCCAGACGGTTGGTCAGGCTTGCGCTTATATAGTCGGGTCTGAACCAGTTCAAGTGCAGTCGGCGATAAACGCCATGAAGAAGCTTCAATCGCACGCGAAATGACGGTTTTTTAAATTTCATGGGAGTTTAAGATTATTTTAAAGGGATTGATTTCCGGGCAAAAATAAGGGGGAGGCATGCTCCCCCGCGTGAACTGATGATGATCCTGTTCAGCTTGTCATTCAGATTCGGTTTCCTCTGAAGCACTTAACAGCGCCTCTTCGGTCACGTTTTCGAGCTGAACACCCACAATACAATAGAGGGTTAGATAATCTGTTAAATCAAAGTTGTCTGGCGGAAGCATCACCGCGCATTGGTCAGATCCTGTGATGTGATCTCCGCCCGGAGGAATGGCAATAGCCCGCTGATCTTCACCCACGATAGATGTCCATCCTTTTGGAACCGCAATGACACGTTTGTCGGGGCCTGAAAAAGTTGTTCCGTCCGGTGGAACGGCGACCATACGACCATCTTCGCCGGCGACTTCGTTCCAGCCTTCCGGGACAGCTATCGTCCGATTGTCTTTGCCGGTAACGAATTTTCCGCCAGGGGGGATGGCAACGCCGCGTCCGTCTTTACCCTGTTTAAAACTCCAGCCTTTCGGAATGGGAACCAGCCGGTTATCTTTGCCTAATTGAGATTTCCCTTCAGGCGGGATTGTAATCATTCGCCCATCCGATCCTTGTTTTTTGCTCCAGCCATCCGGCACTGAAGCCGTCCTGCCGTCTGATCCGCAATAACCGGTTCCCTTGGGGGCGATTGCGACGGCACGTCCGTCGGGGCAGGTTTTCGACTCCCACACGGCAAAGGTGGTGGTGCTGGCGAGCAAAACGGTAGCGGCGGCTGAGAACTTTAGATAACTCTTCATGGCAGATACTCCTTTTTTGATTTCCAACCTGACAACATCAGGCTTTTACCACGCAACTACGAGCTGAGTAAACAGAAAACTACGCAGAGATACTGGCGCGGGCGGCGTCGAGTTTGTGAAAGAAATGAGCTTTGCCAATTTCTTGAGCTAGACCGGATCGTTCAAGCACTTTTCGTACAGGCTCTTTAACACCTGAGAACAGCAGATGGATTCCGCTCTCGCGGAGCCGTGTGGCGAGGTTGTGAAGCATTTCTTCGCCGGACGCATCAACGGCATTAATCCCCTGACAGTCTATCGCAATGAATTTTGCGCCGGGATATTCTTCGCATATACGGAATATCTGTTCTTCAAAATAGGTGGTGTTCGCGAAGTAGAGGCGTCCGTCAAAACGTATGGACGGCATGATCGGGTCAACAGACAGCCCGTGTTTTTGTGCATTGCGATACGTTCCGTCCTCATGGCGTCCGAGCAGAACGACGTTGGGTTTCATCGTGCGGTACAGGTACATTGCGATGGAGAGTCCGGCTCCGAACAGGATCCCTTTATCGAGATGGGGGGCCATCAGCAGGGTGGCGGCAAAGGTCATGACCCCGGCGGTTCCGTCGGCCCTGCTTACCTTGAAGTAGTGAACAAACTTTTTGAAGTGTATTAGTTTGAGCACGGCGTCGATAATGACGGCGGCCAGCGTGGCCTGTGGCAGGAAATAAAGGGTTTTTGTGAAAAACAGTAGAAATAGCAGAACGAACAAGCCGGTAAAAACAGAGCTTAGTCCGGTTTTTGAGCCGGCAGCATAGTTCAGTGCAGAGCGGGAAAAAGAACCGCTGATGGGGTACCCTCCGGTGAAAGCCGAGGATAGCGAGGCCAGCCCCTGCCCTGTTAATTCCTGAGTGATACTGAGTTTTTGTCTTGTTTTAGCCGCCAGTGCCGTGGCTACTGAGTACATTTCCATGAACCCGATGAATGTAATGACGCAAGCTCCCGGGAGCATCTTCCAGACCGTTGTCCAGTCCGGAATGGCGAGTGTGAATCGCGGGCATCCGGATGGAATGGTTCCGACCACGCTGACCGGATTTTCGACCTCACTTAACTTTAGAAGATAAACAGCCAGGCTGCTGAGTATCATTACGGCTAAAGCGGCGGGGATTTTTGGCCAGCGCTTTTTCAGTCCGAGCAACAGAGCCAGCGAGGTGCACCCGATGATCAGGGTCGGGATGTGCGCCTGATCGAGCTGCAGCACTTCATAGGTCCAGAGGTTGTGAAGAAAAGGGCCGCTGGTTGGCATATTGAGCCCTAGGATTTTGCCTACCTGTGAAGCCGCAATAACCAGAACTCCGGCATGGATAAAGCCCTCGATGACTGGCCGGGAGAGAAAGTTAACGATAAAAGTCAGTCGTCCGACTGCGATCACCAGCCGGATTATTCCGACGGTAAAGGCCATCATACCGGCCAGCCGGATATATTCTGCCTGGCCGACCTCGCCGAAGGCCGCCAGCGCCGAGGCGGTCAGCAGAGACGTCATGGCGACCGGTCCAGTCTGGAGGTGGCTGGACGATCCCCATAAAGCACCGACAATCGCGGGCAGAAAGGCCGCATAGAGACCGATGTGAGGCGGAAGTCCGGCTAGATTGGCATAAGCCATGGATTGAGGAATCAGCACGAGCGCAACGGTCAGCCCGGCAATGAAGTCGGCTCGTATAATCTCCTTGGAAAGCGTCCAGCCAAGAAACGGGAATATTTTTTTCAGCATCAAAAACCTCTCAAATCTGATTGAATGTGTGCAAAAAGAGCCGGTCGTTCAAACAAATTCTCAATTTGGTATAGCTGAACACCGGAATGAAGTTCTTGTAGGAGGATAAGTAATTCAGCTATGGTCAAAAAGTGGAATATTCCATTTGAAACGGACGTCAGGCAGATAATGAAAAGAATGATGAAAGAGATGGTGTTGGCGCTTTTGCTGGTTGCGGCGGGAGGCCTTGCCGAAACCTGTTCTGCGGCAGACCCCTCTACGGGGCACTTATCGGTCTGTCCTCATTGCGGCTTTGCGATAACCAATCCCGTGGTGTCTTCAGGCGCGGCGGTAGCGGTCAGTCCAGTGGTAGTTTCTAAGCCGGCTATGGCGGTCAGTTCGGCGATAGTTACCACTAAGCCGGTTGTGCGCGACTGGAAATCGAGTATGTATGGCGGCTTTTCTGCTCAGAGCGGAAATGCAAACACCAAGGCGTATAACTACGGCGGCGAATACAGCCGGTATGGAAAGGTTTATCGCGGCAAGCTGAAGCTGGACGGAAAGTACGGGGAAACTGAAGATGAAGTGACGGTTTCAAAGGTTGAATCCGCCGGTGAAATGCGCCGCATGTTTCATGAGCGTTGGTTTAACTATGGCGTGCTTTCAGTGCTACATGACGGCCTTAAAGATATTTCATACCGCGTAAAAGCCGGACCCGGACTTGGATATTATTTTGTCGACACCAAAGAACTGAAGGTGGATGTCAGTTCCGGCCCGCTGTATGTGCATGAAAAGACATCCGATATGGACAGTGGGTATCTCGCGTGGCGGTTTGCGCATGGGTTTGACTGGCAGATCACGGATGCATTTCGATGGTGGGGTCTGGTCGAAATGGATGTGGAGCCTGCGGACACCTCATCCTATACGGTTGAGGTTAAAACCGGTGTTGAAAACAAAATCAATAACCGGATGAGTTTACTTGTGACTTTGGAAGACGATTACGACAGTCATCCGGAAGCCAAAGGGAATATTGAAAAGAACGACTTTCAGGTCAGCACCGGCGTTCGTTACAATTTTTAGCTGAATCGAAATTTATCATGGCCGACAAAAATTATTACGTAACAACCCCGATTTACTATGTGAACGATAAGCCGCATATCGGCCATGCGTACACAACGATTCTGGCCGATGTGCTGGCCAGCTATCATCGTCTGCTCGGTATCCCGACTTATTTTCTGACCGGCACCGATGAGCACGGACAGAAAGTTCAGCAGGCGGCTGAGAAGAACGGTTTGACTCCGCAACAGCAGTGCGATCAGACCGTTGTCCGCTTTCAGGAGCTCTGGAAGCGTCTTGAAATCACTAATGACGATTTTATCCGCACCACCGAAGAGCGCCACAAAGTGATCGTGCAGGAAGTTCTGCAAGACCTGTTTGATCGCGATGAAATCTATCGCGCCGAATACGAAGGATGGTACTGCGTCAGTTGTGAACGTTTCTTTGCAGAGAAAGATCTGGTGGAGGGAAGTTGTCCTGAATGTGGACGTAAAGTGGATGCTATCGTCGAAACCAATTATTTTTTCCGGATGAGTAAATATCAGGATTGGCTCATCGACTACATCGAGACGCATCCTGAGTTTATTCAGCCCGATTTTCGCGCCAACGAAACGCTTGGCTTCCTGAAAACCAAAAAGCTTCAGGATCTCTGCATCTCGCGACCGAAGTCACGCCTCGCGTGGGGAATTGAACTGCCGTTCGACAAGGATTTCGTCACCTATGTCTGGTTCGATGCGCTTCTCAATTATATCACTGCTATCGGTTATAAACGCGACGACGCCAAATTCAACCAGTGGTGGCCCGCGACGCACCAGCTGATTGGTAAAGACATTCTCACCACCCACACCGTTTATTGGCCGACCATGCTCAAAGCGATGGGCGTGCCGTTGCCGAAAACCGTCTTTGCCCACGGCTGGTGGCTGACCGGGCGCACCAAAATGAGCAAGAGCCTCGGCAATGTCGTCAACCCGATGGAAATGGTTGATAAATACGGCGTTGATGCTTTCCGCTATTTCCTCATCGCCGAAATGACGCTGGGTCAGGACGCCTCTTTCACCGAAGAAGCCTTTATTCGCCGCTACAATAGCGATCTCGCCAACGATCTTGGCAATCTGATGAGCCGCACCGTCAATATGCTGGGTCGCTACTGCGACGGAAAATTTCCAATGGTTGGAAATACTGCGCTTGCTGGTGCGCCGGAAAAAGAACTGTGGGGCACCGTTCAGCAGGCGGTCACCGAAATGGAGAGCTCCATTGATACCATGCGACTCAATGGGGGTCTCAACGCCGTATTGATCGCTGTGCGAAAAGTGAATCAGTATTTTGAAATCAAACAGCCATGGACACAGGCCAAAGAGGG
>JBILEA010000165.1:0-6149 GCA_044352355.1 Pontiellaceae bacterium | reverse complement strand
CGATACGGTTTCTTTCTTCGAGTGGAATACCGGGCCCGACGCGAGCGGTTTCTGCGTAGAGCCGCGAGTGCGGCTTGGGTGAGTGGCGGGCGAGCAGAACGCACAGGTAGGAGGCGAAGCCGTGGTGGCGAAGCCGTGGTTGCAGCTGGCGCGTTAGGCGTAGTATTGGCAAACCTCGGTACATTCACCGGATGATTGTAAAACTCCGTTTTTATCGCGCACGGAGTTATCCACAAAAAAGGTGCCGTTGAACGATTGTTGCCGGACCGTTTCGTGAATTGCGGCGGCCTTGACCGCGTGATCCTTGCAGCCATAGAGCCGGGCCGCACTTTCCAACGCGCAGGCATAGAGCATCGTCAACTCGCATTGCCTGCAATCTGACAGAAACTCCAGTTTGGAAATTCCCCGGATTTAATTCTATACTGCGCGGCCTATGAGTTATCCGCCGGAAATCAAACGCGCCTTGCGCAATATCACCATCGGTCAGTGTGCCGGACTGCTCGGCCCGCTGCTTTTCGGCAACGGATTTATGCTGGCTTATGTTCTACGACTGGGCATTCCGGCCTACCGCACGCTCTTCCTTTTTGCGTTGATGCCGCTGATCAGCATGGCGCTGACCATGCCGTTTGCCTGGATTGCCGACCATTACGGGAAAAAGAAGCTCGGCAGTACCGGCATGATGGTTTCTATTGCTGGATTTTCCTTACTTCCGCTGGCCGCTTTTATGCCGCACCACGCAATCATGTGGCTGACGGCAGGTGTTATAATTTTTTCTATCGGCAATACAGCCAATGGCGCAAGCTGGTTCGCATTGCTGAGTCCCATCGTCCCTGAGGAAATCCGCGGGCGCTGGTTTGCGCAAATGCGAACGTCATGGCAGACCGTATCCATCATTTTTTCTTTAGGGCTGACGATTTTACTGCGCCACCATCCCGACCTTTATATTTTTCAACTTCTGCTGGCGGCAACCAACATACTAATGATTGTGCGCCTGATGTTTTACAATCAGATACCGGAACTTGACCCGGTGACTCCGTCCCATGAGGGATTTTTCCGCACATTAGGCTCCATCCTGAGAATCCCGGGTTACATGCGGTTTTGTGTTTATATTTTTCTGCTGTCGTTTACCGGTGCAAGTATAGGGCTTCTCGGTTTACTGGAAAAAGAGGTGCTTGGCTTCGACGACAGCCAGTTGATGATGATGATGGGAACGCTGCTGTCCGTCGGCACTATAGCAGGATTCTTCATTGGCGGAAAAATGGTGGATCACCTCGGCGCAAAGCCGGTGTTTCAATCCGGGCGTATCGTTTTTTCACTCGCACTATCGGGTATACTGCTGCGTGATTTTTTACCTCTATCTCTAATCACAACCGTCGGTCTGTTTTCATTTTTATGCGGTATGTCACAAGGGTCAACAGGCATTGCCAGCACATCTGAGCTGCTGGCGCTGGTTTCGCCGAAAAATAAATCCCTGTCGACGGGATTTAATATGACCTTAGCCGCACTGGGCATATCGCTGGCAGGGCTGTTGAACGGTCAGCTTTTAAAAATGAAAGTTTTCCCCGCCCGATGGACGTTTTTCGGACAGATACAAAGTGACTACGACATACTGCTTGCCGGTTTTATCGTGCTGACCGCACTGATGGCCGTGGTGGTGGGGCTGGTACCAACCACTCGCAACCTCCGTAACCAGTGGATGCCGCAAAATCAATAGCGCTCGTTTTTAACGATCTGAAAAAATTGCCTTGCTTTATTTTTGGCATATGCCATAAACAAGCCATGCCAAGACCCCAAAAAGAACGACGGATCGGCCATTGCGCGCCGGTGACTTATTTCAAGCCTCAAGGAATTCCCCTGCGACTGCTCGAAGCCGTGGAGCTGGCGCCGGATGAATTGGAAGCCCTCCGGCTGGCTGACTACGAAGAACTCTATCAGGAGCAGGCTGCCGAACGGATGGGCGTTTCGCGCCAGACCTTCGGACTGATTATCGCCCGTGCCCATAAAAAGGTGGCCGAAGCCCTGACACACGGTAAAGCCATCCGCATGGAAGGCGGAAAAGAAACAGCCTTGCCAGAAATCCCGAATGAACCACTCGGCGGCTGCCGGTGCGGACGAGGCGGACACGGCCATGGACACGGCTGCCAATAATTTTAAAGAAAAGGAGGCATACCATGCCAAGAGGAGACAGGACAGGTCCAGCGGGCGCAGGCCCGATGACCGGACGCGGCGCAGGCTTCTGCGCAAAAAGCGATGCAGCCGATGGTCAAACAGTCGGCGGAGGCTTCGGACGCAGATGCGGACGGGGCTTCGGATTCCGCAATCGGTTCGTGCAACCCGTTCAGCCCTCACAGGGCAATGAACTGCTCGAACTGAAAGAGCAGATGGCCCGGATTGAACAGCGACTAGAAGAACTTCAGACCAAGTCATGAAACAATCCGCCGTCGAGCACTACAAAGCCCGCCGGGGCAACTGCGCACAAGCAGTTGCTCTGGCGTGGAAAGATAAAAAACAGCCGGAATCTGATCATCATATTCATTTCTCCGACTGCGGCAGCGGTCAGGCTCCAGAGGGCCTTTGTGGGGCCTTGCATGCGGCCTGCGAACTGGCCGGACCGCATTTAAAAGAAACGATCAAAGAGAAATTCAGTCAACACGCATCCGGACATACCGCCTGCCGAGAAATCCGCCGCAACCGGGTTATGCCCTGCGCCGATTGCGTCGCAACCGCTGCCGGACTGCTGGAAGAGCTGACAAAAGGAACCCCATCATGAAAATTGCCATTACCACATCGGGAAACGATCTGAGCGCGCCGCTCGATCCGCGCTTCGGACGCGCCGCACGGTTTATCATCTATGAAACAGAAACCGGGACTTTTGAACTGGTCGATAATTCACAAAACCTTAACGCCGCCCAGGGCGCAGGAATTCAGGCCGCGCAGAATGCGGCCTCCACCGGAGCAGCTGCGGTGATCAGCGGCCACTTCGGCCCGAAAGCGTTCCGGGTTTTAAGTGCTTCGAAAATCGCGGTTTATCCAAGCACCGCCACGACGGTTCAAGACGCGCTGAACGTATATCTGTCAGGAACGTTAAAGGCCGCGCAGGAAGCGGATGTCGAAGGACACTGGATGTGAGAATTAACGATTTCCGAGTAATGATTTCCGATTTCCGATTTGATGAAGAAACAACCCGGTTGCCACTCGACACCCGCCACTTGCCACTTATTATGAAAACCTGTCTCGATTGCATTCCCTGTTTTGTGCGCCAGACGCTGGATGCCGCCAGGATGAGTTCTGCCGATCCAGCGGTTCACGAAAAGCTGATCCGCGACGTACTGCGCTGGCTGAGCGAGATGGATATGAGTCTGTCGCCGCCCGCGCTGGCCCAGCGGATTCACCGTCGCCTGCGCGAGCTCACCGGCGTTGAAGATCCGTACAGGGAACAGAAAGATCAGCATAACCAAATGGCGCTACAACTGCTGCCCGGGCTGCGCACACAGGTCGCCGCATCAAACGATCCACTGATGACCGCAGCCAATCTGGCCGTTGCCGGAAACATTATCGATCTAGGTGCAAAAAGCGGACTGAACGAAAACGAAATTCACGATGCAATCCGTCATGCCGCCGGGCAACCGCTCGAAGGCGACCGGGAACGTTTCCGTCAGGAAGTTGCACGGGCGAAAAAAATCCTTTATCTGGCCGACAACTGCGGCGAAATTGTCTTCGACAGACTGCTGGTCGAACAGCTCGGCGCACACCGTGTCACGGTCGCTGTGCGCGGGATGCCGATTATCAATGATGCCACGCTGGTTGATGCGCAAACTGCCGGACTCGACCAAATCGTCCGCGTCATCGAAAACGGCTCCGATGCGCCCGGCACACTGCTGGACGATTGCAGCAGGGAATTCCAAACCGCCTTTGAGGCCTCCGATCTGATCGTTTCCAAAGGCCAGGGAAATTTTGAAACGCTCAGTCACTGCGGAAAAAATATTTTCTTCCTGTTTAAAGCTAAGTGCCCGGTCGTGGCGAATTCGGTCAACCTGCCGATCGGTACACATGTTCTTTGGAGATTCCGGTAATGCAAATTGCGATTGCATCCGGAAAAGGTGGAACCGGCAAGACGACTCTGTCGGTCGCGCTGGCGCAGGTCTGGGACGGCCCGGTTCAACTGCTCGACTGCGATGTCGAAGAGCCGAATGCCGCGCTTTTCCTGAATCTGGAAAACACCACAGAACAAGCGGTTTCTGTTCCGGTTCCTGTCGTGGATTCTTCCCGCTGTACTGGGTGCGGACAGTGCTCAACAATCTGTCAGTTCAATACCCTCGCCGTAGCGGGAAAAACCGTGCTGGTGTTTGACGATCTGTGTCACAGTTGCGGCGGTTGCGCACGAGTCTGTCCGGAACATGCTATTACTGAACAGCCGCGTTCTGTCGGGAAAATCGTTCGCGGACAAAGCGGAAACATCCGGTTTATAGAAGGCCGGTTAAACATCGGTCATGCCATGGCACCGCCAGTTATACGGGCCGTAAAGACGGCCGCCGATCCGACTTTACCGGTTTTGATCGACTGCCCGCCCGGCACCTCCTGCCCGATGATTACCGCCGTCAAAGGCTCTGATTATGTCATCCTCGTCACCGAGCCGACGCCGTTCGGTCTGCATGATCTGACCCTGGCGGTCGAAACTGTCCGGCTGCTGAACCTGCCGTTCGGCGTACTCATCAACCGATCCGATTCAGGCGATAACCGCGTGGTCGAGTATTGCGAAAAAGAAAACATCCGTCTGCTGCTGCAAATCCCGGAATCTCGTAAAATCGCGGAAGCAACTTCACGCGGCGAAAGCATTCTGTCCGCCACGCCGGAACTCGCCGCCGCCCTGCACGCCCTGCTGAAGGAGCTTCAATGAAAGAACTTGTGATCATCAGCGGCAAAGGCGGAACCGGTAAAACCAGCATCACGGCCTCCTTCGCCACGCTCGCAAAAAACGCGGTGCTGGCCGACTGCGATGTCGATGCAGCCGATCTGCATTTGATTCTGAATCCGGAGATCCGCGAGCAGCACGATTTTTACAGCGGACACGAAGCCGTCATCCGTGAAGCGGACTGTGCCGGATGCGGTCTGTGCGATGATCTCTGCCGGTTTGATGCCATCAAAAAATCCGGGGATAAATTCCAAATCGAGCCGTCATCCTGCGAAGGCTGCGGAGTTTGCGTCCACTTCTGCCCGGCCAAGGCGATTGATTTTCCAGAGCGTCTCTGCGGCGAGTGGTTCCTTTCAAAAACCCGTTGCGGTACGATGGTTCATGCCCGGCTTGGAATCGGCGCGGAAAACTCCGGTAAACTCGTGAGTACCGTGCGCAGTCAGGCAAAGCAAATTGCCGCAGCCATTCCGGCGGACTGGATTTTAGTGGACGGCCCGCCCGGCACCGGCTGTCCGGTTATCGCCTCGCTCACCGGCGCGGATGCTGTACTGGCGGTCACTGAGCCCACACTGTCCGGGCAGCACGATCTGTTGCGGGTTCTTGAACTGACCCGTCACTTTCAGATTCCGGCGTTCATGTGCGTCAACAAATGGGACATCAATCCGGCGATGACGGCGGCCATTGAATCCGCCGCGACAAACGTCAACGCAACCGTTTTAACGCGGATTCCTTACGATAAATCCATTACGGAAGCCCAAATTAACGGGCAAAGCGTAGTGGAACATACCGAAGGACCCGCTTCGCAATTCATACAAACCTTATGGGAGAAACTATGTCAGCTACTGCAATAGATGGAAACACCGCCCTGCCCGGCGTATTCGGGCCACTTAAAGGAGCTAACGGCAATGCACGGTTCACCGGGCCGTGCGGTGATACCATGGAGTTCTGGGTGAAGATTGAGGACGGCCGGATTCATCGATGCACCTTCACAACAGACGGCTGTTCGAGTTCCATCGCCTGCGGTACCAGCGCCTGCACACTGGCCTCCGGCGCTCCCGAACCCGTCGCTTTTGCATTGGAACCGGCAGATGTTTTAGCTCTGCTGCCGGGATTTCCAGACGACGAAAAACACTGTGCCCTGCTGGCCATCACCACCCTGCGGGCGACCATTTCCGACTACCGGAAAAAGCACTGTCCGCCGGAAGCCTGCTCCTCGTGCGAAAAAGAGTGCAGTTCG
>JBILEA010000164.1:0-6174 GCA_044352355.1 Pontiellaceae bacterium | reverse complement strand
AGCCGGTCCTGTTTCAAAATCTCCGCGCTGAGGCCGGCGGCGGCCTCCCGATTATAATGGAACACCTGGTCGTCTCCAAACTCGACCCCCGGCTGAACCACCAAGCCGCAAACACGAGTCCAGGCATCGGAAAGTCCGGCGGCTTCGAACGCCGCACGGGTGACCTCGATGGTCCGTACCGCGTCCGCCGGCGAGGTGGGCCGGACGGTTTCTTCTTCTTCCTGAGCCCCGCCGGGAATCGGCACTTCGGTTCCGATGATGTAGACCGGCTTCGGCTGTCCGGCACAAAACGTTGCATGTGTTTCTTCTGCTGTTTTGCAAAGTGCAGCCGCACGGGTCGCAACCATTTCATCCGCAAGCGCTTTATGGCGATCACCCTGATCGTCTGAAAGGAACATGGAGGCATCCAGATGGATTTTCTGGTATCTGGCTTTGATGTATTCCCGGATCAAATCGTGCGCTTTGGCCATCGCTGATTCTGCCGGTTCTTTCTGCCAGGCGTTGGGGCCGAGATGGTCACCACCGAGCAGGATGCCGGCCTTGCAGAATCCGACCTTATCGGCAATCCCGTGGACGTAGGCAACGAAGTCGGCCGGTTTCATGCCGGTGTATCCGCCAAACTGATCGACCTGATTCGAAGTGGATTCAATCAGAACGATTGAGCCGTCTTTTTTCGCCTGCAGCATGGCGGCTTCCAGCACGGTTTCCTGCGCAGAGCAAATGGAGTAGATGCCGGTTTTTTTACCGGCGCGGTTGTCGCTGAGAATCTGTATAAATTTTTCTATCGCACTCATGAAAATATCTCCGATATTTCAGTTATTAGTTATTTGTTATTCGTTATTGGGACGATCCGGCTCCTGATAACCATTAACTGGTAACAGTTAACTGATAAATTTCGTCAGAAATTTATCATTACTTTCGCCCAAAGCTCTTTGTTGCCGTAGATCACGTCATAGGCCTCCTGGATTTTTTCAATCGGAAAGGCGTGCGTCTGGAGTCCATCGACTTTTATCAGTCCGGCTTCCATCATCCACGCAGCAACAGTCCACTCCGGACCGGGAAACGGCGCGGAATAGTTCATCCAGGAGCCAACGACGTTGAGCTCTTTGCGGGTGATCTGTTCAAACTGCGGGCCGGTAAAAGTAATTGGGGCGTGCGAAGTGCCGACCAGCAGCACCGTGCCGCGTCCGCGCGCCACGGCCATGGCCGAAATTTTGGCCGGGCCGGCACCGGAAGATTCAAAGACCACGTGCGCGCCGTCTTTCAGCTCACGTGCGCAGACATCTTCGAGCGATTCTTTCATCGGGTTGCAAAGGATGTTCGCGCCCATTGAGCGCGCCATCTCCAGCTTGCCGTCGGCGACATCCGACGCGACAATATTCCGGCAGCCCATCGCCTTAAAAATCTGTATTGCCAGCAGACCGATGGTACCGGCACCGGTAACGACCACGTCTTTGCCGAGCAGGTTGTCTAGACGAAGGATCGGATGCAGACAAACCGTAATCGGCTCAATGAACGCCGCCTGATCGAACGACAGACTGCCGATGGCCACAAGGTTTCTGGCGGGTACGCGAAGGAACTCACCGAATGCGCCCTGCACGCGGGAACCGATAAAGCTGTAGGCTTTACAAAGCGAATAGTTACCCTGGGCGCATTTGTCGCATTTCATGCACGGCATCAGCGGAGCCGCCGAAGCTCGATCACCGGCTTTCCAGCCCTCCACGTTTTCGCCCACGGCGACGATTTGGCCGGCAAACTCGTGACCGAGTACGATGGTATCCCACTTGGGATTATCTTCCTGGATGCGGACAATATCCGACCCGCAGATGCCGCAAGATTTGACGGCAATAAGCACTTCATCCGCCGCCGGAGACGGTTTGGCCATCTCAATGACTTCAACTTTTTTAAGGCCTTTGCGCAATGCAGCTCTCATAAGTTCTTTCCCCTTACTTTTTCATGTTCCCGTATTTTTTTTGAATGGCGGCCAGCTGGTCGTATTCGCCTTTGATGTTTTGGTAAAGCGAGCGGAAAACGCCGTACATTTCGGTGTAATAAGCGTGGTTCTCCGCGTCCGGGGTGAAGCGTTCGCGGACAGGAATTTTTGAAACCCCCTCCTCAAAACTCTTAATGGCTCCGACGCCGTAAGCCGCGGCAATCGCCACACCCAGCGGCGGCAGATCCACCGCGCCGGGAATCTCGATCGGTTTGCCGATGACATCCGAGAAAATCTGAACCCACACCGGAGAACTTGCGCTGCCGCCGGTGATTTTCAGGTGATGAATAGTAACGCCAGCCTCCTCGGCCAGACTGAGCACATGTCGCGAACCATAGGCGGGGCCTTCCATAATCGCGCGGATCAGATGCTGACGGTTGGTCGTTGGCTTGAGCCCCATGAGCACGCCGGTGGTGTTGTCGTTCCAGACCGGACAGCGCTGCCCGACCATGTAGGGCAGAAAGATGATCGAGCTTTGGGCGCACTGGGTTGTGTTGCGGATTGCATCGATTTCGTCAAAGCTTTCAATCTCGAGCAACTCCTTGAACCATTTCAACCCGGCACCGCCGAAATCCACACCGCCTGCGGTGATCCAGGTTCCCGGTACAATGTGCGGATAGATGTGCAGGTTCTTGTTGTATTTCGGCTCACTGAGACAGACGTTGTTGGTTGTTACCGTACCGCCCGAAATAAACACCTCGCCGCCCTTGCAGACACCCGCGCCGAGTCCGGCGGCAACGTTATCCATGGAGCCGGCAATCACCGGCGTCCCCGCAACCAGTCCGGTTTTCGCCGCCGCTTCAGCGGTGATTTTCCCGACGACATCGGTGCAATTGAAGATCGGCGGAAGCTTGGTGCGGTCGATGCCGCAACCATCAATCAGAACATCTGAATATTGCCCCGTCTTGGTATTACACAGTTGCGAGAGACCGGCCTCGGAAATATCCATCGAGTAGTTGCCGGTCAGCTTGTAGACGAGATAGCCATTGGCATGCAGAAACTGATGGGTCTTTTCATAAATATCCGGCTCATTTTCCTTAATCCACATGATCTTTGGCGCGATATTTCCAGCGTCGCTGACGTTGCCATTGATTTCCCAAAGTTCATCCTTCAGATTTTTGGCAATCCATCCGGACTGTTGCGTCGCACGGCGATCCATCCAGATCAGTCCGGGACGTAGCGGATCGCCCTCTTTATCCACCGGCAGAACAGTAGTCGAAAAGGCATCAATACCTACGGCCATGATTTTAGCCGGATCGACCGCGCTTTTTTCGAGCACCTCCTGCGTGTTTTCGCGCAGAGCCTCCCACCACTGATAGGCGGGCTGTTCGGCCCAGCCTGTATGCGGGTAGCTGGTGTCGTAGCTTCGCTTCGAGACCATCACCACATTAAAATCGGTATCGAACAGCACGGTCTTGCAACTCGTTGTCCCCAAATCCACACTGAGAATATACTGCGCCATGAGCTGCCCTTCGGTTCGTATGGCTAGGCCCGCGAGTCTGCTTCGCGACTGCCGCCCAGAAAAATTGATTCCAACGGATGAACGTTTCCAAACCTTGTAAAAGCCACCTTCCAAATTTCTCCATTTTTCGCGATCTCGCGCGGGTAGTCCGGCAGCGTCTGCTCAAGCGTCGCGCGGATCAGTCGCATCGTAACAGCATGTGTTACAAACAAGATGGAGTCGCCTTTCGATTTTTCCAAAGTTTGGAAAAGCGGCTTCAACCGTTCCGCGATCATTTCGTACGATTCGCCCCCGCCGGCCGGAACCCAGGTCCAGCGTTTGGAACGGTCATGCATATAGTCAGGCCGTTTATCGAGCTCGTCATACGTCAGTCCGGCAAATACGCCGAGATGCTGCTCGGTCAGCCGCTCATCAATCTCCACCGTTAACCCAAATGCCGCAGCAAACGGCCGTGCTGTCTGCTGCGCACGGATCAGCGGCGAAGAAATCACCCGGTCGACCAAAGCCAAGGCCTTGAATTCTGCGGCGATGTTTTCAGCGTCGCGAAGCCCTTGCGCCGTCAGAGGAAACTCCTGCCGCGAGGCAAGGATGTCCTTGAGATTGGCCTCGCTCTGCGCATGCCGGATGAAATAGAGCGTTTTCACAGTTTAGTTATCCGTGATCGGTTAAACGTTAACGGCTATCTGTCCGAGCAACCCCTGATAACAAATAGCTGTTAACAGATAACTTCACTCCGACCGGTTGATCGGAGTGACCCCCTTCTTGAGGATGATATTTCCGTACTTGGCGGTCGTGCCGGTCATGACCACAGCGAACGCTTTTTGCGCACGGTCATAGAAATCGAACCGTCCGATCCGCGTAACGCCCGGAGCCTTCGGGGCGTGCTTGCGGATAGCTTTCAGATAAGCGGTCTCGACCTTCGGATCGAGTTTATCGCCTTCGACTGCAGCCATCATGATCAGCGGGGCGGCATAACTGTCGAGTTCAAACAAAGGGATGATCCCTTCGAGCAGATCGGGGATTTGCAGCCCGTCGCCACGCACAACTTTTTTACAGAACGTGTGGCCCGGGAAATGGGCATCCGCGAGAATAAGTTCATCCCCGTGGCCCATTTCCGCCATGATCTTCAGCAGTTCGGGGCAAATAATCGGATTGATTCCTTTAAGCATCAAACGCCTCCTTTTTTACCGGGCAATGTTTCCGTCGAGATCCCACAAATCTTCCCAGGTCTGACCGTCTTTCCACAGGAACACTTGCCCTTTGATCAAGCGGCAGTTCTTGTCGATCTTGGCCAGTTCGGCCATTTCCGCATCGGTGATGCGCATATAATCGGGCAATGCACAGCGCAGATTGCTGCGGTATTCAGGTTCAAAAACGGAAAACGGAATCGGAATCTGTCCGCGCTGAATCGCCCACTTGATGCAGACCACCGCCGGATGCACGCCAAGCCGGGCCGCGATTTTTTTGATCACCGGATCTTCGATATCGACCGTATCCGTCGCCGTTTTGTCGCGGTCCGGACGGGTCGGGGAACCGATCGGGCAAAAGCCAATGGGCTGAATGCCGTTGGCGACATAGTACTC
Source organism: Pontiellaceae bacterium (assembly GCA_044352355.1). Classification (GTDB taxonomy): domain Bacteria; phylum Verrucomicrobiota; class Kiritimatiellia; order Kiritimatiellales; family Tichowtungiaceae; genus Tichowtungia. Next base: position 1,136 of record JBILEA010000164.1, on the reverse strand, counting down.
AAACAGAGCCTGCTGCTGAAAATGAGGATGAAGTTCCATTTCGGTCACGACCGGCTTGATCTTGCAGTCACGCAGCAGCAGCTCCATCTTGGCACGGGTCATGTTCGATGTGCCGATGGCTCGAACCAGTCCCATGTCGACCAGCTTTTCCATTTGCGCCCAGGTCTTCATGTAATTTGCATGGATATAGGGCTTGGCATCCGGACTGCGGGAATCAACGGTGCATCCAATGGGGTGGAAGTTCGGAAAGGGCCAATGAACGAGATAGAGGTCGAGATAATCGAGACCAAGGTCTTTAAGCGATTGCTTGCAGGACGCAATCACCTGTCCATCGCCGTGCATATCGTTCCAAACCTTGGACGTAATAAACAACTCGCTGCGCGGAACGCCACCGTCCATCACGATCTTCAGCGCATCACCGATTTCCTTTTCATTGCCATAAACGGAAGCGCAATCAATCGCGCGCTGACCGTATTCGGCGGCACCGATCACGGCGTTGGCCACCTGAACCGGAGTAAAGCGATCGGAACCGAATGTCCCTATGCCGATCGCCGGCATCTCCATGCCGTTGTTTAATTTTTTCTTCGGAATCACATTCGGATCCAATCCATCTTCCGCGAAAACGAATTTCGTTTTTTTGACATCTGACATCACGCTACTCCTTCGGGTTAATTGCTCGTTGAAACAGCTTGAATGTACTACTCGCCCTGCGGGGGCGGAATAGACCGACTTGACCTCTTAATGGATATTATTGACTTTAATTTTTCAGCCTGATAGAAAGCCAAAAAGCTGATTTATGGAAAAACAGGCATCATTCATATCAACTCAGGTCTCTGCGGGTGAATATTATTACCTTAATTTGACCCCTGAAAAGGAACAAACAGAGACCGTCGTCTGCGGCGGACGGGAGCAGTGCGCGCCGAACTACCGAATGGAGCGCAGCGGGTTTAAATTTTATTCCATCGAATTTGTTTCCACCGGCAAAGGAACCCTGACGCTAAGAGGAAAATCCTCTCCGCTGCGCCCCGGCGCCCTGTTTTTTTACGGACCCGGAATCCCGCATAAAATCACGACCGCCCCTGACGCTCCGCTGCTGAAATATTTTGTCGACTTCACCGGATCCGCACTTTCCAGTC
>JBILEA010000163.1:0-6194 GCA_044352355.1 Pontiellaceae bacterium | reverse complement strand
GCCATTGCTCAATAGCAGCAGCGTGGTTTCCCAGTTTGAAATAGGTGTCACCCAGATGCTCCCGGATGACCGGATCGTCTTTAATCAGATCTATCGCCTTCTGTAGCTCGTTCAGTGCTTCGGTATGGCGGCCCTGCATGTAATAAATCCAGCCAAGTGTATCGCGAAATGCTCCGTTTTCAGGGCTGACGGCCAGCGCTTTTCGAATCAGCTCAAGCCCTGCATCTAATTTTTCACCGCGTTCGGCCCACATGTAGGCGATATAATTCTGCGCGGGAGCGGTGAAGTCTCCACCCGTCTCTATGATTTTTAAAAATAGTTTTTCCGCGGCATCAAGTTGGCCCGTGCGTTCATAAAGTGAAGCGTATTGATAATAAAACTGTCCGCTAAGCAGGTTGGTGTTGCCGCTCTTTTGCACTACGTTTTCGAATTTCCGGGCGGTCTCAATGGCTTTGTCATACTGTTTTTGCTCTGCCTGCAATACCATCAGATAATAGAGCGCTTCAGTAGCTTCGGGGCTCATGGTGTGGAAAATAGTTAACAGTTCAATAGAGCTTTCGGTAGAAATCGAGGTTTGTTTGGTGAGTATTGATTGCATGTACTGATTTAGAATCACTGGATTGTCGATGTAGGTAGAGGCCAGTGTCTTAGCCGCTTCTTCCAGATAGCCGCTTTTTTGTGCAGCAATCAGGAAGTTGAAAAGAAAGAAAGGATTGGCCGCCCATTCCGATTCAGGAGACGTTGTGCGTACATGTTCAAATTCAACATAGGCATCATGGTAACGCTCCTGTTGCAGGTGCAGGTAGCCCCGCACAATGCGCAGGCGGTTATTGCCGGGATAATGTTCAAGAGCTTTTGTCAGGAGGGTTTCCGCATCTTGATTTCTATGTGCTCCGATATAAAGCGAACTCAACTGTGTGTAAAAGAAAACCGGGGCTTTCTGTTGCTTTACTATCTGGTCTTCCAGACGGGCGATTAATCGATATTGCTCATCTTTCGGCAGCTTTTCTGCGATATACTGGATCCAAGGTTCTGGTCCGGTTCCGGTTTCATCGGCCATTTGTTCGTAGATGGCCAGGGCGTGATCCGCGTTCCCTGTTGTAATTAACAGGTCGATGATCTGACGGGCGGTCAGCAAATCGCTGGGCGCATACTGGTGTGCTGTTTTAAAGGCGTTCAGAGCTTCTGCTGGTTTTCCCGTGGCGATTAGTGCAAAGCCGAGTTGCTGCCAAAGGAGTGTATTGGTCGGTGCAAGGGTGCTGGCCTTTTGTAAAAAGCTGATTCCTTCTTGAATTGTTACTTTTGCTTGCGGGGCGTCCCCTAGGCTGCGGGCATTATCGATACAGAGTGTTCCGAGGAGATGGAGCAGGTCAGCGTTGTTACTTTGTGCTTTTACGGCCATGTAGAGCGTGTTAACCGCATCTGCCCGTCGCTCCTGTGAAAGATAAAATCTTGTAAGAAAAATGGGGGGTTCTTGTCGTTCGGGAAACTTTATAAAGGCCTGTTTGAAAAGGGCTTCAGCCTGATCGGGGTGTTCTGTTAAGGCATACACTCTGGCGAGCAGGAGCAGGGGGTCAACGGTGCCGGGCTGGCGCTTTACCAACTCGCGTGCTAGCTGAATAGCCTCATCCTGTTTTTTTAGCTTGATTGCAATGGCTACGGCTGGGGCGTAAAGCTTTTGCTCATTTGGATCCAGCTTAATAGCGGCTTTAAGCTGGTCAAAGGCTCCTGACGAGTCGCCGTTTGATTCAGCTAGTAGGCCTAGACTAAAATGAGATAAAGCCTCAGCTTGCGCATTGGCGCTCAGCTGAGGCTTCAAAGGAAATGCGCAACCACTGATGCTCAGTACGGTACCAAGCACAGCAACGCCGGCGGTCCGGACTTTGCGGGATGCGCACATGACACTTCCCCTTATTAGCAAAAACTATTTCTTTTTATGTCGGACTTCACGACGACGTTTGCGCCGTTTATGTTTTGACATCTTGGTCTTACGCCATTTTTTAATGGTACCCATGTTTCTGTATTCCTTTGTACGCTTATGCAACCACTTTATTTAAGCCGATTTCAATAATTCCCTCAGCACCGGCGGCTTTAAGTTCGGGGATAATCTCCCTCACCACCGATTCGTTAACTACCGTTTCAACGGCATACCAGCCTTCGTCGGAGAGGCTGCTTACGGTCGGCGAATGCAGTGCCGGCAACAGCTTTTTTACCTGCGGAAGATTATTTTGATTTACGTTCATTTTGAGTAGCACTTTATCGGTAGCGTTGAGCGCGGACGACAGTAGCAGGGCGATTTTCTCAAGCTTTGAACGTTTCCAACCGTCGGCCCAAGCCTCCTTGTTGGCAAAAAATTTGGTATAGGACTCCATCAGGGTGTCTACGATACGCAGATTATGCGCGCGCAATGAAGATCCTGTTTCGGTGATATCTACAATGGCATCAGCAAATTCGGGCACTTTGACTTCGGTCGCACCCCACGAGAATTCCACCGTGGCTTTTACGCCGTTTTTGGCTAACCAGCGTTCTACGATGCCAACGCCTTCCGTGGCGATCCGCTTGCCTTCAAGATCTTTAACCGACTGAATCGGGGAGTTTTCCGGAACAGCCAGGACCCATCGCACGGGGCGTTTAGTTTGTTTAGAATAAACCAAGCTGCATACATCCTGTACGTCGGAACCATTCGCTTCAATCCAGTCCAGGCCGGCGATACCGGCATCCAGCATACCATTTTCGACGTAACGGCTCATTTCCTGCGGACGAAGTAAGCGGAGTTCGATTTCTTTATCATCGATGGACGGAAAATAGGATCGCGAGCTTCCCGAGATGTTAAATCCGGCCTTCGCGAACAGGGCGTAGGTTGAATCCTGCAAACTTCCCTTGGGTAATCCTATGATCAATTTCTTCATGTCGTAAAATGTCTTCCGGTTCTTAAATAAGAGCGTCGGACTATACGGAAACCCGATAGGGTCGTCTACCGTTATTTTTCTCATTTTTAAATGAGTGGGAAATCATGGTTGAAGTTCCTGTCGATTGTGGCAAAGTTTTTATGGATACTGACTTAGTCGATGGATGATTGAAGGGGAGCCATGAAACGGATGAAAGCGTATATAACTTTATTTTTACTGTTGGTAGGTACCGGCGCGTGTGTTCAAGCTGAAACGAAAGAGCGATGGATTAATGCTACGTATGTCAAAAAGGGCATGATTGATACAGGGAATTCGTCGGCGAAACTGGCCGTTCGTTCTGGCCCTGGATTGAGTTTCCCCCAAGTTGATTCGCTTTCATCCGGGCAGAATGTGACCTCTGATAAAACCAAGGATGGTTGGATTCGCCTGACATCTGGTAGTGGGTCTGTATCTGTAACGCCGACTGCTCCTGTGGCTACACCGGTGACGGTGTCGGTAACTTCTGTGGTTCCACAGGGTGTCACGACAGGACGATGGATTAATGCGACCTATGTTAAGAATGGGATGGTTGATACCGGCAACGCCTCAGCGAAGCTTGCTGTTCGTTCGGGGCCGGGGATTAACTACAATCAGGTTGATGCCTTGGCTTCAGGGCAAAAGGTTGTCGTATTGGAAAATAAGAACGGCTGGGTTCGAATTACCCCGATTGTTGCTGGTGCGCGGGTTGCTGAACCTGTTGTTGCTGTCGTTTCAGCCGCCGCAAAACCTGCGGTAAAGAACCCTGCACCTGTGCAGGCTGTTAAAGCGGCCCCTGCCGTAGCGCCAGTTGCTAAATTGGTTTCGACGCCAGTGGCGTCACCTCGGCCTGTATTGGTGCCTGTCCGTCCCCCAGTGAATAATTTAATTTTGACTGGCGACTTTTCAGGTGCGGCGTTGGCATTGCCCACGACCGACGGTGATACTACGGCTGAATTAAGCGGGCGTTGGATCCGTTCAAGTACTTCAGCTTGGGAGATTTCCCCTTCTGGCGGCAATCTGGGCCCTTATCTGCGGGCGGCGGCTTCACGTGTCGCGGGTCGCTTACTTTATGTTGTTAACGATGAAAAACGCAGTACAGGAAGCTATGTGCTTCGATTTGACTATATTTTAACTGATACGGCCGATGTTTTAGGCGTGAGGGTTTTTGTTTCTGATACGGACATCAAAGTGGGTACGGATGGTGGTAATTTCCTAATGAATAGCGTTCAACGTCCAGACGACATGGTCATGTTACCTGCGAGCGCAACTTGGGTTACCTATTACTTGCCGGTTGAGTTAGGCCGCGGGTACAACAATATTTACGTACTGTTCGTCGGCAGCGGGTCGGCAAATACTGGTATCGATAACGCTTCTCTTTCTCCACAACGTCAATAAGGCGACTTTTAGAGATAAGCCTCAGGGCGCGTATGGCTGTCGATCAATAAACGCGTTTGTAACGCTTTTAAGCCATTGCGCCGGGATGAGGGCGGGATTTTTTATAATAATTGAGGTGTTGCGACAACTCATTCAGACAGGTGGCATCGTTCTCCTGTTTAGCCAGTTGCAGGGCCTCTTTGACTGTTTCAATGGCCGCCTTAAAATCTCCGCTTTCCGCCTGTGCGGCGGCCAGAATCATGAAGGATTCTGCATGATGCTCGCCCATAATGATGGCACGCTGAATTAATTCAACGGCCTTGATTCCATCGCGAGCCTGTGAATTACGGTCGGTTGCCAGTTTCCACGCTCTTGTTTTGAGAATAGATGGAGAATTCATGTCAGCACTGGCCATTTCCAGCGTTCCGTCGGCATTTACTTTTCCAACGTCTGTGGCCGATTTATCCAAAGCGATACCTGCTGCGGAGAACTTTTGTTCAAGCGAGACTTTATCGACGGCTTGTAGATAGGCTTCGCGCGGCGTAATGATTCCATCCTTTACCAGATTGAAAAGGCTGTCGGTAAAAGAACGCATCCCTACGGCGTGGCCGGTCTGTATGGCGGTGGGTAATTGGTGGGTTTTGTGGTCGCGAATATTGGCGCGCACCGCCGATGTGGCAAGCAACAGTTCGGCCGCAACAACGCGCCCACCATCCATTTTTTTACAAAGGGTCTGTGCAATAACCCCGATAAGAGTGTTTGCCAGCAACGTGCGGATCTGGTTCTGGCGATCGCCGGGAAATTTGTCAATAATGCGATCAATGGTGGACGTGGCCGTGTTGGTGTGCAATGTGGCCAGCACCAGATGTCCGGTTTCGGCGGTTTCGAGCGCAATTTCTGTGGTTTCCAAGTCACGCATTTCACCCAGCAGAATGATGTCAGGGTCTTCCCGTAGTGCAGCACGCAGGGCGGCCGAAAAACTTCGAGTGTGGCTATGCACTTCGCGTTGATTGATCAGGCACCCTTTGGATTGGTGAACAAATTCGACAGGGTCTTCAATGGTGATAATGTGCTCTTTGCGCGTTCGGTTGATCAAATCCAGCATGGCTGCAAGAGTCGTGGATTTTCCGCTGCCGGTCGGACCGGTTACAATGATGAGACCTTTTGTGTGCATACACAGATCGCGCAGGGTACCGGAAAAGCTGAGTCCGAGATCTTCCATCGCGGGCACCTGTTCCGGGATGGCGCGGAATACTCCGCCTGTTCCGTAGAGATCCCTGAACACGTTGGCGCGAAAATTACCGATCCCGTCCAGTTTATAGGCAAAGTCGGTATCCCAGAGTTTTTTGAATTCATCCTTATTGTGCTCCGGCATGATGGAAAGCAGTAAGGCTTCGTTATCGCCCGGAGACGCAATGGGCAAGTCGGTTAGAAATTGCATTGATCCGTCGACACGGATACACGGGCAGAAGTTGGCGGAAAGGTGTAAATCGCTGGCACCGCGTTCTACGGTGAGTTTTAGCAGTTCATCAAGTTTGTTCACAGTATACTCCTGTTTTGACGCGTGGAAATGTTGTAACGATCTGTAAAATAGCAGGATGCATTCCAAAACAGTATCAAAAACTGTTATTTTAAAAGGAGGTAAAACCTTGACGGAACAGTCCCTTTACCTATTATGCATCCCTTTCGCGTATAATGGGATTTTTGTATCTTCTTTAGGAAATCGGAGAATTGCATGACTAATAAGAAAACAGTTGCTGTCAAGAAGACGGTAAAGAAAAAACCGGCCTTGGTCGTTAAAAAAGGTGTGACCAAAAAAGCTCCGATGAAGAAGGTTGCGGTTGCGAAAGCTCCAGCTAAAAAACAAGCCCCTGTAAAGAAGCCTGCGGTCAA
>JBILEA010000162.1:0-6228 GCA_044352355.1 Pontiellaceae bacterium | reverse complement strand
CGAATGGGCGCGCGAAAACGCGGCGCTCAACGGGTTGCAGGATGCGCCGATCCGCTGGATCGTTGACGACGCCATCGGCTTTCTCCGCCGCGAAGTCAAACGCGAGCGCCGCTACGACGGCATCATTCTTGACCCGCCCTCTTTCGGACGCGGCAAAAAAGGCGAGGTCTTCAAAATCCAGGATGCGCTCCCCGAACTGCTCAACCTTTGCCGCGACCTGCTGTCGGAAAACCCAGCGTTCCTTTTGCTGAGTTGCCACACGCCCGAATACTCGCCAATGATCCTTAAAAATCTGCTCACGCAATGGCTCAAGGATTCAGGCGGCTCCACCGACTGCGGCGAAATGACCCTCACTGGAAAACCGGATGTTATGTCGCTACCGAGCGGCGCGTTCGCAAGGTGGATTTCCAGTGCTCAAAAGAAGGAATAAAAATGAGTATCATTGCCGGGAACGTCGGGAACGCGGGGCTCCGCACCCGCCTCTCTTCGGAAAACGCGAATGCGGAGCCTCGCGGATGGCATTCGCGCGGATATATACCGCACTTCGACTCCAATGATGTGATCCAACACGTCACATTCCATCTGGCCGACAGCCTCCCGAAAAAAGCGGTTGAGCAGCTTTTGTTGGAAATACAAGAACTTGACCCGGATCAGCGAGCCATCGAACAACGCCGCCGCCTCGAAGCTCTCATCGATGCCGGTCACGGCTCCTGTTGGTTGCAACAACCGGATTGCGCTCGAATCGTGCAGGATGCACTCCTGCACTTTGATGGCGAACGCTACCGCATGATCGCATGGGTTGTGATGCCAAACCATGTGCATGCGCTGTTCCAAACGATGGAGGGCTGGAGCATGAATACCGCAGTCAGTTCATGGAAGACCTTCACCGCCAATGCTATTGGGCGAATCGTCCGCCAACCCGACGAACCGGCCCCTCATGTCTGGCACCCCGAATTCTGGGATCGATTTATTCGCGACCAAAAACATTTTGCCAGTGTTCTGAACTACATCCACAACAATCCTGTAAAGGCGGGGCTCGTGTCCCGCCCCGAAGACTGGCTTTGGAGCAGTGCAAACCCCGGGAACGTCGGGAACGCGGGGCTCCGCATCCAATCTGGGAACGCGGGGCTCCGCACCCGCCCCTCTTCAGAAAAGGCGAGTACGGAGCCTCGCGATCCCGGTGCGGAGCCTCGCGATCCGCTGCACGGGATCACCTTAGAAAAGATTCTCATCCAGCTGGTGGCGGATCACGGCTGGGAGGAGATGGGCGAGCGGATCAAGATACGATGCTTTCAGAATGATCCGTCGATCAAGTCGAGTCTGACGTTTCTGCGTAAAACACCATGGGCGCGGGAAAAGGTCGAAAAATGGTTTGTCGCCGATGCCCGCCGGAGGCGCCGCGGACGATAACCAATAAAGATTTCCGACAGCAAGGGCTGGCGGGCACTTCAAAAAACGGTTATACCTCCTGCCAGTTTCGGAAATCCTCTTAGGAGTTACTTATGGTCAAAATTCTTTGCATCGGGGCGGGTTACGTCGGCGGACCAACGATGGCGATGATCGCCAAGAAAAATAAATCCGTTCAGGTGACCGTGGTGGATATCAACCAGAAACGTATCGACGCCTGGAATTCTGATAATCTGCCGATCTATGAGCCGGGGCTGGCTGAGGTCGTTAAGGAAGCACGCGGACGCAATCTGTTTTTCTCCACGGATGTGGAAAAGGGTATCAAGGAAGCCGATATTATTTTCGTGAGCGTGAACACCCCGACCAAGATGTTCGGTCATGGCGCGGGTTGCGCCGCGGATCTCCAATACTGGGAAAAATGCGCCCGCCAGATTCTTGAACTCTCGACTTCCAATAAAATCGTGGTCGAGAAGAGTACACTGCCGGTCCGCACCGCCGCCGCAATGGAACGTATTCTAGACAGCGGCAAGAAGGGTGTGCGTTTCGACGTGCTGTCCAATCCCGAATTTTTAGCCGAAGGTACGGCGATTGCCGACCTCGATAACCCTGATCGCATCCTGATCGGCGGGCATCCAACACCGGAAGGCCAGAAGGCCGTTCAGGCGCTGGTGGATGTGTATGCCGCGTGGGTGCCGAAGGAAAAAATCCTCACCACGAATCTCTGGTCGAGCGAGCTTTCCAAGCTGACGGCCAATGCGTTCCTCGCTCAGCGCGTCAGTTCGATTAACAGCATTTCCGCGCTGTGCGAAGCAACCGATGCCGATGTCGGCGAAGTAGCCCGCGCAATCGGCATGGACAGCCGGATCGGCCCGAAATTCCTGAAAGCCAGCGTCGGCTTCGGCGGATCCTGCTTTAAGAAGGATATTTTGAATCTGGTCTATCTCTGCGAAGGATACGGCCTGCATGAAGTAGCCGAATACTGGCGGCAGGTGGTGAAGATGAACGAATATCAGGAGCGCCGCTTTGTCGCCCGCATGCTCAAGGAAATGTTCAATACGATTTCCGGCAAGCGCATTGCACTGCTCGGCTTTGCTTTCAAGGCCGACACCGGTGACACGCGAGAAAGTCCGGCAATTCTGATTGCCCGCGAACTGCTGGCGGAACGCGCTGAAGTGATCATTACCGATCCGCAAGCCATCGAGCATGCCAAAACTGATCTGGCCGATGTGCTCGACCATGTAAAATTTGAGGCCGATCCCTATAAGGCGGCCAAAGGCGCGCACGCCATCGCTCTGCTGACCGAGTGGAAAGAATACAAGACGCTCGACTACCAGAAGATTTTTGACGGCATGGTTCAGCCCGCGTTTCTATTCGATGGCCGCAACCATCTCGACCATCAGGCGTTGCACAAAATCGGCTTTAACGTCTACTCCATCGGCAAAGCCGCGCTGAAGCATATCTAATAAAAAATCAACTTGATCCGTATCGGTTGAACCACGGAATACTAATTACTCTCCCAGGATTGTTTTTTGCATGACCCCCAATCCGCTTCGGGTTGACCGCAAAGACGCAACGGCGCAAAGGTGGTGAAGACAGAGAATCCCCTCCTGCAACGACGCGCTATCCCCAAAAGATAAACAGCGCCATCAGGACGAAGAAAAGCCCCAGCAGGAACTTGGACATCACCACGTTCCGGTGGCTCCATGCCAGCAGGGTTTCGGTGCGAAGACCAAAGTAGACCGCAATAAAAACCAGCACCAGCGGCAGAACAAACAGCGCGTTGTAAATCAGCAAAAGCATCCACGCCCGCGATTCCGAAAACGAACTGTCTTTTAAAATCAGCACCAGCGTCGGAACATAAACCTGCCCCGTGCAGACGCTTTCCAGTACCGTCACCGCGCTTCCGATAAACAGACCGCCGGCAATAAGGCTGGTGCTCCCCAGTCCCCGGCGCATCACCTCGTGGATCCGTTTTTTTATCCCTGATGAAAGCTGAAGCGTTACATCGCCAGCCCGACCGGTTTTACAGAAGCGGATCGCATCCCGGAATGACAAAGCCGCCAGAACCAGCAGAACTGCCGCCATGCCCCACTCCACCGCGCTCCGCAACGCCGTGAATCCTGAAAACAAATGTAAGACGCGAAACAATCCGAATCCGATACCCAGATAAGTCAAAAACGCCGCCGTGCAGAATGAAATGCCAAGTAAAGCAAGTTGCCGTTTCCGAACATTAGAAACCGCCAGCAGGCTCATGAAAAACACCAGCGTCGAAAAAGCGCACGGATTGATGCCGTCAATCATTCCGGCAGTAATCACTGCGGAGAAGGTAAACCCGCCAAACCATTTTTGCGCCAGATCCGGCACGGCTTTTCCCGAAGCCGGAATGGCCGAGGCCTGACTCAGCGCATTTGAAATCACCGCGAAAAACTCTTCCTTCACCGGCGTTGAGCCAAACACATATTGTTTGTTCACGATCAGATACGCCCGTTCTGGCTTCGTATAACCCAGATTGTGCTCCAGCCGGAGCAAATACAGGAAATTGGTCTCCACTCCGATGTCATGCTTTTGGACTACGCATTGCTGCAAAAAGCGTGTTCCAAGCTCTGGAAGAAGTTCTGCTTCGATCCGTTCGCAATCCTGACAACCGGGCTCATAAAAAAAATCAACCTGAACAGGGGCTGCACCCCGCGCGATTCCGCACAGCAATAAAACAAAAAGCCAAAGCCTGAAAAATACGGTCATTCGTCTGTAATCCTCTTTTTTCATCATGCCACACAAGGAATATTTTCATGAAGCCGCATCCCCTGGTGCCGCCATGCTGTATAAAACGCGCCAAAAACTGTCTTTTTGTGGGGAACTCCACCACACGAAATACCTTTAAAAAACAAGGCTATGCCGTATCGTTTGCCGCAGAGTTTCAGAGAAAAACGCACTTAGGGGTTTGTTGCCGATTTCTCTGATTTTTCGATAACGAAAAAACTCCAGCTCCTGCAATCATTCGCGATTGCAGGGGCTTTTTACTTTTCCGCCACCGCTACCGTCTGTTCCATGGATGCCCGAACCGCCTGCAACCAGTGCCGGAGCAACACGCCGGTTGGGATTAAATATTAATCAAGTTTCGTATAAAAGCTGTGAACGAAGCTTATTCACTGTTTGACACTGGTTTCTTCCCGGGCGAATTTGTGAGGTAGGAAGAAAATTCGATAGAAGGATTCGCTCTCGTCCTTGTGGTATTCAAAAAGACGCCAGAAGATCGAGAAATGTGAAACCTTGCCGCTACGGGTTTTAACGAATGGCTGGAACTCAAAGGTGCTGCCGTCTTGATCCGTTTTATAGTTCACCATCCCCAGCAGAGCGTGGGTGCGCGTCTCACTCTCCTTCTTTTCTGAATACGCCAGCAACGGAGGAATAATCGATCGGCTGGCCTTATCCTCTCCTTTCCAGTTCCAGTAGAGAGGAAGAACGCCGTGGTGATTGCTGTCACGCCAAGCCAGCGGTGCCAGCAACCAGTCGGAGCCATTCTGCCAGTAGAATGGGAAGACGCGGAATTTTTGACCCGACTTCCAGACCGGTCCGACTCCGATGCTCTTCGCCGTGTCCCATGCCAAGGGAAAGAGAATCCGGTCAGTATGTCCCGCCTTTTGCCGCTGCCAGTAGAGCGGAAATGCAATGAAGGAGTCGTCCCGTTTCCATAGCAACGGAAAAAGGGTCCATTCTTTCCCGTCCTGCCAATAGAGCGGGAAAACTCCGCCGCACTTTTGATTATTCCACCAAACTGGGCCGATGCCTTTTGAACCGCCTTTGTAACCCCAGGCCAGAGGAAAAAGCATTTGCCCGCGCGAACTGTTCCAATAAAGAGGGAAGACTCCTCCACTGTCGCGACTCTTATTCCGCCAGAGAGGGCCGACCCAGTCAATCCCGCCGGTGTTATGCCCGGCAACAGGTAATAGAGTCCAACTGTTCTCATTCTGCCAATAGAGCGGGAAAACGCCGGCATTATCGCCGCTCCACCAGACGGGACCAACTCCGGTACTGCCCCCCTGCCGATGCCAGGCAATCGGCAAAAGAGTCCAGTCTTCTCCACGACTCCAGTAGAGCGGAAGAACACGCAGATAATCATCACCCCACCAAACCGGGCCGACCCCGGTACTGTTTTTCGTATGCCATGCGAGCGGCATCAACAGCCAGTCCTTGTCGTTGCTCCAGTAGAACGGAAATACGTTAAAATAATCCTTTCCCCACCAGACAGGACCGATACCTTTACCCCGATCCTTCCAATCCCAAGCAACCGGAAACAGGGTCCAGCCTCCCTGATTCTGCCAATAGAGGGGGAATGCGGTAAATGAATGTTCTCTTTTCCAGAGTAGAGGGAAGAGCGTCCACTTTTTGTCATACTGCCAGTAAAATGGGAAAACCCCGCGCCCGTCCTGACCCCACCAGACTGGGCCGACAATACTGGATCCGTTTTTGTTATGACTGGCTATCGGGAAAAGCATCCAGCTATCCGTATCCTGCCAGTAAAATGGGAAGACTCCACCGCTGCCCTTCCCATCCCGCCAGACCGGACCAACACCCGCCGACCCGTTCTTGTAATTCCATGCCAGCGGAAAGAGACTCCACCCCTGCTGATTCTGCCAGTAAAGAGGAAAAACTCCGTGTTCATTCTGCTTCCACCAGACCGGGCCCACACCTGTTGAGCCGTTCTTGTGATCCCACGCTAAAGGTAACAGAGTCCACCCGTTTTGATTCTGCCAATAGACCGGAAAGACGGTGGAATAATCTTTACCCCACCACACCGGACCGATGCCATTATTGCCATTC
>JBILEA010000022.1:0-20571 GCA_044352355.1 Pontiellaceae bacterium | reverse complement strand
CGCTTTTGTACTCGCGGGTCAACCGCTCCCCGTATGGAGTCAACCGGCGAACTTTCACCCAGACTCCATTCATGCGCCCCTCACTTTGCTGATTCAGGTCGGATGGAATTACGCGGTAATACTCATATTCGGCGGCCTGAATATTTTGCTGCTTAGCTTCAACGATTTCGGGAAGCTTAAGTGGCAGTTCCTTTTTTTCGCCCGGCTTAAGCGATTCGATTTCAAAAAACCCGACACATCGGAAGTTTGACGGAAAATCTTTTGGCAACTTCATAACAATCTGTTCAGCGAAAGATTGATATTCAACGACGAGATTCTCGAGCGGAAATCGCCCCTTATTTTCCAAAATAATACTGCGGGAAATTCCCTGTACCGCCGTCACAGTATAAGCCCCTTCAATCTTTTCGCCGGTTTCCTCATGGATGCGGGAAGTCTGATCCTTGTTTCCCCGGCTCGCTTCTGCGTTACGTGAATCGACGCTGGAAATTTCAAATTCTCCGGACGATTTAAAAACTTCGTCCGCCAAAGCATTTTCAACAAATTTCCGATCCGGTGCATTCAATTCTGATAAGGCCACCCAGCAGGTCTTGCCGTCCTTCGACACTTCAACAGACGTATCCGCCGACTTGTACTCGGGATAACTTATCTGGAGAACCGTTCCATTGGTCGCCGTCACGACGAAATCATGCTTACGCACACGCACCTGACCGGTGGTTTCTTCGAAAAAACTTTCGAGATTCACCGCATAATTATTGAGCGTATCGTCGTAGCCTTTTATTGGGCGACGCACAGAAAAAAGGAGTCCGCCGCTTTTTACCAACGATGCGTAAACCACTTGAATACGAGATGCCAGCATCGTCTGCAGTTTTTTCTGGGCGGCGAAGTCGCCGCTCTGTGCCGATTCCTGCAAAGCACCGAAAGCCCTGACGGAGTCTACCGGAAACTTCGGCGAAGAACCCTTCTGGTTTTGTTTGATCAGCACTTCCATATTTACGGCTGGAGCACATGCGGCACCGAACACACCCAGTATAATGATAAAGAATTTATTTTTCATGCACCGTGTCTCTCATATTCAGCAATTCATGTTCAAGCCATTCTGCGGAGAAGATTACAAAACATTGTCAACCCCGCCGTTTCAGCTAGAATGCGTTTCATTCGTATGGTGCAACAGATTACCGGAACCGTGGTGCAATGAACGACAAAGACACAAAACAGCCGAAAGAGTACTCCCATACTCCAACACTCCGACACTCCCAGGCTCCCTCCCTCCGCCTTCCCGCTGAATGGGAACCGCAGGATGCCGTGCTGATCTGCTGGCCGCATGAAAAAACCGACTGGGCTCCGCATCTGCAGAAAGCCGAAGTGGTTTTTGCTGATATTGCTGAAGCGGTAACCCGTTTTGAAAAGCTGATTGTTGTCGTTCATAACGAGTCCGTCGTACGCGCCAAACTAGAAAAGCGCGGTGTCTGCATGGATCGAGTCGAGCTGTATGAAATCAAATTTAATGACACCTGGGCGCGCGACTTTGGACCAATCACCATTTATGAAAACGGCAACCCGGTGCTGCTCGATTTTACCTTCACTGGATGGGGTGGAAAATTCGAAGCCGGACTCGACAATCAGATCACCGCCAAACTTCATGCCATGGGCGCTTTCGGCAAAACTCCGCTGCGCACTGTCGATCTGATTCTTGAAGGCGGGAGCATCGAAAGTGACGGGAGTGGTACATTGCTGACCACGGCAGAATGTCTGCTCAACCCCAATCGCAACGCACAACTCGGCAAGGCACAGATTGAAGCCCGGCTCACCGCTGAACTCGGAATTAGAAACTTCCAATGGCTGGAAAACGGCTGGCTGGCCGGCGATGATACCGACGCACACATCGACACCCTCGCCCGCCTCTGTCCAAACGACACCGTTTTATATGTTCAATGCAACGACCCGGCGGATGAACATTTCCCCGCACTCCGCAACATGGAAGACGAGCTGAAAAAAATGGATCATCTCCGGCTTCTGCCCCTGCCCTGGCCGGCGGCCAGATCTGACGAAAGCGGGAACCGCCTGCCAGCCACCTATGCCAACTTCCTGATTATCAATGACGCAGTATTGGTTCCAACGTACAACAATTCAACCAACGATGCCTGCGCCCTCGCAACCGTAAAAAAGGCCTTCCCCGACCGCGAAATCATCGGGTTAGACTGTTCCGCGTTAATTCTGCAGCACGGCTCGCTCCACTGCGTGACCATGCAGATTCCCAAGGGAGTATTAAACCGCGAATAAACGCGAATGGACGCAAATTTTCTACCGAACGCAGGATTAAAAAATCCACAGAATCATGGACAACGAAATCATTTGTGGTTCGAGAGAACCTGAATTCTAAAAAAATAATTTTGTCGCTAAATGATTTTGTAAAAAGTTTCCCAAGGGTAATGAAATGAAAAAACTGAAAGTCGGACTGGTTCAGCAGTCGTGTGCGGCTGATCGCGAAGCCAACATCAAAAAGAGTATCGCCGCGGTCCGCCGCTGTGCGGAACAAGGCGCACAGCTGGTTTCCTTGCAGGAGCTTCATGCCGGTCTCTATTTCTGCCAGACCGAGGACACGGGCTGTTTCAATCTTGCTGAAAAAATTCCCGGTCCGTCCACCGAAGTGTTCAGCGGACTGGCAAAGGAACTGGGCATTGTAATCGTCACTTCGCTTTTCGAAAAACGGGCGGCAGGGCTTTACCACAATACCGCCGTCGTGCTCGACAGCGACGGAACCATCGCCGGCAAATACCGCAAAATGCACATTCCGGACGATCCCGGCTATTACGAAAAATTTTACTTCACGCCCGGCGACCTCGGCTTTACGCCGATTAAAACCTCCGTCGGCACGCTCGGTGTACTGGTCTGCTGGGATCAGTGGTATCCGGAATCTGCGCGCCTGATGGCGATGGCGGGCGCGGACATTCTGATTTACCCAACCGCCATCGGCTGGGATCCGAATGATAAAGAAGGTGAAAAGGCCCGCCAGCGGGAAGCCTGGATCACGATCCAGCGTTCGCATGCCATCGCCAACGGTATTCCGGTGCTGAGTATCAACCGTACCGGGTTCGAGCCATCGCCGTGCGGTAAAGGCGGCACGCAGTTCTGGGGTTCAAGCTTCGTTGCAGGCTGTCAGGGAGAATTGCTGGCGCAGGCTGACACCGATAAAGAAACCGAGCTGATTGTTGAACTCGACGGCAAACGCAGTGAAAACGTCCGGCGCATCTGGCCTTTCCTGCGCGACCGGCGGATTGATGCCTATCGTGGCCTGAGTGCGCGTTTTTTGGATTAGTTTTTACTAGTTTTCGTTTGCAAAACATACCTCTAAAGCGTACTTTTTGCGAACAAAAACTAATGAAGCTCTATCTGGACAACTATATTGAATCTCTTCTGGCGAACGGGCGTTATTACGTTACCCGTAAAGAGCTGGATTCTCAATTTGGAGTGAATGAAGTTGCCATGCGTCACGGTCTGCGGCGATTGACTCGCAATAAACTCATTCTGCAAGTTCGTAGCGGTTTTTTTGTGATCATTCCTCCGGAACACCGGAATCACGGAATTCTACCTCCGGAAATGTTCATAGATGACTTTATGCGTTATCTTAAACGTCCGTACTATGCCGGACTTCTATCCGCAGCTGCACTGCATGGAGCCGGGCACCAGCAGCCGCAAATCTTTTCAGTTATCACCGACCGACCGTCGATCCGCCATATCCAATATAAAAACCTGAAAATCTGCTTTCCGGTTAAATCTGAAATGCCGCAGGCCGGCATTGAACAGAAAAAGACTCCAGCCGGATACATCGCCGTTTCCTCCCCCGAATTGACCGCACTCGATCTGATGACCTATCTAAAACAGTCCGGCGGACTTCCGGCGGCAACTGCGGTGCTGGAAGAATTAAGTGAACTCATGACTCCGGAAAAACTGAAGCCGGTCGCCAGCAAACCGGTTCCATCCACTGCACTGCAACGCCTTGGCTTCTTACTGGACACTGTTTTCAATAGGGAAGAGTTGGCAGACACACTGTACACCGAACTTCAGACTAGAAACTTCTTCCACATCCCGCTCAATCCGGCAGAAGCCAAGGGCATCAACCCCATCAGTAAAAAATGGAAAATCTCCATTAACGCCGATTTGGAGGCCGAGCTGTGATTCCCCGCGCCTTCATTACCGCATGGAAACAGACCGCGCCGTGGGTCAGCGACGCACAGGTGGAGCAGGATCTAGTGATTTCCCGATCACTAGTTGAAATTTTCTCTGACGATCTGCTCGCGAACACGCTCGCCTTTCGCGGCGGCACCGCGCTGCATAAACTCTATTTCGCTCCCGCTCCGCGCTACTCCGAAGACATTGATCTGGTTCAAATCCGGCCCGAATCAATCGGCCCGGTGATCGACCGCCTCCGTAAAATTCTGAACTATCTTGGCGAAGCAAAAATCAAACAAAAAGACCGCAACACCACCCTGCTCTTCCGGTTTCAAACCGAGGTCGAGCCGGTGATCAACATGCGGCTAAAAATCGAGATCAATTGCCGTGAACATCAATTCGTCTTCGGCCCGGTCAAAAAAAACTATTCAGTTGATTCACCGTGGTTCAGCGGTAAGGCTGATCTCACCACCTTTAAGCTCGAAGAACTGCTCGCCACCAAAGTTCGCGCACTCTACCAGCGGCGCAAAGGCCGCGATCTATTTGATCTCTGGTACGCCGATCAGCACGCGGCGATCAACTGGCTGATGGTCATGCAGGCCTTTCATCAGATTATGGAAACAGACGCTACGCCGGTTACTGTTAAACAGCTTCGCCTCAACCTCGAAGAAAAACTGGTGCATCCCGATTTTCTGACCGACATCAGCAATCTGCTGAGACCGGAGATTCAATTTGAGCCAAAAGGCCTGAACACGGATTTCTTGTGGGGTGAAAAATGAGCTCTCCTACAATCCATACTATCGACCTAAAGGAATTTCCAACCACGCGTTATCGCGGAAGCAAACGGAAAATACTCCCTTGGATATACGACAACCTTTCCGGTCTCGAATACGAGAGTGTCTTGGATCTGTTCGGCGGAACAGGCAGTGTCAGTTACATGTTTAAGCGCATGGGGAAAAAGGTTATCTACAACGATCACCTGCGTTTCAACCATCTGATTGGAAAAGCTCTAATTGAAAATGATAATATTCAGTTTCCCGTGGAAGAAATTGCCGAGCTTTTTTCAGGTAATCTAGAAACTAAATTCATAAGCGAAAACTTCAGCGGCATCTACTACACAGACAGTGAAAACCAGCAGCTGGACACACTCCTCGGGAATATTCAAAACATAAAATCGGGATCATATACCGCCGCAGTGAAAAAGCAGGATTTAGACCGTTTTTGCGAAGCAATTCGTACGCTCCAGCATACCGCATGGAAAAAGGGTGAACGCTCCCTTGAAGGACGAATTCTCCTCTTTTTTCTGATTAATGAACTCATTACCGGAAAAACGAATTCGTACACAACGACTGAAATCTCCAATGGAATTAACCGGGTTTTCACTGAGAACAAATTTCAAACAGAAAAAGATAATGTCAGCCGCTACTTTAATTTCAAAAGCCATCCTTATTTCCGCGCCCATTCGAACAGAAGTGCGATAAAATTCTCACTTTCGGCAACAGGACGAAGCAGTGCGCTTCACTTAGCAAGACAACCCTCTTAAAAGACTCCTATGACCTTAGAAAATTTGGGTTTTACTCCCTGGTTTCAAAACCAGATTGATCCGGCCGCCGCTAATAAGTGGAAACCCGCCCGCATTACGGCCGTCCATAAGGGCTGGTGCGATATCAGTGACGGCAATGAAACCCGTCCGGCAAAAACCACCGGCAAACTGCGGCGGGAAGCCCGCGAGACGAAGGATTACCTGACCGTCGGCGACTGGGTGCTGGCAACCCATTTTGATGAGGGCGACTTCGCGATGATTCATTCCGTACTGGAACGGAAAAATACGCTGAAACGCAAATCGGCAGGCAAAGAGGTCAGTCATCAGCTCATTGCCGCCAATATCGACACGGCTTTTGTGGTTCATTCGCTCGATAAAGGGTTCAATCTGCCGAAGCTGGAGCGCTATTTATCCATCGTGAATGAGAGCAACATCGAACCGATTGTTTTGCTGACTAAAAGAGATCTGTTGTCCACAGCGGAACTGAAAGACCGGCTGGCAGAAGTGGAAGCGCGCTTGCCCAACGTTCCCGTCTACGCGTTCAGCAACATGACCGGAGCTGGATTAAAAAAGGTTCAGAAGCTGTTTGAGGCCGGAAAAACCTATTGCCTGCTCGGCCCGTCAGGTGTCGGAAAAACCTCGCTGATCAACAGTCTGTTCGGCGAAGAGGATTTATATTTCACCCTGCCCGTCCGTGAAAGCGACGGCAAAGGGATCCACACCACCACCTGGCGGGAGCTGATTGTGATGGAAAACGGCGCGCTGGTGATCGATACGCCCGGCATGCGTGAGCTGGGGCATCTGGATACCGGCGCAGGTATTAAGGATACCTTTGATGAACTCATCGCACTGGACGGGCTGTGCCAATTCAGAGACTGCACTCACAGCAACACCAAGGGATGTGCCATCATGGCGGCGGTCGAAGCCGGAACCATCGATAAAGCACGCTACGAAAATTTTATCCGTATGCGTAAAGAAACCGCAGCCAATGAGCGCGCGCTACGTGAGCAAAAGTGGAAAAATAAATAACATCCCGGTTAATTAACTTTAACGGCATCCACTTCGATTTCGAAAAGCAGGTCGTCACGGCAAACATCGGCATGCGAAACGGCCAACGGGAACCGCGGGATTCCAAGCTCGTTGGCAATGCGGCGGTAGATAGGTAGATAGTCCATATCTTTAAAGTAAGCGATGCCGCGGAAAAGATCGTTCCAACCCATGTCGCGTGAATCGAGAATAGCCTTGATCACTTCCATCGTGAGCCGGATCTGCTTTTCAGGATCGTCCAGATGCACCGTTTTGCCGTCCGGATCGATACTGGCGGTACCGGAAATGAGCAGATTGCGATGTGTCGGGAAATCCAGTTCTACCGCACGACTAAAGGAACTCTTATAGTCGAGTGCTGGATTCTGAAGCGGCGAATCAACAGCTTTAATTTCGAGTAATTCCGTTTTCGGCTGAACGGCGAGGACATCCATAACGATCGCGGCACCAAAGGGGTTGGCCGCGCCGATGCCGGTGCTGGCCGGCACCATGTGACTGAAGATATCTTTCTCTTCGAAAAAGTTCGTTCGAACGCGGTTGAAGTCGCCATACCAATCGAGGAGTTTATCAAGATAAATCCAGGTGCGGACGGTATCGGTAAAGCGAAACCCGTTTTCTTCGAGCGCGGCTTCCATGATCTGGAAAGCCGAGTGAGTTTGTTCAGCGCGGGAAGCCTTCAGATTGGCGGGAAGGATCCCCCGCAACCGGCAATAGCGGGCGTGTGCATCCTCATAGGTGAAGCCAACATCACGGCCATCGAGTTTGACCCGTTTTGGTTTGATGCCGGAAATGGCTACAGCCTGCATGGAGTACATGCCGCCGTCTTTGCAGGCATCGCCCTGCAACCAAACAACCGGCCAGGCGGTATCACCCGCTTCGGCGATAAATTCGGGATAATGCTGACGACCAGCGAAAACGAACTGACTGAGAATGGTTGCATCGCGTTCTTTAGCAGCACTGCACAACACCCGGTTCATGTTCTGTTCCGACTGCACCGTAATACAATGCTCGGCATGGGACGGCAATGTGAGCGTGGCAACGTCGGCATCATAATTTGTTTTTAAAATTTGTGCAGTCAAAACGAATCCTTTCAATTGATGATTTCGATCGAAATAGCGTCGATGGCAAACTCCACCGGTTTGTCATTTGCAAATTTATTTACCTGATCTTTGGCTGATTTTATCCGCCGTGCGCTACCATTCAGAATAACCGTTGCTTTGTTGCCGGGTTCTGCATTCGGGCTGACCTTTAAGATCACCTCATTGCCGCCCCCTTTTTGCCCGATGGCGTCCGATCCCAGCGTGAGCCATTCAGGCGGATCAGACAGCGTAAGCTTGACTCCAGATTGTCCAATTGCTCCCTTCGAGTTTATTGTCGCACTAAGCGTGATCTCCGAATCAGGGCGTGCGCGTATGACTCCGCCGGAGGGAAGTTTCAGTGTAACGCTTACCGGATTGGGCTCAGCGACTTGAACAAGCAACTTTTGAGCGACCACAAGATGCCGATACAGGAAGGCCTGCATCATATCTTCTGCCGGAACAGCACGGCGACTCACCGTTCGCGCACCGCAATTGGCCGTGCCCTCGATTTCCAGCGCAAGAAGCTGATTTTCAGCCCGCGACGAAGCAGCAATCAGAACCTGAGCCGAAGAAGCCCCTTCGGGGATTACAGCTCTCTGAAGACTGAGGCCGGTCGGCGCATCAACAACAGAAAGTTCGACCTTCCCGGTGAACCCGCCATAACGAATAACATGAACGGTAACGATGGCCGTTCCTTCCCGTGCAACACGCACGCTGGCCGGGACCATCCTCAACTGAAAGTCAGGCTGCTCCTCGCCGATCATCAGGCTGTAGGCGTACTCATCGCCGCCTTTACCTTGCGCGTCGTCTATTCGCACAAAGTAGGTCCCGCTTTCCGGCAAGGTGTAATCAATGCGCGAGTCGGCATGATGCGTATTCAATCCATCGCTCTTATCTTCCGTATCATCATTTACAACTAACACCTTTTGCGCGGCGTCCAGCAACGTCAGCCGAGAGTCAAGCGGAGACCCGAGCCGCCGGGCGGAAACCTTAATCATAAACTCATCACCCCGAACCCCCTTAAAACAAAACCAATCCTGATCGCCGGGCTTTCCAATCGTCCCATTGAAAACGGAGTCATTCGTTACGGCAAAAGCCTGTGAAAACAAATTGTTCGGCTCTTGTTCAAGGCGATTCGGTAGCGGTGACACACTAAACATTCGACTATTAGAAACAAACCGGTCTTTCTCAACACGGACGGATTGCATAGCAGGAGACTCCCTGCCTGTTTTCAGTTTCAGTTTATTACTTGGAAGATTCACGCCATAAAGATGAATCTCCATCTCGCTATTCTCTTCACCGCCAAGGGGAAATATCCGCTCAATAAAGGGGATTTCACCTATGGCAATACGGTAAACAAAATCCTCACGTCCGCGGAAAATAGAGTCTCTGACAGAGAGTGTATAATCCCCGTCATCCGGGACATTATAAATCAGCACGGGATCGGGATTTGACAGGTAGTCGTCGTTATAAGCAACTTCACGTCCTTTTGAATCATAAAGAGTCAATACAGCCTGAAACCAGCCGGGAACCGCATCAGCCAAATAGGGAACCAGCGAACGGGCGGCAACCTGAAAAACCAGCGATTGTCCTTTGCTGGCGCGAAAACGGAAACAATCCACATCGCCAGGCAGAATCTGCCCATTCAGCAACACGGGGATTGCGGACAATTTTTCGGGTGCTGTTACTACGTTATTAGGTTCCTTCTCAGAAACTTCCGGTAGTTGTCCGATTTGAAACACAAGCGGGTTAGAAAGTCCGTTAGTTGTAATCACCCGTAGATCATAATCGCCGAACGGAATGTTTTCAGGCAAGGTGATTTCCAAAGTAACCCGCTCGGCAATCTGCGGATTGAACTGCTTTTTAGCCGCCATGGCCGGATTCATTCGATCCTCCATCATCACTTCCTTTGTCATGGCGATTTCGGGCTCAAGCAATTCAATCTGTCGCAACATCTGATTCTTGATTAACTCACCGGGTTCTTCGGCAATTTTGGCTTCAAGAAATTCTTTTCGCCGACGAAGCCCGCCCGCTTCCTGCCGGTCGTAAATGCGCAAATAGTCGGTTTGTTGAAACTCAATCGGAATACCTGACAGATTGATGCCGGCAAAATCTCTAAGATATTGACCGCCGATGACAACGGTTAGCTTGGTTCCAGGCATCGCTCCCGCCGGATAGACGAACCCGACATGCGGGATCACTGCGGCGCTGCATGACAGCGCCGTACCCAAAAACAGAATCGTCAGTAATGATGTTCTCTTCATTTTCTCAACCATCTGATATCCCATGTTCTTACATAATTTCCCTGAGTACGCCGCCACTGTCAATTTTGATACTCTTGTCGGCCAACGGCGAAA
Source organism: Pontiellaceae bacterium (assembly GCA_044352355.1). GTDB lineage: Bacteria > Verrucomicrobiota > Kiritimatiellia > Kiritimatiellales > Tichowtungiaceae > Tichowtungia. The sequence continues at coordinate 10,378 of JBILEA010000022.1, read as the reverse complement.
TAAAGGCCGTCTTACCATCCGGCGTCGGCAAGGTTCCGTTTGGATCAATGCCCATCATTTCATAAATACTCGTGGTTAAATCCCACGGATAAATCGGACGATCAGCCACTTCTTCGCCGCGCACGCTGGTCGCGCCAACAGCATGACCGCCCTTAAAACCTCCACCCGCCACTAAATGCGAAAAAGCTTTCCCGTAATGACTACGCCCACCATTCCAAGGAGCCGACCAGTCAACCTTCGGCGTTCGTCCGAATTCACCCCCGCACCAGACAATCGTTGTATCCAGCAAACCGCGATCCGAAAGATCCTGCAAGAGCGTAGAAAGACCATCGTCCAACTCCCGCAACATTCTTGTCATCATTTCAAAATGCTTTTTATGCGTATCCCAGCCTTGTGCATTAACGGTGACAAACGGCACGCCCGCCTCGACCAGCTTACGCGCCTGAAGACAGGACTGCCCCAGCGTGTTCATGCCGTACGCTTTGCGCAATTCCTCCGGTTCCTTGGTCATATCAAATGTATTTTTGGCCTCACCGAGAATCAAGGAATAGGCATCCTGCTGGTTTTTACTCATCCGGTTGATGATCGGACTGCCTTCCATGGCCTTGGCAAAGGTGTCCAGATTTTCCAGTAAATCGCGGCGCTTTTGTTGACGCTCATCGCTGATCCCCTCTGCAACGACCCCCTCCACAACGAACGGTGTTTTTGCCGGGTCGCCACCGGTCGCAAACGGCTGATATTTCGCCCCGAGGAATCCTGCTTCAGAAAACCGGCCCTGAGGTCGTGTCAGTGTGACATAAGGCGGAATCAGTCCGGTGTACCCTGCACTGTAGCCCTTTTTATAACCGACGACCGCGCCCAACGCAGGATTAACGATTCCGTCCATCGGCTTCGTTCCGCTCATCACCTTGTACGAAGCCGTTTCATGCCCGTTGTCGCCATGCGTCATACCGCGAAGCAGTGAATATTTATCTGCCATTTTCGCCAGTTTCGGCAGGGCTTGACCAAGGCGTATTCCTGCCACGTTGGTGGCAATCGGCTTATCATATTTCCCGAAATAGTCATACCCGGCATCCGGTTTGGGATCAAAGGTATCCAGATGACAGGGTCCGCCCCACAACCAAACCTGAATGACCGATTTAGCTTTGGCCTTGATTGGATTGAACGCCTCGGCGGCTTTTGCCGCCAGCCAGTCAGGAACCATTAATCCTGCGGCACCAAACATGCCCAGTCGTAGCGCATTGCGACGTGTAATCGCCATGGATTGAACCGTTTCAGCATTCATTGATCGCTCCTTTTATTAGTGCCTAAGAATAAACTCACTGGTATTGATCAGAGCCCACGCCAAATCATAAAACCCGTTATCCGCGCGCTCAGACGACGCGATATAATCGATGGCGATCTTCTGTTCCTCTTGGGTCGGAATCCGGGAAAGGATTTCCATATACAGATGGATAACACGATCCTTGCTCCCGGGACTGGATGTCATTATTTTACGCAACTTCGGCCCATTCATCACTTTATTCCGGATATGGGACGAATTCAGCAAATGCAACGTCTGAAACACAGACGGGTTATTATTGCGATCTGACTCAAGGGAATTATCCCGCCCTGGCCGCCCGAACATTTCAAGAAATGAGGATTTGATGCTGCCATCGGCCAGCGTGATGGTCCGCTGACTGGCGGGAATAAATGTAAATGGCTCGGGAATGGCACTGGTGTACTCTTCACCCGTACCGGTTATCTGACCAATCGCATCAATCAACACCTCGGCATCAAGTCGCCGCGCACGATAATGAGAAAAACCGGCCTCATCGCCAACATTTTCCGGCGTTGGCAACGATGACAGCTGATACGTGGAAGAATTAAGAATCAGCCGGTAAATTTGTTTAAGATCGTACTTATTACCTACCAGTTCTTTAGCAAGATAGTCTAGCAGTTCAGGACTCCATGGTTTTACATCCGGGCGGATATCATCCACTTCATGAATGATCCCCCTCCCCATCAGCCAAAACCAGACGCGATTGACAATCGCTTTCGCAAACCACGGATTTTCCGGGGCTGTCAACCAATCCGCGAAGGCAATACGCGGGTCAGCATACTTCTCCAGATTCAACGCCCCCCCCAACGGGGTTGGCAACACAGGATCATTGGTTATTGGATGAAGTAGTTGTTTATCCGGGTCAAAATAAACGACCTCTTCCTTCCACTCCGCTGTCTTTTTGTAGGCCACCTTGGCAAAAAAAGCATCCATACCCAATTTCTGGTCTTCACTCCAACCTGAGTTATCCAGACGCACGCCCATAAACACCAGCGCCACCGTGTCAAAAATTTTGCGGGGAGTCCGCTCTTGGAACGGGCGATAAAAATTGGACGGAGCATCTCGGAAATTGCTTCCGCTGGTTGTCAGCAACGCACGCGCGAATTGATCATAGGGCATGTTGCTACGAAACGCATCGAGGATCCAATACTGATAAGCCTGCACCGCGTTCGGCCACAAATTACTTGGGAACTCCGATTTTACCCTTAACAAATCGCACCACTTAAGGGCCCAGTAATCGGCAAACTCCGGACGTCCCAGTAGCTCATCAATTAATTTAGCTCGCTTGTCGGAATTCCCATTAGAAAGAAACCGGCGAACTTCTTCAGCGGTTGGCAGCGTCCCAATGACATCAAGATAGGCGCGGCGAAGGAAAACAGCATCAGAACAAAGATCCGAAAGCGGGAACCCTGTTTCAATCTGTTTGGCAAAAACCAGCGCATCTACACGATTTCTAACAGAAACCTGCTCCGCGCGACTTGGAAAAACAGAGAATACACTCATCAAAATAATCGTCAAAAACTGCTTCATAGCATCCCTTTGATTATGATCAGCATGGTTCTATAACGCTCCATCCCGTCAATTATTGTACTTCACCACCTGTTTTTTTGATATGAAAAAATCCTTACCGAATTCCCTTAATACCTATGGACGAGAATTCTCGAAAATGATAACTTATTCTCGTTTTCAATAATAAGGGACGGAATAGTCTATGCCGCGTATACTCATAGTAGATGACGAACCGACCATCTTAAACTTGCTCAACAAGATACTTATCGGGCAGGGATATGATGCCACGCCCGCCAGTAATGGCGAAAAAGCGCTGCAACTTCTTCAAACTGAAACGTTTGATTTGATGATCTCGGACATCAACATGACGCCTATTAACGGCATGGAGTTACTTCGTAAAGCCACCAAAGACTGGCCTAATATGGGTGTCATTATGCTCACGGCCTACGGCACGGTAGCTACCGCCGTGGAGGCCATGAAGGAAGGTGCATTTGACTATATAACAAAGCCCTTCAAGCTGGATGAACTGGTTTTAACCGTACAAAGAGCGCTCACCTACCAGAATGCAATCACCGAAAATAAAGATCTTAAAGCCCGTCTCGAATATAAAGAAAAACTGGGTGGCATCGTAGCCGAAAGCGCGGGCATGCGCAAAGTATGCGACATGATCGAACGAGTAGCCCCGACATCCACCACCGTGCTCATATACGGCGAAAGTGGAACTGGTAAAGAACTCGTCGCCCGGGCGCTACACCAATACAGCCCTCGCAAGGATGCCGTTTTTATGGCCATTAACTGCGCCGCCCTGCCCGCTCAGTTAATGGAATCTGAAATGTTTGGCTACGTAAAAGGGGCCTTTACCGGAGCCACCGCCACCAAAACGGGCCTCTTTGAAACAGCTCATGGCGGAACACTTTTCCTCGATGAAATAGGCACCATGCCGTTAGAAATCCAATCTAAGTTACTACGCGTCCTTCAAGACAAAAAAATCCGCAAAGTCGGTGGTTCAGATCATACCGAAGTGGACGTACGCATTATTGCCGCTTCAAACGAAAAATTGGAAAAACTTATCGAACAAGCAAAGTTTCGCGAAGATCTATACTACCGTCTCAGCGTTATCAGCCTTGATATCCCGGCGTTACGCAACCGCCCGGAAGATATTCTCCCGCTTATAGATCATATTCTTCGCCGCGAACTCGGCCCAGATGCCGAACTACCGCTAATCGACCACGAAACACAAAGTATCCTCGACAACTACAACTGGCCCGGCAATGTGCGTGAACTTGAAAACGCCATTCAACACGCCATTACCTTCGCACAGCAGGGAATCATCACGAAAGACACTCTGCCGGCCAAAATAGTGGATACCGTTGAAGAAGGACTGAGATCTGGCATCATCTCCTGTCGCCGCGATCAGTTTAAAGGCAAATCACTTAAGGCCTTTCTGCATGACAAAGAAAAAGAATTTCTCCAACGAACCATTGAGAACATGCGCGGCGATAAAGAAAAAGCCGCCAGCGAACTAGGTATCAGTCTAGCAACACTCTACCGCAAACTGCCGTCCGACTTAAAAAAATAATGCGCCTTGCATCACGTAAACCCAACGGTGAATAGGGAATATCCCCATGCCATCTGTAATCAAAACCCTGATAATTTTTATTACAAAATGATTGTAATCAATATATTATGAGCTAAACTGTAGACCTTCAAACGAAACACATAATAAGTGTGTTAAGTATTAAAAAATTAAAACCGGTACACAAAACAGGCGCCTAAAAAGTCACAAAACCAAAAACCGGCGGTAAAAAAATAAAATGAAAAATAAGGTAATAAAAATGAAAAAAATGAATAAAAAAGGTTTCACCCTCGTTGAAATTATGATCGTCGTAGCGATCATCGGTCTATTGGCCGCTATCGGTATCCCGTCCATCCTGAACGCTTATTCCACCTCACAGACGAATGCAAAAGCCCGCAACGTCGCTGAAGTTGAAAAAGCTAAAGGTGTACTGACTCTGCCAGTATCTTCAGGATTGCCTGGTGCTATGGCGTTGTCCGGATCGGCGACTTGGGATGCAACATGTACATCCAACCTGATGGCTGCTCTGCGCATCTCAGACGTCAGTGAACTGACTGTTGGCGGAACCACCATTCAGATCGGTACCTTGGCCACCAAAGCAACTTACTAATAGTAAGTTTGTTTTGACCAAAGATCCCCGAGGAATTTCCTCGGGGATTTTTTTTATACCTTCACGGCCTCAAATCGCAATAGCGCGTTTGTATCAAAACCTTACTTACCCCATCTACCGTTCCGTCAGCTCTCAGGTAAGTTACCGGCTTTTTACGCGTGATCAAAAACCATCGATTGAACTTCGATACCTTCAATTGCGAGAAGCTTTTTCTTAAATGCAACGACCTTGGCATCATCGTCTACCATGTCGAGCAGAATCAACCCGTTGGACGAACAGATTCCTTTGTTTGCTTCATGCAGACCGAGCCGTGTACGGATCTGACAGCCAAACTCAGTAAATATTTTCTGAATCTCCCCTGCGTGCTTCACCCGTTCCGTAATATGAACGCCAACAATAATATGTTTATCCATGATCTCCTCCTTGTTGCGGAGAATTTTAGCGGATTCGTCCAAACATTGAAAGCGCGGCGCTGTTTTTTCCAATGTCTGGAACCCCATGGTTGCAGTCGGGTTATAAATAGACAATCTCCATTTCGGGATCAGCTTCGGACAAAATACACGCCAGCATCCCGCCGGGATTGAGATGCCCGACCACCATTCGATCGCAATGGTTCAAAACATATTGATTACACCAAGCCGCGCGCCGGATGCTTGGAGCTTCAATGTCACCAGAAAACGGAGAAACCATCAACAGAAGCCCTTCATCGAGAGCCGCACGGGTTTGATAAATCAAACCCTCTTCATGCGACAGCCCCCATGGCTTCACCCAGATCAACGGAATTTTATGCTCCAGCCCGGCCTTAAAAACCGCCCGCTCCATCGGAGAAAGAAATCCGCTAATCACCGCCTCGCCCGGTTTCACCGGCAAACGGCCATGCAGCTCACTCGCACCACGTGAAGCCAGAAAACCTGTTTTGGGCATCTCCATCAACTTCTGGTTCCCAGCCCGCTGCGGTTCTCCAACATTCATCACCACATCATAATTTTGCGGATTAAACCGGATATACATGCGGATGCCGTCCAGCGCCTTTTCATCCCGCACAATCACATCCCAATAATTTCGATGCCAAATGGCGGATGCACCCGCTGAAACGGGCTCCTGCACATGGGAAAATTTTGCATGGGGCGGCAATTGCGCACGGGCGGGAAATTTCGTACGGGTCGGCAATTGCCGACCCCTTCCGATAATCCGCGAAACGGCCGCCTTATACGCCCCCACCACATCGCCCAATGCGACGGCACGTCCGGACACCTCCGCGCGGCGCAAATGCAACAACCCGTGCATGTGGTTGGGCATAATCACAACCTCATCCAGTTGAACCATCGGAAAATGCGCTGGGATTGCCCGCCAACAATTTTCCGCAATCCGCCCTGTCTCGCTCAACACCATCCGCCCGTTCACAACCGCACCGAACAGCGGCTGGTTTGCGTGCGTATTGATCGTCACAAAATAACAACCCGAGGTGTAACTCCACCCCTTCATCCGAATGCTTTGACGATTCGGAATCTCGTCTTTTTCCATCACACCCTTAGATCCCCTGGTTCATTTTTTACTTCTGAGCATTGGAATTGCGTGTTGAATATTTCAGCACTCTTGTTTCCAATTCTTGGAAAGTTTTATCTGGTTCGTCTATCATTTGAAAGAAAATTTTCAAAAGATTGAACCCTCAATCAGTCCGTTGTACTCAATCTGCCTGAACATAAAAAAACCCCGCCGGAGCGGGGCTTGCAGGCTCAGAGAGCCCGTTTGTGTTTATACTTGGTATGCAACAGGTGGTGCGATTTTTCGCCAAGCGGCGCTCCCAGAAACTCTTTATAGAGCTGCTGAACCGCTTCGTTTTCGTGCGATTTACGCAGCGCCTTGCCTTCGTCTTCGGCATAAATGGCACCGATACGTTTCAGACGCACCGAATCATCCGTCAGCCGCGGCTGTCCACCGCCGCCGATACATCCGCCGGGACAAGTCATGACTTCGATGAAGTGATAGTTCTTTTCGCCGTGTTTGATGCTTTCCAACAGACGGCGGACATTGGCCAGTCCGTGAACAACTGCCAGTTTAACTTCAACGCCTTCGAGGAATGACCAAGCCGGAACGGTGCCTGTAATGACGACGGAGGCTTCTTTAATGCCTTCAAGTCCGGCGACCGGTTTGACGTGCAGATTTTCCATCGGCAGGGTCCGCCCGGTAATAATTTCGTACGCCGTACGCAGCGCCGCTTCCATAACGCCGCCGGTATTGGCAAAAATATCCGCCGCGCCGGAACCCAGCCCCAGCGGTGCATCCATTTTCTCATCTTCAAGCGACATAAAGTCGATGCCAGCCTCTTTAATCATGCGACCCAGTTCGCGCGTGGTGAGCACATAGTCCACATCGCGGACACCGCTGTCATCCATCTCTTCGCGCTGGCTTTCAAATTTTTTGGCGGTACATGGCATAATCGAAACGACGGTCATATCCTCCGGCTTCACACCGATTTTCTGTGCGTAGTAGGTCTTGGCAATCGCGCCGAACATTTGTTGCGGCGATTTGCAGGTGGAAAGATTCGGCAGAAACTCGGGATAATAGTATTCCGCGAAGTTAATCCATCCGGGCGAACAGCTCGTGAACATTGGTAACGGAACTTTTTCGCCGTCCACTAAAGCTTTTTTCAGGCGGGTCAACAATTCGGTACCCTCCTCCATGATGGTCAGGTCGGCGGTGAAATTGGTATCGAACACCCCATTAAAACCGAGCGCACGCAAAGCACTGACCATCTTACCGGTAACCCGTGTGCCGGGCTCACAGCCGAAGCATTCGCCGAGCGCGGCACGAATGGCCGGTGCCGTTTGCACAATGACAGTTTTCTTCGGGTCTTCCAGCGCTTTCCAGACCGCTTCCACATGACTGCGTTCAGAAATCGCTCCAACCGGACAAACGGCGGCGCATTGTCCGCATTGCACACAGGCCACGCCATCGAGATCCAGCGTAAAGGCCGGGCCGATAACGGTGTCAAAACCGCGCCCCTGCGGATGCAGCGCACCGACACCCTGTACCTGAGAGCAGACCGTGACACAGCGGCGGCACTTAATGCACTTGGAATTATCTCGTATCAGTGCGGGTGTACTATCATCCATGCGGGCTTTAGCTTTTTCACCTTCGTAGGCGATTTCGCGAATCCCCAGTTCGGAGGCCAGTGCCTGCAACTCACAGTCCTGATTGCGGTCGCAAATCTGGCAGTTACCGTCGTGCTCTGAAAGAAGTAGCTCAACCACTTGACGGCGTGCCGCACGGACTCGCGGACTATTGGTCTTAATATCCATGCCGTTTGTCACCGGAGTTGAACAGGCGGCCATCAGCGTGCGCGCACCAGCGATTTCAACCAGACAGACGCGGCAGGCGCCAATCGGCTCGCGTTTTTCAAGGAAGCAAAGTGTCGGTATGCGGATTCCTGCACGCCGAGCGGTTTCCAAAATGGTTGCGCCGTCAGGTGCTTCAATCGATTTCCCATTGATCATCAATTTATACATTAGAAGCCTCCTCGTCACAGATTGTGCATTTTCCATAGTCGCAACGCAAACAGCGGCGGGCCTGACGGACCGCTTCCGATTCATTCCACGACTGTTCCACTTCGTCAAAGTTACTGCGCCGTTTATCAATCGGCATCATCCGCAGTTTCTCCCGCGGATACGGCACCGGATCGGAGTCAGGATCATAATCCGTTGTATTGGCTTGCTCCATACGCCAAAAAGCGTGCTTTGCTCCGCTCAAAAGCTGATCAATACCAACCGCCGCGCGTTCGCCATCACCGATAGCGTGTACCACCGACATCGGGCCGGTAACGGAATCACCACCGGCGAAAACACCTTCAAACGAAGTTTTTCCGGTGACGGGATCAGCCTTAACCCAGCCGCGATCGTCAAGTGCCAGCGCACCGCCGAATACAGACCCGTCGAGGGTCTGGCCGACGGCCAAAATAACCTGATCGGCGGCGACGATAAAACTTTCATCCTTATCGGCCTCAGGACGTCGGCGACCGGACCGGTCAAATTCACCCAGATGCATATGAAGACATTTCACGCCGGTCACTTTACCTTTGACGGAAACAATTTCTTCGGGAGCCGTCAGGGCTTCAATCGTTACGCCTTCTTGCAACGCTTCTTCAATCTCCTCGGCGTAAGCAGGCATTTCTTCACGCGTGCGACGGTAAAGCACCGTCACCGAATCCGCGCCAAGACGAATCGCGGTGCGGGCGGCGTCGATGGCCGCATTGCCACCGCCGACCACAACCACCTTTTTGCCGACCGGCACCGAGCCGCGAATATTGTATTCACGCAGAAAAGCCATTGCATCCGCCACGCCTTTCGCATCACAACCGGGCAGTTCAACGCGAATTCCCTCCGGTGCACCGACAGCGACAAAGATCGCTTCATAGCCATCGTCTTTCAAACTTTGGATGGTGAAATCCTTACCAAGCGCTTTACCGGTTTTGATTTTCACACCCATATTTTCGACCAGGCGAATTTCGCGGGCGAGTGTTTCGCGCGGCAGGCGGTAAGCGGGAATCGCCTGCACCAGCATGCCTCCGGGCCGGGCTTCTTTTTCGAAAACGACCGGCTTGTAGCCGAGCCGCGCGAGAAAAAAAGCGCAGGAGATACCAGCGGGGCCGCCGCCGATAATCACGATTTTCTTTTTCGCATTTTCGTCGCTGACGCGGATTTCCGGCAACTGCATCTCTTTTTCCTGATCCACCATGAACCGTTTGATACCACGAATGGAAACCGAGGTATCCAGCGAGGATCGGCGGCATTTATCTTCGCAGGTATGAAAACAGACGCGCGCACAGACGCTGGCAAATGGATTACGATTACGATGCAGCTTGAGTGCTTCGTCGTAGCGTTTTTCCCCGACCAGCGAAACAAAGCCTGGAATATCCACACCCGCCGGACAGGCCGTCTGGCAAGGTGCGCGCACCAGCGCGGAACAGACGCCTGCACGACAATGGCGGTCGCGGATATGCTCAACATACTCTTCGCGGAAGTGGCGAATGGTTGAAAGCACCGGATTCGGTGCGGTCTGCCCCAACCCGCAGAGCGAGCCTTGTTTGATAAACTCGCCAAGGTCTATCAGCCGGTCGATATCATCCAGACGCCCCTGCCCGTCGCAGATGCGCGTGAGAATTTCAAGCATGCGCTTGGTACCAACGCGGCACGGCACGCATTTGCCGCAGGATTCCTCCTGAACAAATTCAATGAAGAATCGGGCAACGTCCACCATGCAGGCATCGTCGTCCATCACAATCAGTCCGCCCGATCCCATAATGGCACCAAGCTCACTGAGCGATTCATAATCGAGCGGCACATTCAAATGCTGACGCGGAATA
>JBILEA010000021.1:0-20580 GCA_044352355.1 Pontiellaceae bacterium | reverse complement strand
CCAATCCGAACCCGGACGAGTGCAAAGAGATCGCGGCGGCCGTTGAACAGTATCATATGCCGGTGGTCAGCGTGGATTATGCGCTGACTTCTCCGCGCAAGTATGATTTTGTCGGAACTGCGGATGAACATGGCGGTCAGATGGCGGCTGACTATCTTTTGCGGCTCGGGCACCGCCGGGTGGCCGGGATCTTTACCCCGGTTGAAAGTTTGATGCTGCGGCGGCGAGGATTCGAAACCGCACTGAAGCAGAATTCGGAGATTCCTCAACCTTTTCTCCTCACGGATTGGGCGTGCGGGGAAGGTGATCCGGCCCGCGATCTGGTTAAAAAAATGCTTCAGGAAAAGAACGCCCCGACCGCAATTTTCGCCGGCGGTGACTTTATGCTTCCTGCAATTTATCAGGCCGTAAATGAACTTGGGCTGCGAATTCCTCATGACGTATCCGTCATCGGTTTCGGTGACGTGGATTATGCCCGCCATCTGGCGCCTCCGGCTACAACGCTCAAGCAGGATGCCTATGAAATCGGGGTGCAGGCCGCTCAGCTGCTGCTTGACCGCATCGAGAATCCCGACCGCAAAACTTCCGCGCGGCAGTTGCGGTTTGAGCCAAAACTGATCGAACGCGGCTCGGCGGCCCCGCGACTGCGGTCTGATCATGCATTTAGGTAATCAAGACGTTGACTTACCGGGAAATTTAAATTAGAAATAAAAAAATGTTATCGTTCTCAATGGAGATTGGATGAAGCGGTTTGTAATCATGACGGGGATATGGGCTCTGCTCTGCGCAATATCTGCGGCTCAGACGGATGGTATGGATCCGCTCGGTCCGGCCGGCCGCAAAGCGTATGACCTGCACCGGCGTTTTTTTGAAGAAATTGTTCCAAAATATTCGGTGCAAACCAAAACACAGGTCAACGCCGGGTTCGAGACGTTGACCCATCTGACTTTTTTTGATCAGCCAGCCCCGATTCCGGGTCGGCTTTTAATCCCGGTTCCGCGGGACCTCAACGATTATATTTTTGACTTCCGTACGATCGAGATTTCCGGGTCGGAGCTCGCCGGCGTAACGCGGATTGCCGCGGTCAGCGAAGCTGCCAGTGGGGTCGTGGTGGTCACTTCGCAGCAGGACCGGCTCATTCAGATCACGGCATCTTCAGTCATGGCTTCAATGGACAAGCCGTTTTCTTTGGTGCTGGAAGGGGCGGGAACCGTTGAAAAAGTCCAGCTGGTCAACTATGAGGGGATTTCATTTAAATTTGATGTCTCGGCCTATCGTGAGCCGGGAGCGGATCAGCCGGTCAAGCCGGTGACGGTTCAGGTCGACGCGACCCGATACCGTGCGATCGGCGGAATCTGTGAGCTGAAACCGGAGCGGTATTTTCGTTATTATGCGGCACCCAATTTTGACCGGTCGGGGATGGAACCTTATTTCAAGGGAAAAGGCTTTTTGCCCGGGCGGCAGATTGAGGAGATCGGGCCGGCGTATGAAGACCGGTGGGGTGCCGCTGCAAAGATGCCGCATTTAAAAGAAGATCCCGCGCGTCCGGGCTATGCCGACCCCGCCTTTTTCGAGCGCCGAGAATTCCGGCGTTTCGAAGGGGTTGATCCGTCGCTGGAATTCATCATGTGCTTCGACAGCTGGCCGCGCTTCATGTGGCCGACCAATTTCCCGGGGATTCCCAATCAACGAGGCACCCCGGCAGTAGAGCACTTTGATGCCGCTGCGGATGTCGCCGCACGGCTGGTCAAGTCTCAGATCCGCGACAGCGGGCGCACGGCCACCTGGTGGGAAGTGAAGAACGAAGCGGATGTCAAATCAGAATGGATTTATCATCATGAGCGGGGATACGACGCATGGGGCCTGCTGGCCGACTTTCATAACCGGGTCGCCGGCGCGATTCACGCCGTTGCGCCGCAGGTCAAGGTCGGCGGCCCGACCTCTGCCTGGTTCCAGCCGCATCGCGGGAATTTTGAGGTCTGGCGCAACCATCAGCGGTTTATGGACCGGACCCGCGATCATCTGGATTTTTATTCGCTCCATTTTTATGAGATGGGGGCGATGGATTCCATGCAGCGCTGGCGTAGCGGCAGCGACAGCTTTGTGCAGGGCGGGCAGGAAGTTGTGCTGGATATGCTGCAGGCGCACATGGCAGCCACCGGCAACCGCAAGCCGCTGGTCTGCAGCGAATACGGATCGCTGGATGTCAAGCGTGGCGAGCGGGGCTGGTGGATGCACATCAAAAACGTCAACGCGATGCTGCTTGGCTTCCTCAACCGTCCGGATGAGTTGGATATCACGGTTCCGTTTCTGCTGACCTTTATGCACTGGGCCCCGGATTCGTCCGAAGCGCTGATTCATCAGACTCCGGACGGGGAGTTTGTGAAAACAAAAAATACCTTCTGGATCGACCTGTGGGAAGGCTATCGGGGCAAACGGATCCCTGTGATCGATTCCGATCCGAAGGTCATTACGCATGCCGTGCTGGACGGCCATCTGATCCGGCTGGCGGTCAATAACCGCACCGGACAGCGGACTGCGCTGGATGTGTCAGCGCTGCTTCCTGACGGAGTGAATGTGGTTTCGATACGGAGGAGGACGGTTGTTTTTGAGCAGGCCGAAACCCGCTATGTTGACGAAAAACTCTCCGGATGGAACGCCGTGCCGCTCGGGGTGGATGGCACCTGCATTCTGGAGATCACTCTCGACCGGGAGCCGGTGTTGACGCGGATTTGCGAAGAGAATTCCTTTTATGCTTACCGGACCGCCGTCCCTGCGAATCCGTCGGCCGAGTTTGAAATCGCGGTTCCGGAGACCCGTCCGGCTCATGCGCTGCTGCGTATCGGCCTGAACCGGGAAGGCGGGTTTTCCAAGCCGGTGACCGTTGATCTGAACGGAATAAAACACACGGTCGATTTGAGCTGGAGTTCGGGCATTCCGCATTTTCTGGATTATATCGAGATGGCAGTGGCTCCTGAAAAAATCCGTCCGGTGAACCGGGTGGTGGTCCGGACAGAAGAACCCGGTGCAACGGTGACGGCAGTTAAATTGGTTCTTTCTGATGAAAGCGGTCAGGGGTTGAAAGGATCTAACAGATGAAAAGAACATTGCTGACCGTGTTGTCTTTGTGTGCCGCCGGACGGGCGGCAGAGTCCCGACCGAAGAATGTGATCTTGGTGATGGCCGATGACATCAGTGCCCGGGAATTTCCGTTTTATGAGTCGAGCAAATGGACGGGGGATCGTCTTGCTCAAACTCCGGTGATGGACAGTCTGGCGAACCGGGGCGGTTGCTTTGTCGAGACGGTGTGGGCCTCTACAATCTGCAAGCCCAGTCGGGTACAGATTTTGACCGGCACCTATGCGTCCAGAAATAAATACTGGGACAACAGTCATATGGGAATGGATTGCCGTACGGTTTATTCGGCTTATGAGAGTGCACCGATCACATTGGGCAACATGAGCCGTGATGCAGGGTATGCCAACATCTGGCTTTCAAAGACGCATGTCGGAGACGGCGGGGATATCCTGAGCATGGGATTCAACGAGTGCGTATTCAATCCGGCCGAACCGATGCGGAATAAGGGATGGAATCCTTTTGGTACACCGGTGAAGAATCCTTATGCGTGTTTCCGTTCGAATGATCCGAAGGACTGGAATCATGTTTCATTCTTCTGGTGGCCGGAAATGCAGCTGATCAATCACCCCGCTCATCCCAATGAGCCGTTTACGTATCTCCGGACGGAAATCGACGATTACGCCCCGGATTTGGAGATGCGGCATGCATTCGAGTTCATGGATCGTCAGAAAGCGGCTGATAAACCGTTCTTTGTTTATCACACGTCTCATTTGGGACATCTGGCGATTGATCATGCCGATCCGGCTAATCCGGTCGTCTGGCCGGGAACGCCCGTCATTGAATGGCGTGACGGGCGGTATGCACGGAAAAATCCGAAGCATGTTCCGCTCGGCGATGGACGGTACCGGCTGGAAAACATCACGCCGCAAGGCCTGAGTTATCACGTTGAATATCTCGATTACATGCTGTGGCAATACACCGAAAAGCTTAAGGCCATGGGGGAACTGGAGAATACCGTGATTATTTTCACGGCAGACAACGGCACGCAGGACAATGCGAACAACTGGGGCAAGGCCCGTATCGAACGGCAACAGGGAATGCAGGTGCCTCTGCTTGTTTACGCTCCCGGGGTTGGAAACCTGGTTCAAGGCCGGCAGAACATCTGCGCCGATTTCACCGACATCCTGCCGACGCTGGCCGATATCATGGGCTTTGATTTTTCTGTCGGCTGCGACAAGCCGGACGGCAAAAGCCTCTGGCCCTATCTGACCGGAAAGAGCAAAAGTCACCGCGATTGGATCTATGCCATGCGCATTGATGCTCAGATGATCCGCAACGACAAAGTTCTGCGGGACGGGCGCGGAATCTGGTATGATGCCAGACGGTGTCCGGGCGATTACGACACGTTCACCCGGCTGGATGATCTGCCGAATGGGGAGTACAAAGATACGCTGCTGGCCGAAAAGAAAAAGCTCGAGCCCCTTCTTGCAACGTTCGATTTATACAATACCGATTCCGAGGCGCCGCTACCGCCCCCGGATGCCGACAGCGATGGTCTGTCTGACTCATTCGAAGAAAAATACGGGCCGCTGGATCCCCTGCAGGATTTGGATGGCGACGGTACGGATAATTTTCATGAGTATGTTTATGGCGGAAATCCGCACGATCCGGCTTCTCCTTCCGCCGGGCAGTTGCCACACCGGGTTGAATTGTCGGATGCCCAGGGGGTGTATGTCGGGCTTGAGTTTCAGCGCCTGGAAGAGTTGGGGCCGGACTACTGGTTTGTTGTCGAAGGCTCCGTGGATGGCGAAAACTGGAAGACGGATGGTGTGATTCAGCAGCACTCTGTCCGTTCGAACGGTGACGGAACTGAGCGTGTCACGGCCCGTGTTGCCGCTGACAGGTGGAAATCGGATATTAAAGAGCTGCGGGTGACCGTGCATAAGCCGGTGCCGCGTCAGCCGCGCAAATATAAAAATCTACTCAAATGATTTTCTGGAGGATACAAATGAAGAAGTTCTCTTTCAAAACGGTGCTGTTGGGGGTCTGTTTGGCCGGCAGTATTCAGGTACAGGCGGTTGCGGCCGGCACTCCACGTGAAAAGGTGAGCGAAATCCGGGTGGAACCCCGGATCACGCGGGCGGTGCAGGGCGTTTCCGTGGTGGAGCGTAAGCGGTATTTCAATCTGTGCGACAATGGAGTCGGTTTTGACAAGCGGACGAACCCGGATGTGTATGAGCAACTCATCTGCGAACTTGATGTCTCTTTCGGCCGCAATCTGGGTGCGATCAAATGGTGGGGGAGCCAACTCACAGAAGATCCGGCCCGTCCCGGTTTTGCTGATCTTTCTGTTTTGAAAAAAAACAAGCCGAAAGAGCCGTCGGCAAGGTTTCTGGATGACTGCGGCCCGAACCTGGATGTGGCGTACCATGGGAACCATAATGAGTATCCTGCCTACATGGGAAAGCGTTTCAAGGGAACTTCCGAACACCACGGCACACCGGAGTATATACCGGAAAATCTGGAAGCGGCCTCCGAATTGGCCGCCGCAGTTCTGAAGTACGGGTACACCGATTTTGATCGGCCGTCGCTGTTTGAGCCGCTGAATGAACCGCACTGGGAATTTTTCAACGATCCGCATCTGGCAGACTGGCATCTCAAGGTCATGGACGCGGTGCACCGTGAGACTCCCGGCGTGAAGGTCGGCGGGTTATGCATGTCGGTCGCCTATTTTTATCGCGATGATTACCGGTTGTGGACCGGGATGAAGGATTTCATGGACCGGACCGGAGGTCGGATGGATTTTTACTCCTTCCACGCCTACGATTTTTCCAACTGGAAAGACGGCGACTTCCGCGGACGGATTCAGTCGGGCCTTCCGCTGGAAGGGGTGCTGGATCTGGTGCAGAACCATGCGGTCAACACGTTCGGCAAGGAAGTCGATGTGGTGCTGAGCGAGCACGGCGGTTATGTGCTGGGCGGAAAGGGTCTGTATGACGGCGAGGCGGAGGCTGCTGAAATCGCCGCAAAATATTTCCCGGGCGACACGTTTGAGCATGAGATGAAAAAGCGCTCAATCGTCAACACGCTGATGTTGCAGGCCGTTGTCGCCAATACGCTGACGTTTATGGATCACCCGCATGTCGTGCGTAAAGCGGTGCCGTTTTTAATTCCTGAAACCTGGGGATGGGGCCCGAAATATTATGCTCAGCTGTTTGTGCCCTATAACTACACCGATAAGACCCGTCCGGTACCAACCCATCTGCTCAATTTCTTCCGCTTTTTTAAAGGCGTCGACGGACGCCGGGTCAAGGCCCTGTGCGACGACCCCGATCTGCAGGTGCGGGCCTTTGTCAGCGGAAGCCGGCTGTTTCTGGTGATCAACAATCTGAGTCCGGAGCCGGAGACCGTGTCGATGCAGGGGATCGACGTCGAGAAGGTGGAGATGCGCCGCCTCGGAAGGAACCCCGATTTTACCGGACGGTACACTGAGGAGACGGTTGCGACACCGGAGTCTTTGACACTTGCAGGGCTTGAAGCCGTCCTGCTGATTGCGGATTCCGGACGGCCGGTTGAGGAAAAATCTTCTGTCAATGAAATTGTCTGTTACGGCGACCGGACGGCCGTGCCGCTTCGGGACGCTGAATTCAGGATCAAGATCCCGGTTGAAAAAGAGATCGACTATGCCGTATTGCGCATCGGGCTGACCCGCAAGGCCGGATTGCGCCGCGATCCGGTCGTGATGCTTAACGGGAAAAAGCTGGATGTGCCGATTGAAGATTGCGCGGACCGGCTTGAAGAAAAAGAGTACGCAACCACCAAACAGATTCCGCTTCATCCCGACGATCTGCGTGCTGAAAACCGGGTGAGAATTTCTTTCCCGGACGGCGAGGCCGGTGCGGTCGGAACAGCGGTGATCCGGGTTGCGGTGAAGGACTATTGAAATGAAAAAGAAGGAGATGCTGCATCAATGAAAAAATGGATTTCTGCTTTCGTTTCCTTTTCCGCACTTTGCAGCGGGGCCGACGAGCGTCGGCCCAACGTGGTGATCTTTTACACCGACGATCAGCCGACCGATTCGTTCGGATTCATTCGGGGTAAGGCGCATACGCCGGTCATCGATCAAATGGCAAAGGAGGGAGTTTATTTTTCGAATGCATATACCTCCAGCAGTGTCTGTTCACCCAGCCGGTATACCTGCCTGACCGGGAACTATGCCAGCCGGACCAGCTCGCCGGAGTTTAAAAGGGAAATCAGCGCGGAAGGAATGACCAAGGTTCTTTGGAATATGTCGATCGGAGCGGAGGAATGGACCTTTCCCAAGATGATGCAGCAGCACGGGTATCAAACCGGCATGGTTGGCAAGTGGCATATCGGACTGACCGGAAAATACGGTTATCCGAAACCTGTCCCCGGGAATAATCCGGCGGATTCGGCGGTAAAGGCGGTGTTAAAGGCCAATCAGGAGTTGATTTGCAGAGATATCGCCGACCGTGGGTTCGACTATGTCGGAGCAGCCTATGCGGGGAATCCGGATGATGACCGCAATCTGGTAAAAACCGGATGCAATGTGCATGCGCCTGAATGGCAGACCCGGCATGCGCTGGAGTTTATCGAGCAAAACAAAGACCGTCCGTTTATGCTTTATTATGCAACCACCCTGCTACACGTGCCTGACCCGTCGAAGGAACTGCTGAACATGGATCCCCGGCTGACGCCTCTGGGAATGCTCGACAAACCGATCGAAAACATTCTGCCGCCGCGCGCGGAGATCGTGCAGCGGGCCCGGGCCGCCGGGGTGAAAAACGAAAAACTACTGGCCGCGACCTGGCTCGACGAGGTTGTGCGAACCGTATTGAAAAAGGTTGATGACCTCGGGTTGTCTGAAAATACGCTTGTTATCCTTTTCAATGACAACAACACTGATGATCAGGGCAAGGGATCGTGCTATCAGGGCGGGGTGCATGTTCCGATGATTGTTCACATGCCGCGCATCGTAAAGCCGGGTGAGCGCCGTGAACTGGTCAGCAACATCGATATCGCCCCGACCGTTCTGGATCTGTGCGGAATCCCGACGCCGGAGAATATCGAGTTGGACGGATTAAGTTTGATGCCGCTGTTGCGCGGAGAGACGGTGCCGTGGCGCGATTCGTTATATCTTGAAATCGGTCTGACCCGGGCCGTGGTCAGCAGCGACGGTTTCAAGTATCTGGCCTTCCGCGTGCCGGAAAGTTATCTGGAGCGTCCGCTGGAAGACCGGATGGCGGAGCACCGCGAGTCGATGGAGAAAATATACAGAACCCATCCCTGGACAAAGGGTGTCTGGACTCTCGATCCCGATGCGAAATTCATGCAGATGGGGATGTCTCCCGGCGGAGATTTCATGGAGCGGTTGCAGATCCAGGGGAATCCGCCGTTCAAGAATCATTATTATGATCCTGATCAGTTGTTTGCTTTGGATCGCGATCCGCGTGAAACGGTCAATCTGGCTTCGAATCCCGAGTATGCACCTCGGCTGAAGGAGATGCGGGGACGGCTTAAAAAACTTCTGTCGGAGGTTCCCGGCACGTTTGCCGAGTTGAAGGAGAATGATCGATAATGAGAAAAGCAGGTGTCATGGTTTTTCTGATGGCGGTTTCCTGTGCGCTACGGGGGATGTCCGCCGGACTGGTCGGCGAATTCAGCATGCGGGACGGGCTCCCCAACTTTTTTGCGAAGCTGAAGTCCGGACAGGAAGTTCGGATTGCTTATCTGGGCGGCAGCATCACGGCGGCGCCGGGGTGGAGGCTTCTTTCACAGCAGTGGTTTGCCGGACAGTTTCCCGAGGCGGAAATCAAAGAGATTTTTGCAGCCATCCCTGGCACTGGCGGAGAGCTGGGCGTTTGCCGGCTCGACGGGGATGTGATTGCGCACAAGCCGGATCTGGTGTTCATCGAATTCTGTGTGAACGGTATCGGCGATACGGAGGAGCGCGGGCGGCAGATTACCGAAGGGCTGATTCGAAAGATCCGGACGGCACTGCCGGAGGCGGATATCTGCTTTGTGTACACTGTGGCTTCCTGGCATCTTGCCGATCTCGCGCAGGATAAGATCCAGTGGACGGCCGGTATGATGGAATCCGTGCTGCCGCATTACGGCGTGCCGTCGATCAACTTTGCCGCAGAGGTCGGCCGGCAGCTGGATGCGGGTGCTTTGGTTTTCAGTTTGCCTAAAGGAACTCCGGTTCCTGAAGGGAAAATGCTGTTCTCGAACGACGGGACTCATCCGCTGGTCGAAACAGGACACGTACTTTACAACGAAGCGCTTATCCGCGCAATGAGTGCGATGAAGGATGCGGGGACAGTCGGCCCGCGCCGTTTGCCGGTTCCGCTGGAGTCTGCCAACTGGGCGGACGCGAAGCGGTATCCGCTTTCAAAGGCCGCGATGACGGGAAATTGGACGTCCGTGAATCCCGTCGAGGTGGATGGATATACAGAGACAACTGCCAATCGCGATTTTAAAAAACGCTTCAGTGAATTGTGGCAGACGGAGCAACCGGGCGCGGAGATCGTTTTCCGTTTTGAAGGAACCGGCTTCGGGCTGTACGGAATTTCGCGGTGCGAGTCCGGGCTGTTTGAAGTGCAGGTCGATCAGCAGAAGCCGATGACGGGAACCTTTTTTGATATTTATGCCGGCGGGCCCGGCCGGAGCAAGGGATGGTTTTATCCTCACACACTGTCTCCGGGATTGCACACGGTTCGTGTTCGCCTGAAGCAAGAAGCGCCGGATAAGGCCGGAATTCTTGCTATGGTGAAAAAAGAGCCGTCGGGCCCGCGCTACGATCGGAACGAGCTTTTTTTGGGAGATCTCTTTATGAACGGACGGCTAGTTAATTAACAGGAGTGAAGAAATGAAAAAATCAGCATGGGTTTTGGCAGCAGGGGCCGCGGCGGTACAGGCGGTGGAAAAACCGAATATTCTTTGGATCATCACGGACGACCACCGGCCGGACTCGTGGGGCTGCTATAATCAGGCGGTGTCCGGAAGCCGGCTGAGTCCGCTGGGGTATGTCGAGTCGCCGGCCGCGGATTCGCTGGCGGCGGAAGGGGTCTTGTTTACGCAGGCCTATTGCAACGCGCCGGCCTGCGCTCCTTCACGGGCCTCGATGCTGACCGGCCGTTATCCGTTCCGGACCGGAATCTGGGGTTTTGAGCAGACTCATAATAAAGCCGCGCACATGCGTCCGGTTGTTCCCGAGGTGATGCGGCAGAACGGATATGCCGCCGCCCATTTCGGAAAGACGGGCTATTATATTTTTCAGTGGAATAATAAAAATACGTACAACAGCCTGAATTATTATGCGCCTGAAATAAACGCCAACGATATGGAGAAAAACGGCCAAACGGACATGGCGATCAACAAGCCGTGGGTCCATGGAAAACAGGTCGGGACGGAGGAGATTTATTACTTTGCAGACGGCGCGGTGAAGCGGTTTTATACCGATCGCGGTTCAGAGCCGCTGACGGAAACGGACATTACAACCCGCCATGAAGTTGAAAAAGAGTTGGGAATTCTCCGTCATTACACGGCAGATAATACCGGGCTGATTATCGGCGGGCAGAGTCCTCAAACAGCGGAGAAGACCATGGACGGGCTCATCGCCACGGAAATGGTTGATTATCTTAAAACTCAGGCGGATAAAAAGAGCCCGCAGTTTATTCATCTCGGATTCCATTTCCCGCATACCGCTGTACTGCCGCCCCGGGAAATCCGCGACCGGTTCATCATAAAGGAAAAGGAGATTCCGTACACGATTCCGCCGTTCAGTACCGATGAGGTCTCCCGGATGCCGCCGCAGCTTCAGCTGCTTCATAAAAAGATGAATTTTTCTAATATGAAGGAGCAGGATAAGCTCCAGGCGATCCGCGATTACTATGCCTTTTGTGCGCATGGCGATGCGCAGGTCGGGCGTTGCATTGACGCTTTCAAAAAATACAGCAGGGAAGCCGGCCGCGACTGGCTGATTGTTTATGTCTGCGGCGACCACAGTTGGCAACTGGGTGAACAGGGAATCGAATCCAAATTTTCACCCTGGCAGATGTCCACCCGTTCAGCCGTCATTGCCGCATCCTCCAGGCCAGGGTTTTTTCCGGCCGGAACGGTTTGCAGCAATCTCATCGAGTATGTCGATTTTGCACCGACCTTTTTGGCTGCGTCCGGCGTGGATCTTACGTCTGGGTATGAGCATCTCGACGGGGTTTCTCTGGCGGATACTGCTCATGGCCGGGTTGCGCCGCGCGACTATATTATTGGAGAGTTGAATCATGTCATCGGACCGCGCGCCTATCTGCGCTCCAAAGAATTTGCCTTTTCGATGCGTACCCGGCCGTCCAACGGAAAACCGGGGCAGGGCTTTGCTCCCGGAGAAAACATCCGCTGGGCGCTGGATTGCCCCCGCAATAAGGCAGAGCTGTGCTTGTATGATTTGAGGACGGATCCGGAGGAGCGGCGGAATGTCGCCGATGAACCTGCATACGCCCCGCTGGCTGACTGGTTCCGGCAAAAGCTCGGCAATATTGTACTGGGCGACCGCCGTGTAGAATGCGATTGGCGCAAAGAAAACGAGTGGGTTATTTGCGACTTCGCCAAAGGCGCGGATGATAAAAAATTAAATATTCCAGCCGGACTGATTCCGACCCGGTGAAAAGGAACGTGCGATGAAACGGATGGGCTGTTTATTTGCGGGCATAGGATTGACGGCTGCGCAGCTGCAGTCGGCTGAAAAGCCGAACATTGTCGTGATCATGGCTGACGATGTGGGGCTCGGTGACATCGGGCATCATGTCCGCACGTTTATGCAGAAAGAGCCGCTTTATGAAACACCGGCCATTGATTCACTTGCCCGGGACGGACTATGGTTCACGGACGGGCATTCAGCGACGGCACTTTGCTCGCCGACTCGTTATTGCGTGATGAGCGGGAACAGCAACTACCGGTCGCGTGCGCCGTGGGGGGTC
The DNA here is from genome assembly GCA_044352355.1 of Pontiellaceae bacterium. Classification (GTDB taxonomy): domain Bacteria; phylum Verrucomicrobiota; class Kiritimatiellia; order Kiritimatiellales; family Tichowtungiaceae; genus Tichowtungia. Next base: position 8,506 of record JBILEA010000021.1, on the reverse strand, counting down.
TGGAACACGTTTGCCGAAACCCCGTTCCGGCCGGGAGAGGCGACGCTGGGTTCGGTTGTGCGCGATGCCGGCTATGCGACCGGTTTTGTCGGGAAGTGGCATCTGGGCGGCGACTTTATGTCTGCGGATGGCAAGTCGGTTTTTCGGGGCAAGGATGATAATGCCGGACCCGCGCAGGTGGACATGACCCGTATGACCGGCGGCGGCCCGATCGATTGCGGTTTTGATTACAGCTTTATGCTCCCGTGCGGGGTTCAAGGCCCTGTGTATGTCGCTTATGAAAATCAAAAGTGGTTTCCGCTGGACGATGATTCAGCGCTGGTGCTTTTGAATAAAGAAAATGCGATCAATCCGAAAGATATCTCGGACAAAGGGCCGGGCCCGGGGGATTCAAATTGGGACACACGGGAGATCGGCAAACTGATTTCAGCCAAGGCTGTTGATTTCATTCATGCTCATGCCGGAAAGAAGCCTTTCTTCCTTTATTACTGTTCTCCGATGGCCCATGTGCCGCACTGCCCTCCGGATGAGTTTGACGGCAGAAAGGTAGCGGGCAGCACACCGTCGAGGCACCTGGATTGCGTGGTCGATCTGGATTGTCAGGTGGATCGAATCATTCGGGCATTGAAGGAAAACGGGGTTTATGAAAACACGCTGGTAGTTTTTATGACCGATAACGGCGGCCTGGTGAATCTGGATCCGGACACCACACGGGCCGGACATAATTCCGCTGGAGGATGGGCCGGCGGAAAGAACTCCCCGCTGGAAGGCGGACATCGCGTTCCGTTCATTGCAGTCTGGCCCGGAAGGATTCAAGCCGGTGCCGTCAGCGGCGAGCTGGTGGTCAATACCGATTTGCTGGCCACGCTTGCCGCACTGGTTGGCGCGGATGTCCCGGCAGATCAGGCAATGGATTCCAAAAATCTGATGCCGCTGCTGACCGGCAGTCCCGGGTATAAACCGCGCGAGTCCCTGCTCCTGCAGGCCGGATCAAAAAATGAACTGATCTACCGGAAGGGGCCATGGAAGCTGATTATTCAAAGCGATCACAACCTGACAAAATTTGAACCTGCGGCGCTTTTCAATCTGGAAAAGTCTCCGCGGGAGTTGCCGAAGGACAATCAGCTTAGCAATCCGGAGAGCAAGCCGCTTATGGATCAGCTGCTGAATGAATATCTCGAAATCCGCCGGTCGGGGGTTCGAACGGTTTCTGAATAACGGGTGAGGACGGTATGAGACTTTTTTTTGGGATGCTGATTGTTGTCGCCTCGATCGGGTTCGCGGAGCCGACGGTTCCGCCGTTCGGTCCGGGTGAACGCGTGGCATTTATTGGCGACAGTATTACGCATGGAGGAATGTACCGTCCGTATATCGAGACCTTTTATGCCACCCGGTTTCCGGAACGGCGGGTTGTCACCTTTAATGTCGGAATCAGCGGGGACAGTGCCAAAGGCGGTTTTGAGCGCTCGTCTCTGACCGGCGAGGGTTTTTGGGAGAGCGATCTTCGCCGGTATAAGCCGACTGCGGCGGTCATTATGCTGGGGATGAATGATGCCGGCGGCGCGCAGTTCGAGTCGTACAAAACCGCTGAAGAACTGGAACGGCAGAACGTTCAGCTGGTCGGCTGGTACCGGAGCAATTATGCGCGTATGCTGGACAATCTTGAGGCGCAGGGTCTTCAATCCATCTGGCTGGTTAAATCGTCGCCTTATGATCAAACCCTGGTGGATCCGTCTGCAAGAAAAAACCTGGTTGCCTTCGGCACCGGAAAGAACGATCTGATTGTCCGGATGGGGAAAGAGGTTCTCGATGTGGAGGCGGCCAGCCGCACACTGCCGGTCATTGATTTCAACACGCCGATGCTGGCGATCAACGCGAAGCAGCAAGCTGCCGATCCGGCCTTTTCCATCATCGGAATGGACCGGGTGCACCCCGGTTCGGACGGGCACATGGTGATGGCGTATGTTTTTCTGAAAGCCCAGGGGTTGCGGGGCCCGGTCGCCACGACGGTGATTGATGCCGGCCAAATGAGTGTCGATTCCGTGTTCAACTGTTCGGTCGTGCGGCTGGAGAAAAACGGCGCAGGCCTCCGGTTCGGGTATTTGGCCGAATCACTGCCGTTTCCCCGGCAACCGTATCAGGCAGTGGCCGGCCTGATTCCGTTTGAATCCGAATTTAATCAGGAGGTATTGCGTGTGCACGGGTTGGCGGATGGCCGGTATGCGCTGATCATGAACGGAGTAACGGCGGGCGTCTTTACGTCCGGGGAGCTGGTGGCCGGCGTCAATATGGCGCTGCTCGATCTATCCCCGCAGGTGATTCAGGCCAATCAGGTGCTGAAACTTTGCCGCGAGCGGGCTCAACTGTCCGGGAAGATCCGGGATGTTGTTTGGACCGACGGATGGTTGCGGGCGATCGACGGACTGGATCGGGGGAATGTCCAGTCCTGTAAGGAGATCGTTGGGCGGATCCTGATCGGGGAAATCCCGGCGGGGATGAAGGGGCCTCTGACCGGTTACACGCGGGGCCTTTTGCAGAATTATCTGGAAAACGCCGGGCGCTACGATGAGCTGTTGCAGGAGCTTGAATCGTTAACCGAACCTCTTTATGCGGAGGCCAGGCCGCAGATGCATACGGTGGAAATCAAACCCGAATTCTGAGTTTTCTTGAAAGGAGATAAACGTGAACAGTCTGAAATATTGCGGTGCAGGAGTTGGAATGCTGGCGGCAGCATTGCAGGCGGCGGATCCGGGGGTTGCTGTGCAGGGCAAACCCAACGTGGTGTTTGTTCTGATTGATGATCTCGGGCATTACGGCGTGACGGCGTATGGCGCCAACCGGATCACCTCCAATCAGGGGATTTTTACGAACGAACAGTTTGCAACCCCGCGCATCGATACGCTGGCTCGCGACGGAATGCGCTGCGAGTATGCCTATGCCTATTCCCTGTGCGAGCCGACCCGCGTGGCGCTGATGACCGGCATGAACAACAACCGCAATTATATTCAGGCCAAATCGCTGTATGAATCGCAGATCACCTTCGGCGATTTGTTTAAAAAGGCGGGATACGTCACCGGCATCACCGGCAAGTGGAAACAGACTCGCGGCACCAAGGAGTTTCCCGGTAAAGATTATATCTCCAAGTTCGGCTGGGATGAGTTTTTCTGCTTCGACGTGATCGGCGAGGGGCGGCGTATGATCGAACCGTGGATGGTCGAAAACGGCACACCGCGCAGTTTTGACGGCATCGATCCGGTCACGGGACGGCGTTACTACGGGCCCGATCTGATCAACCGCTTCGCGCTGGATTTTATTGAAAAAAATAAAGAAAAGCCGTTTTTTCTCTATTATTCCATGCTGCTGGTTCATGACGAGCACACGCCGACACCGGATACCCGGCCAAAGGCCCTGTTCGATGACTTCGATATTGAAAAGAAGGCCGCATACGGTTCGATGAAAGGCGACGAGCGAATATACTTCCCGGACATGCTTAACTACATGGATAAGATGGTTGGCAAGGTTTTGGACAAGCTGGATGAGTTGGGACTGAGTGAAAACACGCTGGTGGTGGTCATGGGCGACAACGGCACCAAGGAGTGTTTTTCGCACGTGCTGCCGGACGGTTCGGTTTACCCCGGAGGGAAGGGTGCCACGGCTGAAAACGGAATCCGGGTTCCGCTGTTGCTGCGCTGGCCGGGGCAGATCCCGGCCGGACAGGTCTATCAAGGAATGGTCAATCTGACGGATATCTATCCAACGCTGTTTGATGCAACGGGAATTCCCGTGCCGAACCTCGACAAAATTGACGGGAAAAGCTTCTGGCCTCAGGCTGCCGGAAAAAACAAAATCGAACACCGCCGGGAAATTTATACCTGGTACAACGCCAATCAGCCCTCTACCGATCTTTCGGGTCTTCTGGAATATGCTCATACCAAAGAATTCAAACGGTATGCGCCGCACGTCGGTTCGCCGAACGGCCGTTTTTTTGACTTGCGCACCGACCCGCTCGAGCAGGCGGGAACGCCGACGGTCAAGTTCGCATGGGATCGCAAATTCATGTCCGGATTGGATGTTGCCACGCTGACTCCGGAACAGAAGGCGGCCTATGACGAACTGGGCAGGGTGTTGGAAGCGAACAGGTATGTTCCCGTCCAAGGATTGGAAATCATCAAGAGCGAAGCGCCGGTGATGGTCGGGCAGCCCCGAGCCCTGGAGTGCCGAATCGTTCCGGCCAATGCGACCCGGCAGAATGTGATATGGGAATCCGTCGATCCATCGGTTGCGTCGGTCGATAAATATGGAGTCGTGACCGCGCACAAACCGGGCCGAGTGACGGTCACCGCCTATTCCTGGGACGATTCATATCCGGTGGCTGCCAATGCCAAGCAGACCTTTTCGAGAGAGGGGATCCGGGCTTCAGTGAATCTGGATGTGGCGGAGTAGTAAAGGGCGGATCGTCATGGGGGCATTGAAAAGACAACGGAGAGGGTTGTGATTAAAAACAGGATGATGATGGGCTTTGCTGGTACCGGATTCGAAAGTAACGATTATGAAAATTAAACTGTCTTTTGCACCCGTTGGACTCCTCTGTGTTTCGGCCTTCGCGGCTGAACGCCCAAACATTCTCATCATTCTGGCCGATGATTTCGGCTACGGAATCGCCAACTGCTACGGCGGCGATCCGGCGCGGGTCGCTACGCCGAACATCGACCGGCTGGCCTCCGAAGGCGCAAAGTTCACGGACGGCTACGTCACCTGCTCGGTCTGCGGACCTTCGCGTGCCGGGATCATGACCGGTCGCTACCAGCAGCGTTTCGGGATCTATGCCAACACGGACAACCAGGTGACGGGCGGCGGCGTGCCCGGCGACCAGACCATGATGCCGGTCTACTTCAAAAACGCGGGCTACGCCACCGCCATGATCGGCAAGTGGCATTTGGGTGATAACCCCGGACAACATCCGCTGGAGAAGGGCTTCGATGAATACTTCGGGTTCGACAGTGCGCAGACCGACTACTTCAAGTCGCCGATCCTGTTCGACGGGCGGAAAAAGGTAAAGGAGCACGACTACCTCACCCGCGAGTTTTCCAGCCGGACCGTCGATTTTATCGGACGCGCCGGCAACAGGCCGTTTTTTATCTACCTCGCCTACAACGCCGTCCATGGACCCAACCATGCACCTGAGGAGACGATTCAACGGTTTTCCAAATTACCCAAAAAGGAGGCGATCCAGGCGGCGATGGTGGCGGAGCTTGACGAGGGGATCGGCCGCGTACTCAAGACACTGGATGCCACCGGCAAGAGTGCCAACACACTGGTCTTTTTCCTGAGTGATAACGGCGGGCTGCCCAGCTGGTGGGAGGAGAGTCACGGCGGTCTGCGAGGTTACAAACGCGAGCAGTTCGATGGCGGGGGAAAGGTGCCCTTCATTGTCCGCTGGCCGGCGGAAGTCAAGGCCGGGCAGGTGCGGAATCAGCCGGTGATCTCACTCGATATCCTGCCGACCGCGCTGGAGGCGGCGGGCATCACAAAACCCGCCAGCGAGATCTTGGACGGCATCAGCCTGCTGCCCTCGCTGAAGGCCGGCAAAGATTTACAACCCAACCGCACCCTCTATTGGGCCGGTTCGCACTATGACAATGGACCCGGCGCCCAAAAAGGTAAGGGCGGCGGGCACGACAATCCGCCTCCGTCCTGGGCGGTGCGTCGCGGGCCTTGGAAAATGATGCAGATCATGGAGCAGGGGCCTCCGATGCTCTTCAATATCGAAGAAGATCCCGCAGAGGCCAGCGATGTCGTCGCCCGGCACCCGGAACTCGCCGCAGAACTTCAGGCCGCGTTTATTGATTGGTTCAAGATCGGGGGCAAGCCGATCAGCTGGGATGAGAAATACTACCGGCAGTTGAAAGATCTGCATTGATCGCAGGTGTTCTTGCGTGGACGGAGCTGTTTAATAAAAGGAGATGTCGGGGATGAAAAAGCAATGGGTTGTGGCGCTGACGGCGGTTTTGTGCGGGACCGGTTTCGGGGCTGAATTCTATACGCCGAAGCAGGATTTGGACGGAATGAAGGCCTTGACGAATGTGCAGGCGAATCTGCCGAATGTATTGATTCTCGGTGATTCGATATCCATCGGATATACGGTTCCGGTTCGGGATGCGCTGCAGGGAGCAGCCAATGTGTTCCGCCCGGAAACCAATTGCGGCGATACGCGCAAAGGGCTGGAGCAGCTGGATGTCTGGCTTGGAGACCGGAAATGGGATGTCATCCATTTCAATTGGGGTTTGCATGATCTGGCCTACCGCTCTCCGAAGGTCCTCCTTGATAAAGTCAACGGGGCGCAGTCAGTGCCCCTCGAGCAGTACAAGGAAAATCTCGAAAAGCTGGTGGTCAGGCTTAAACAGACCGGGGCTGTACTGATCTGGGCATCGACGACGGCGGTTCCGGAAAACGAGCCCGGCCGTGTTCCCGGTGATGAAATTAAATATAACGCGGCGGCAGCTGAAATCATGAAGCGGCATGGCGTGACGATCAATGATCTGCATGCGCTGACGGCCGGATTCGGCGGTGAGCTGTCTGCGGGCGCCGGAAAAGGAACCGGCAATGTGCATTATACCAAGGAAGGCAGTGCTCTGCTGTCTACACAGGTCGCCGCAACGATTGGCCGGGCTCTACGGATTCGTCCCGAATAAAAAAGACCGTGGTTTTGGTGCCCGCTCCTGCGAAAAAAATAATTAAAAAAACATTGAACCTGTCTTGTTTTGTAATAAGATGTGAACGTTAACAAACAGTTAGAAGTTTTGCGGGAAACAAAGCGCGGGTTATTTTAATTAATAAGGAGGATGAGTTATGAGAACGATAGTAAAATGGTTGGCGATGGCAACGGCGCTTGCGGCGGGGATGTCGGTTCAGGCCGCATTGATCACAAATAGTTTTACCACTGCCGAGGGGTTTGCCTCCGGCGCGCTGAATGGTCAGAAGGGGTGGATTACCAAAACGGGATCGGCCTGGACGGTTGATCCGTCCGGTGACGGCAAGGTAACGGTGAACTCAACTTGGAATCATGCGGTATTTAATCAGGCGTATACCATGAGTGCCGGGGAATCGCTGACTTTCCGGACCGAATTGAAGTTGCTCGGAACGTTGGTGGCGCCATCGACTGGCAGCGCGACGCTGATGCAGTTCGGCGTACGTACAGATGCGTCAACCAACAACCCGATCGCTGATCACAATACGGTTCTGTCGGCGTTTGCGACAGGCAATCTTATTTTGAGAGGGGATAATAACGGGGCACCGAACGCGACGCTGGGTACTATTGCGGCCAACGGAACAGCTAATCTGGCGGTTGAATATACCTTGAATGTCGGAGCTTCGGCTGCGGAGTCTACATTCAGCCATAAGATTATTAATCTGGATACCTTGGTACAGGCGTCCGCATCGACCAATTTGGACAGCACGATTTATACTGCGCTGACGTCCGGCGGCGGGGTCTATTCCTATCTTACGGCGGCTGGCTATAATGCAAATTCATCCGGCGTAACCGGAATCGATGTGTTTTCGACGACGGTGATTCCGGAGCCGGCAACGGTCGGGATGCTGGGTCTCGGCGCGCTGATTACACTCGGCCTGCGACGCAAACTGACCCTCTAATGGTCAAAAACCCCGCAGTGGTTGCGGGGTTTTTTTGCTTTTTTCTTCGAAGAGGCTTCTTTTTTAAAATCGTAAATTCTTTGTGTGGATTATTTTATGAAAAAAATTGCTACGGGGTTGGCGGTGGTTCTGTGCCTGAATGCATCCGGTCAGCAGGTCGAATTTACGGCGGCGGAGGGATATAAAAGCAAGGCGTTGAACGGTCAGAACGGCTGGGATGCATCGCCGGGCTGGATGGTGGATGCAACCGGCGGAACGGTTTCGGCAACCAAAGTTTTTCAGAAAGCTGTGCTGACCGGAAAGCCGGTTTTTGTGCCGCCCGGCGGAACAGTTTTGGTGCGGGTGGCTTTTCAGCTGAACGGAACTCCGACGGTTCCTTCCGGCGGAAATACTCCTGTTCTCGCAACAGGGCTGAAAGTGGCGGGCAGCGATGAAATCAAGCCCAATCGGGCGAGCCAGACGGTGCTGATGCTGGCCATGACCGGTACGATGCAGCTCAGAAATAATAATAACTCGGGCGGGCTGGTTCCGGCTGCGACCCTTTCGATTGCCGGAAATGCACAGGCTCGGTTGGCGATTGAATACCGGCTCGCGCTGGGGGCTACCGCTGCGGAATCCACCTTTTCCGCCAAGCTGATCAATCTGGCGTCCGGCAGTGAATCCCCAGCCGGCTCCTATACCGGAGTCAGTCAGCAGGTCTTTGAGGCGGCGACCTCGGTCGGGGTGGTTCCTTATTTCGCCGCTCAGACGTTTGATGGAAATGGCTCCGGGGTCAGCGGCGTGACGGTCGATTTCATTCGTGTTTCCCCCGAATTTACACTGATTGTCGGTTGAAGGAGAGGTGTTTGGAATGAAA
>JBILEA010000161.1:0-6405 GCA_044352355.1 Pontiellaceae bacterium | reverse complement strand
AAAGCGCTTCGTTTTCTCAACGATGTCTATCCTAAGGATGCCGAAGGCCCGAAGAGCGTCATAGACATTGCCGACATCATGGTACCGCATCTCGGTGCTTCGACGAAGGAGGCTAATTTCAATGCGGCCCAGCGTTCGGCTGAACAGCTTATTGATTTTGATGGGAAGGGCGTCACGTCGTACATTGTTAACCGCGACATTCCTGAAGGACTCGATGAAGCCTACGCCGAACTCACCTACACGCTTACCGTTCTTTGCCGGAATGTCCTTGGCGGCGACACCAAGCTCAGCAAAATCGAAACCAGCTTTTACGGCGATCTTCAGCGCTTTGCCAAATGGCTGTCCGTGCCGGTTGTCTGTGCGTTAAGTGCGGAATTTGACCGCTCGATGGATCCGAAAGCCGCGGTTGCATTCCTCAAGGATATGGGAGTGGAGTATTGCACCCGTGAAGCCGATCAGACCAAGGGCTACGGTAATTCTATTACCATTGACCTCATGGCAAGCGTCGGTGCCGGTGAATTACGTCGCATCAGCGTGCGCGGCACATTGGCGGAAGGCCGCATGATGGTTTCGCGTATTGGTGATTTTGACCGGCTTTACTTCGAACCGAAGGGGCATATTGCTCTCTTTACCTATATGGACCGTCCGGGAGTTCTCAGCGAAATCGCCGGGGCCATGGCTAAAGAAAATATCAATATCGATGACGTGCGGAATCCGCATAGTCGCGACGGGCAGAAGTCCATCGCCGTTCTCAAGGTAAGTCAGCCGGTTCCTGAGAAGGTGCTGGCCAAAGTCGCTGAAAAAATTGCGGCGATCAACGTTTGTGCGATCTCCTTCTAGCCAAACAAAAGGGTGTCTCATGTTGAAAAAAAATCTGTATCTGACGGCGGTGCTTCTTCTTTGCAGTTCCTGCGTCAGCAGGACGACGATTAAAGAGCCGGGATTGAAAGGCAGCAATGCTGCCGGGAAAGCTAACAGTGAAACAAAGCTGGTCTGGTTCTGGGATAAAGATTTTTAACTGTAGATGATCTTTATCTGGATTGCTTTGCCGTGCGCAGTGCCGTATCGGCTGCGGCGAAGAGATCTGACGGAAGTGAAGCCGCTCCGGCTGTGGCGCGTATTGTTCCGCTTTCTTCCAGTATTTTAAAAAACCGGTTTATAATTTTCTGAACACCGGAGTGTCCGGTTTCAGGCAGAATAACCGCAAACTCGTCACCGCCGATGCGGCAGACGATATCGGCCTTGCGTGCGGTTTTTTGCAGCAGCATTGCAAAAGTTTTTAATACCGCATCTCCAGCCTGATGTCCGCAGGTGTCGTTGACCTCCTTGAAATGGTCTAAATCAAAGAGGATAAGACTGAGCTCGCGCCCGTAGCGGCGTGCGGTTTCAACATGTTGAGTCAGCGCTGCATCAAAGAAGCGGCGGTTGTACAGGCCGGTCAGCGGGTCGCGGACAGCCATTTCGGACAGATCTGCGGCAAGTTTGCGCACATCGGCAGGGGCTCCGATTTCGGCGAGGCGGCGCTGGAGGTGATCAGGCATGAGTGATTAGAAAAACCTGTGTGTAGAGCCAGGAGATAAGTTCCGTGAGGACATGTTTAAAGCCGGCGCTATGGCGGTACCAGTGCTTAAGGTTGTAGCCGGGCGGTTCGACAGCGATGACCCCGAGCGGATAGTCTTCACCGAAGACGTGGTGAAAAAGAAGGTATGAGCGGCGCGCATGTGCACCTATGGTGAAGAGGTTCGCAGATTTGCCGAAAAGACCCAGCTCTTCGAGTTTTTGGCGTGTAGCCTGGGCGGAGACATAGGTGCGGTCGCGTTGGGTGTCGGGCGCAGGAATGGTGACAATCGTTTCTGCCGGAATTCCCATGGCAATGAGGCGTGCGGTGGCCATTTCGGCATAATTTTCATAGTTAAGGATTTTCTGTCCGAAGAGCAGAGGGCCGCCTGTCGTAACGACAATTTGTCCGGGGCGGACGGCTTTAGCTGCCTCTTTCAGTTCAGCATCCGCCATCCAGCCTTCAATGATAATCATTTCGGCTGATTGTTGCGGATGATTTTGCGCCAGAAAGGGATAGAGGTGGGCAAACAATCCGTAACTCACAGCGCCAATGAGCAGAAAAATCAGAATTAAGCCGTTCCAGGTAGGGATCCAGACCTCTTTTTTACGGACAAGCTTCATGCGGGAGGATATAACCTTTCAGATAGTTCAGAACAATTCCTATCTTTTTATATAAAACTTTTGGTACGGGGGTTGACATGGGGTACCCCCTCGTATATTTTCCCCGCCTTGCATTTGAACCAGAAAGATTTGTAATGAAGACATTTGTAGCAAACGAAAATGATATCGAACGGGACTGGTACGTGGTGGATGCCGCGAATAAATCAACCGGACGTCTGGCTGTATTTATCGCTGACCTTCTGCGCGGTCGTAATAAACCGACCTACACACCGCATGTAGACACAGGGGCCTTTGTAGTGGTCATCAACGCCGAAAAGATCAAACTGACCGGCAATAAAGAAGAAAATAAAATCTATCAGGATTACAGCGGATTTCCGAGCGGTCAGCAAAATCGCAGTGCCGCAGTGATTCGTGAGAAAAATCCGACGCGTATTATTTCGCAGGCTGTCGAAGGGATGCTCCCCGGCAATCGGCTGATGCGCAAAACGATTACCCGTTTGAAAGTTTATGCGGGTCCGAATCATCCGCACACGGCACAAAAGGTCAAAACACTGGAATTTAAAGGCTAAGTTAAGGAGTACAACGTGGTAGCAGCGAAGAAAGTCGATAAAATTGCCGCAACAGGTCGGCGCAAAACCGCGGTAGCCCGCGTCAGTCTCGTCAAAGGTTCTGGTGTGATTACCGTAAACGGCAAGCCTGCTAAAGAGTATTTTGATACTAAGGATATGCTGGACACCATAGTACGCCCGCTGGTGCTCACGGATCGTGCTGACCAGTACGACATGACCGCTACAGTTAACGGCGGCGGTAAAGTCGGCCAATGCGGAGCAATCTCCCATGGCGTTTCCCGTGCCTTGATTAAAGCGGAAGAGGAATTGAAAGCTGTTCTGAAAAAAGGCGGCTTCCTGACTCGCGATGCGCGTATGAAAGAACGTAAGAAACCGGGACAACCGGGCGCACGCAAACGCTTCCAGTTCTCAAAACGCTAAGTCGTTTATGGTTTGCGGCAAAGTCCCGGCGCTCATGCGAGTCCGGGGCTTTTTTTATTTTTAAACTCTGCGGCGAGGTGTACTCTCCCGCGTCTGGAGGTTGGAACGATGAAAAAAATACTACCCTTGCCAAAAGGATTTTCTGCAGCCGGTGTAAGTGCCGGTATCAAAAAAAAGAAACACGCCAAAGACATGGCTCTGATCGTTTCAGATGTAATCGCTGAAACCGCCGCCGTTTTTACGACCAATCAGGTTAAGGCCGCGCCGGTGAAATGGGATATCCGCGTGGTTGAGCACGATGGTGCACGGGCGATTGTGATGAACAGCGGCAATGCGAATGCCTGTACCGGCGCACAAGGACTGGCCGATGCCGAAGCTATGGCCGCTCTCGCCGCCGGGCGGCTGGGGATATTACCGATCGATGTGTTTGTCTGCTCCACCGGCACCATCGGCAAGCCGCTTCCAATGGAAAAAATAGCCGGCGGAATCAAGCTGCTGTTCGATGAAGTTTCTCCAAACGGCGGTATGGATGCGGCGGAAGCGATGATGACAACCGATCTCGTCAGCAAAACCGTTACTGTGGAAATGGATTTTGACGGAATCCCGGCGCGGATTACCGGGATCGCCAAAGGTTCCGGTATGATCGAGCCGAATATGGCCACGATGCTTGCGTTTATTATTACCGATGCATCCGTTGAAAAACATACGTTGCAGTGCGCGCTGCGGGCGGCATCTGATGTAAGCTTCAACCGGATTACGGTGGATGGAGACCGGAGCACAAACGACACGGTGATCTGTCTGGCTAACGGACTGGCCGGCAACGAAAGAATCACCCAGAATTCCAAACATTGGAACCAGTTCTACCAGACTCTCGAAAAGGTGCTTTTCGACCTTTCCATGATGATTGTCAAAGATGGCGAAGGCGCGACACGCGTTGTAACTGTACGGGTCAGCGGTGCGGCCTCCGACGGCGAGGCCAACGAAGCGGCCCGGGCCGTGGCGAACTCCATGCTTAACAAAACCGCCTGGGCGGGTAAGCGGCCCAACTGGGGACGGATTATGGATGCGATCGGCTACTCCTATGCCCAGGTGCAGGAAAACAAGGTCGACATCAATTACGACGATGTGCCTGCTGTGCGGAACGGTATGGCGGCCGGAACACCGGAAGAAGAATTGGTCGCGGCCGTTTCGAAAGAGGCATTCACTATTCATATTGATCTGAATCTCGGTAAAGGGCAGGCGGTGGTTTACACCTGCAACTGTACGGAGGACTATGTGCGGATCAATGTGGAGTAAAAACCGCGAATGAACGCCAATTGACGCGAATGGAAACTGATTACATAGAAACGGGTATGAATTGAAAAGGCATTTTCCATTAGCGTTTATTCGCGACCATTCGCGGTTCAACTTCTCACTGTTACGTGTTACGAATTAAAGAGGTTCCTATGCAGCAAATGATTGAAAAAGCGGGGGTGCTGATCGAAGCCCTGCCGTATATCCAGAAATTCAGGGGCGATACGGTTGTTGTAAAATTCGGCGGCAGTATCATGGAGAGCGAGATCGGCTACCGGAACATTCTTAAAGATGTCGCTTTCATGGAATGCGTCGGCCTTCAACCGGTGATCGTGCATGGCGGCGGCAAGTCGGTTTCAAAAAAAATGCGGGAAGCGCACATCCAGCCCAACTTTGTGCAAGGTCTGCGGGTGACGGATGCAAAAACCATTGAGGTGGTTGAAAGCGTTCTTAACAATGAAGTGAATCCACACCTCGTCGAAATTCTTAAAAATTACGGCGGTAAAGCTCGTGGCATTCACGGTGAAGATATCATTACGGTAAAAAAGCACACCGGTACGGACCCGCAGACCGGCGAAGAACTGGATTGGGGTTACGTTGGTAAAGTCATTCATGTGGATGTGGAACCGATTAAAGCGTTTTTAAAAGCAGATATTATTCCGGTCATCACGCCGCTCGGACGCGGCGAAGACGGCCATCTTTACAACGTCAACGCCGACGACGTCGCCAACGCCGTCGCCTGTGCCCTGCAGGCACGGAAGCTGGTGTTCCTCAGCGATGTCCCCGGACTTCTGCGCGACGTGAATGATCCGGCTTCGCTGATTTCAACCTTAAGTCTAGCCGAAGTCGAAGACCTGATTGCGCGGGGCATTATCTCCGGCGGCATGCTGCCGAAAATCGGCGGCGCGGTGGACGCACTTAAAGCGGGCGTCAGCAAAACGCACATTATTGATTCGGCACTGCCGCACTCGCTCCTGCTGGAACTCTTCACCGACAAAGGCGTCGGAACCGAGATTGTGAAATAAAACAATCAAAGAGAGCCGCTTCCCATGAATGATTCCTACATCCCCCACTCGCCAGACTGTTACGAAGCGATTCTTCGCGATAGTAAGGCAATAGCATTTGGAATGCCCTCGGACATGCAGACAGGTGCATTGTTAACTGTCCTTGCTACATCCAAGCCACACGGATCGTTCCTTGAGCTTGGAACCGGAACAGGGCTCGGTGCTGCATGGATTCTCGCAGGGATGGATAAAGCGTCCAAGCTGGTATCTATCGAAACGAACAAAGACTACCAAGACGTAGCCAGACGACATATAGGGCATGACGTTAGATTGAATCTGATCGTTGACGATGCCCTGCATTTCATCGAAACTCATGAAGGCAATGCCTTCGATTTAATCTACGCTGACGCGATGCCCGGAAAATATATCGGCTTTAATCATTCGCTTCGCCTTTTGAGGCAGGGTGGGATTCTTGTTTTGGATGACATGCTCCCACAACCCAACTGGCCGGAGAATCACCAATCTAAAGTTGATTCTCTTCTACAGACTATTGACGAACTGTCGCCGGAGGCATTCCGGGTAGTTAAACTCTGCTGGTATACTGGCCACATTCTTATAGCAAAAAAATAAGCTCAACGAGCCGACAAATCTAACCCCTGCGCCTCAGACACTTCTATCGTTTAAACCACTGGCAATTCCGGCGACCGTGCGTTACATTCCCCCGTCTTTTAGGGAATGGAAGTCATGAAAACAGAAGAAATTATCGAGTTGCACAAGAAGTATGTGATGCCGACCTACGCGCCGATCATCATGCGCGACGTCAACGATCCGGCTTCACTGATTTCAACCTTAAGTCTAGCCGAAGTCGAAGATCTGATTGCACGGGGCATTATCTCCGGCGGCATGCTGCCGAAAATCGGCGGCGCGGTGGATGCACT
>JBILEA010000160.1:0-6418 GCA_044352355.1 Pontiellaceae bacterium | reverse complement strand
AACCCGCAGAAACGCGCCATCGGAAACTGAGCGCCCAGTTCGTCGTTGGTGACCAAAATACCGCCCTCGCCGAGCGACGTGATGTTTTTCACCTCATGGAAGCTGAAGGCACCGAAGTCACCGATCGTGCCCAGCGCCTTGCCCTTGTAGGTTCCGCCGAATCCATGTGCAGCATCCTCGATGACTGCAATGCCCTTTTCCTTCGCCAGAGCCATGATCGGATCCATATCTACCGGATATCCGCCGATGTGAACCGGCACGATGGCTTTCGTTTTGGAGGTGATTTTTCGAGCCACATCCTCGGGATCCATGTTGACCGTTTCGCGCTGCACATCCGCAAAGACCACTTTGGCACCTTTGCGGAGAATCGGGCTGGCGGTGGCAATAAACGTAATGGAGGGAATGATGACCTCATCCCCCGGCTTCAAGCCGACCATGTCCAGCGCAATATCGTAACCGGCCGTCCAGCTGGTCAGGAACGAAGCGTATTTCGCGTCGAGCATTTCGCAGGCGAGGGTTTCAACCGCCTTTACGTTTCTGCCCAGCGAGAGCTTGGTTGCAGGGGACCCGGCGGCAAACGCCTGCGTCACGCAGTTCTGCACCTGGTTCATCGCGGCATCATAAGCGGACGGATCGTCTCCCGGTGTGACGAGAAAACGTAAAATATCCATCGCCAGTCCGACGTCCGGCTTAACCGCGACCGCATCCCAGGGAACTCTGGAATCTCCGGTGTTGTAGCGAAAATCACTTTTTTCTTTTTGTGCCATGATTTCTCCTTTTCTTATTTAGCTGTCAGGCGGGCCGGCAGATCAGGGAATACCCTTGCCACCGGCGAAAATGTGATGAACCCACCGCTCATATTCAGACCTTTTGCATGGCCGTCGCTGACGGCAAGAAAACCATCCAGTCCTTTCTCTGCGAGTTGACGGACATACGGCAAGGTGGCATTGCACAATGCCTGCGTACTGGTCCTCGCTACGGCACCCGGCATGTTGGCCACACAGTAATGCACCACTCCGTCAACCGTAAAAACCGGCTCACTGTGTGTTGTGGCCCTTGACGTTTCGCAGCATCCACCCTGATCGATGCAGATATCGACGATCACGGCTCCTTTTTTCATGCGGCTCAAATGCTCGCGGCGGATCAGCTTCGGAGCCTTGTCGCCGGGAACCAGAACGGCGCCGATCACCAGATCGGCCCTTCCCAGCCCCTCCTCCAGCGCAGACGGGGTGCAGAACCGCGTGATCACATTGGCCGGCATCACATCGCTGAGATAGCGCAAGCGATCCAGATTGATGTCCATCAGGGTCACACGGGCCCCCATTCCGGCGGCAATCCCTGCTGCGTGAGTTCCGGATACCCCGCCGCCAATGACCAGCACCTCTGCCGGAGAAACCCCGGGAACCCCGCCCAACAGTACCCCGCGTCCGCCGAACGGGCTTTCCAAAAATTTTACGCCGGCCTGAACGGCCAGTCGCCCGGCGATTTCGCTCATGGGAGTCAGCAGAGGAAGTTTCCCGGATTCATTTTCAATGGTTTCATATGCTACGGCATGAACCCCAACTGTCAAACAACCCTCTGTCAACTCCCTCGAGGCCGCAAAATGAAAATAGGTAAAAACAATTTGATCTTTGCGCAGAAGCCTGATTTCCGAAGGCTGGGGCTCTTTAACCTTTACGATCAAGTCCGCGGCGGAAAAAAGATCCGCAGCTCCATCGACCATCCGAGCTCCAGCCTGCTCATATAGTCCATCATCAAACCCGCTTCCCTCTCCTGAACCTTTTTGCACCAAAACCGCGTGTCCTTCCTCACAGAGGACACGCACGCCGTCCGGTGTCATCGCGACCCGAAACTCATCCTTTTTTGTTTCCTTTGGAACCCCGATCTTCATGAACCACTCCTTTTTGTTAAATTCATTTTCGGTTGTTTATATTGATAAAAAATTGAATTGTAAATGCTTTGTTATACTAATTTTTTAGAAATATTTTTTTTATATTGAGTTTAATTAATTTTGTGATACGTTATCGTTCAATAAAGGAGTTTCTCTATGGATAAAAAAACCGAATTAAGAAAAATGATTATTGAGCAGGCCATCCTGCATTCCGGCGTAACCCGCAACCGAATTGCAGATCTGAGCGGAGTTCGATTAGCGACGATTGGTGAGGTTGTCCACTCGCTTCTGTCGGAGGGTCTGATCGAAGAGCCGGAACGTCCCGACGGAAGCCGAACAGGACGGCGGGCTTCTCCGCTTCGCATCCGCGCACAGTATGGATGTTTTCTCGGAATCGCCTTATCAACGGAACAGGTTCAGGCGGTCTTGCTGGACGCCGCAGGAAAGCCGATTGCGCCGCCCATTGCCCGCAGCGTGCGGGCAAAGAATCCCGAAAGCGTCTTTGGGCTTATTCTCGCCGTACTGAAGGAAATGAAACAACTGACTGGCGACGCGCAGTGGAAAAAACTCCGTGCAGCAGGTTTTTCCGACCCCGGTCTGGTTGATCAAAAAAGGGGGCGCTCCATCAAGGCGGTTAATCTTCCGGGATGGGAAAATGTTGAAACCGTTCAACGGCTTTCAAAACTCCTGGAGTGCCCCGTCCTTATGCGCCCGGAAATGGAGGCCCGGGCTTATGCCGAGCGGCTGATCGAAATTCCCGCGGATGAAGGCTGTTTCCATCTGAACATCGAAAACGGAGTTGGAGGAGCCTACACGCGCGGAACAAAACCGTTCGTCGGGGACAGTTTCTGTCAAATGGAAATCGGCCATATCGTCGTCGAAGAAGAAGGAGCTCTCTGTCAGTGCGGGAACCATGGATGTCTTGAAGCTCTGGTCGGAGAAAGAGGTCTCGCACAACGCGTTGAGCAACTCACACGGCGGACGGTTGATTCCGTTCTCGTGAATTCCGAATTTTCTCTGTCCCGGTTTGTTGAGGCCGTTCAAGAAGGTGATAAAGCCGCGTTGCGCCTGGCCGTTGAAACGGCCCGACAGATCGGGCGGGCGCTTTCTGCTGCGACCACACTGCTTAATCCGGCATATATCAGTTTGAGCGGCCCCTTGTTTGCCTTGGAAGACATCTTTAAGCCCGAGTTGCGCCAGAGCCTGAAGCTGCATTGCCTCCCTCAGGCCGTTGAGAAGTTGCAATGGAGAGTCTCGTCTCTAGGAGATGATGCTCCGGCGCTGGGTGTCGCACTTATCGCCCGCCACCAGAACCTCCTGAACAACCCTTAATTTCCGCAAATCCCTTGGAATAATAGGTGTATGGATCTCGCCTGCAGAGGTCCGTTTTTTGTGATCGAATCCATCGAAGCGGACCCGGCTCGGACGGTGATTCTGGAGGAGGCCGCCCGCCGGATCGGCCGCAGCCCTTCGAGTCTGCCGCATCTGTTTAAAAAACTGACTGGCAGTGGCTTCCGGCAGTTTCAGATTGCCTGCCGGCTGAATGCGGTTGAACAGCAGATCCAAATCCGCCTTTTTAAATCCAAGGGCGAAATGCTCATCTGCCTCTTTGCCATCCACCACCCACTCGTCCATGCCCCAGAAATGAGCATTGTGCAGTTTAAGACCCATGGCATTCACCATCTGCGCGACCAGAGGCAGCTGTTCGGTCGGACCGATCGGACCGCACACCCCGACCGGATTATCCGGCGTCGCCTGTTGCCAGGCTTCGATATACTCGAGCGCTTCGGCGCAGTAGAACTCCTGCGGCGTATCGTAAAAATGAATCTGGAAGCCCGGGCGGCTCAGCTTCGCCAGATCCTTGACCGTGAGGCGGGCGGCCTCATCCAGAATTTCCCGATCCAATGTTGTATAATCCCACCACTGCGGGGCTACCTGACTGATTGCTCTCATAACGAACCTCCTGTAGTTTAAATCTATTGAAATCCAACCCTATTTGTTATAACAAATCAAGAACAATGAAAATGAAACAGACCGCCTATCAAAAACTGGCCGGAACCCTCCGCAACCGGATCACTGCCGGTCACTGGGAACCGGGCCTGCGCCTGCCGACAGAAATGGAGCTTGCAGAACAGCACAGCGTTTCGCGCATCACCGTCCGGCACGCCCTGCAACTGCTTGAGCAGGAAGGATTGATCGTCCGCCGCCCGAAACTCGGCACATTTGTCGGTTCGCAGCCGCAACGGCTGGTCCCCATTTCCATCGACTACACCGCCAGTCTTCAATTGCACGCCCCCGACGCCGACCGCACACTGTGCTGACCTGTAAACCTGCCGTTGCCGGCAATGCCGCCGACCTCCTCAAAATCACCGAGAAAACTCCGGTTCTTTACTCCGAACGCTGCGACCGGCTGAACGGCACCCCGTTTGCATGGGACTACGGAATGATTCCGCTGAAATACACAAAAAATCTGCGCCCCGAAGATCTCGCTGCTGTCGCGCTGGTAGAGCGATGGCAGGAACGGGAAAACATTCAGATCAGCTCGATCAAGCAAACCGTGGAATCGGTCACCGACCCGGTTGCCGCAAAACACCTCGGTCTGCCGGCCAAAACCCCGCTGCTTAAAACCACCGAATGCTACCTTGATCACCGGAACCGCCCCTGCGGAGTCTTCATCACCTGCTACCATCCCGCCCTCGTTCAGCTCCGCATCCGCTACGCGGGGTAGAGCGAAAAAACGTCCGCAGATTTTTGCGCTCCTGCGGGAGATCAATCTGCGGGACGGCCTTGCCATCCGTGGAACCACGTCGTTTTACTCTGAAGGTGACCCTTTCCCACCCAACCCCCTGCCCAGCCATCCTTCAATGTCTTCCATAAAAATTTGGCTGTAAAGCTCGCCGGGGAACGCTTCGTATGCCCTGAAAACAGGCTCGCATTCCTCACGCTCCAGCAAAGGCCTCAGACATTTCATTAATTCGCGCAAACGCCCCGAAAGAAAAAGAGGGCTTCCTTCTTTTTTACTCAGCTGGCGGCATTCCGTCCGGAGAATTTCCAGAGCCCGGAATATTGGAGGCCAAGTCACCCACCGGGGAGGGTCAGCCGGATTATGGAGCAACGTACTCCAATTCCCTTTATTAATCATGTACCGCTTTTTCCGCCCGACCAGCTGTCCGGAAATAACAATATGCGCGGCACTCATATCCGTAATCGTGTCTTGAATGTTTCTCTGCGAATAGCCGGTTTCACGTGCAATTCCGCTGGGATGTCCTCCGGAATGGGTGCACAGGTAGGCATAAATCTCGGCGCGGGCGTTCAGCCCGGCCAAGGCCCGCAATCTCAGCAAAGCACACTCCGGCATCGTATAATTAAACTGTCGCGCCATTCCCCGCAATTCCATCACACCCCGAAGGAATCCGAACTCACGAAAAACCTCATCGCAATTTTCTGCCGATGTCTCCGCAGACGGAGAGCCCCGGGGAAAAAGAGGCTGCGGGATTTCCGGCATTTGAAGGCCGGAAAAGCTCCATTTCAACCGTTTATTATTCAACCGCACCCTCGCAGCCATCGCGGCGACAGCTCTCACCGATTCGAAGCCGTACAGATGCACAAGCGATTTGAGACGCGGTATATTTACAAACGAAGAATTAGCCACCACCCAGTCCGTTGCGGCATCGAATAAGCGCGGATCCTCTCGCCCTATCGATGCGGTTAAAAGCCAAAGCGCTTCGGGATCAACAATCCATCCGTCCCGATCTTTCTCCTCAAAGGAAGCCCGCACCCCGATCTGAACCCATTGCCTCCAGAGAAAAGCAAGCAACCGCTCCGTCAACGTATTGTTAAAGTCTGTCAGCAACATGTTTAAACCCCAGTTGTTTCAGCATTGAACTCAGCATCAACCGAAACCCGTCCGAAGCATCCTGTGTAAGCGCCCAGAGAGCCGCTGCACTGACTTCATCCTCCTTCGGAGCAAGCTTAAGAAAGTCATCCACATGCCGGCCAGGCCCTGAATCGGTTGCGGCATAAAGCTTTAAGTGAATTTGGTCGTAACGGCTTAAAAAATAAACGGACAGCTTCTCTCCGAAATCCTGCTTTGTCAGTCGTCCAGCCATCCCTGACGGCAGTCCGGACTGAAAAAGGCCGCCAGGGTTACGGCTCGGTCCGTTGTTCAGCCAGTTTTCAGGGAGGCCAAGAGCCTCTCTAACAAATTCAGCGCCCTGAATAATCTTGGAAGGAAGGGGATCGGGCGAAATCATTTCGTCCGCATCATTCATCAGAGCAACAACATCAACATCTGCTGTTGTACGGGAAACCAGAGCGCAGGCAATCAATGCCGCCCCGCCGCAAACCACCAAATGACAAGGTCTCGCTCCTTCATCTTCAAGGTACTCCCCGAGAAGCGACAGCGCTTGATTTAACTGTTTTTGACTCAATGATATCATCAACACCTCCTTTTAACAGGAGGCTAAACCGCTTATATCAAGTGTTCAAGATTATATTTATGTTTTATTTTCATCCAGCACTGTCGGA
>JBILEA010000159.1:0-6456 GCA_044352355.1 Pontiellaceae bacterium | reverse complement strand
TCATCCAGGCAAACATCATCGCAACAAGGATGGCCACAATAATAAAATCGGTTTTCTTCATAGTTTCTGTCTTTCGTTCAAGTCGTAAAAACGCCCTTCGGGGCTCGTTAAAATCGTTCAAGTCGATTTCTGATCTCTGTCCTCTGACTTCTGTCCTCTGATTTCCGGAACGGGATCAACCCCGCCCGGATTCCACGGATGACACCGGCATATCCGCCGGAAACTCAACCAAAGGCCGTGGAGTATGCCATGCTTCTGAAGGGCTTCAATCGTATAATCGGAGCAAGAGGGGTAAAAGCGACAGGTCGCGGGGGTGACACGCGAAATGGTTTTCTGATACATCCGAACCAACCCTATGAGAAGGCGCTTCATTTTTTCAGCAACCCCGCCTTTTGAGCCAGCCGCAAAAATTCGCATTCCACCTCAGCATATGAAGCGGTCAGCAGACTGTGGCGGCCAATAATCACCAGATCGACCGCCCCGGAAAGCTCAGAGCGGTGATGGCGGAAGATTTCGCGCAGGCGACGACGGGCCAGGTTGCGGTCTACTGCACGATGACTGACCTTCTTGCTCGTCACAACGCCCATTCGCAAAGAAGCGCCTACGCCTTCGCGAAGCCAGAGAACCATGTAGCGCCCGACAAAGTTTCTTTTTTGTGCAAAAGCCTCCCCGAAAAGGGAGGCTTGAATTAAGCGCTGTTTTTTAGAAAACGTTTTAAAATTCACCGGTAAATCCTCCGGTGTAAACGTCTTATGCATCACAGACGGTCAGACGTTTACGTCCCATACGGCGACGATTAGCCAAAATTTTGCGGCCATCCGCTGTTTCCATACGAGCGCGGAATCCGTGCTTGCGGGCGCGTTTAATTTTCGAAGGGTGCCATGTACGTTTCATTATTCAATCTCCACTGAAATTCAAAAAGAGCGCAAACCCTGCCAAGTTCGTCCGCCCCTGTCAACTCTGAATGGGGAAGGATTGAGATATTGTTAAATGGGGAGCAGCCGCATGCCGCCAGTTATTTAATCAATCCTGCTATCCTGACAAAAAATCCTCTATTCAACCAGCTTACGGGACGGGCGGGCGGACATCCAGGCTTTCATTTCAGCGTCGAGTTTTTTGCACGAGCCTTTGTCGTCGCGCAGTTTGGCGAAGGTGCAATAGAGGCCGAGGATCGCCTGCCGGAAGGTTTCGAGCATTTCCATCCGTTCCTGAAAACGGCCTTCGGCGTCGATGGCTTCAGTCGGAGGAAGTTTGATACTGCGGAAGGCGAAGGAGTCGGCGTCGAGCGTGACGGTCCAGCACTCTTCGCCGCGTGCCAGTGTAAGTTTGGCGCGGCGCAGTTTCTTCCCGCTGAGCAGCGCGGCGCGCGTTTCGGCGCTGAGCATCGGTTCGCCCTTGCGGATAGCGGTCTCGCCCTGCTCTTCCTGATCAAACAGCAGCGGCCCTTCGACCAATACAGCAAATTTTCCGCCTTCAGGCAGATCGACTTCGCCGCCTTTGGCTTCGGACATGAACCAGAGCCACATCAGGAATTCGCGGCCGGGCGTGCAGTCGGCCCACTGCTCGGCGGCGAAACTCCAAGGCGACCACTGATCGGCACGGCAGCGTGCTTCGCTCCACGCGGCGGAGATCGGATCAACCGGAATCAGTTTAACACCGGTTGTTTTGCCGAAGCTGATCAGGAACGCGTCGAGCTGTTTGTCCGACAGCGCGGAGGCGTAGAGCATTTTTTCTTTCGGGTCATAGCAGAAGTCGATGCCTTTGAGTTGCGGCGGCATCTGCGGCAGAAGCCGTTCCGTCACCTGTTTTTTGATTTCGCTGCGGGTCTGCCGATTAACGTAGTCGCGATGCTCGGCCTGCATACGGGCGAGTTCTTCCATGCGGCACTCGGCGCGCAGGAGCGAGGCGGGAATTTTGCGTTGAGCCTGCGCCAGTGTCAGACGCAGAAAGCCGGACGGCCAGGCCGATCCTTCATTGATGTCGCGATCGAGCAGATGGCGATGACCCACCCAGCCGTGAATCTCCTCATCGAGCAGATAATCGACCGAGCCGAGCACTTCGTCGGCAAATTTTTCATGGATATCCGCCGGCAGCTTGCCGGGCACGTAAAACATTCTGAAACTGATGGAGCCGCTTTCAAAAGACATAGGGAAACCTCGGTTGTCGGTTAGAAGTTAATGGTTGTCAGTTCATGATCAAATTCGGGCGGGCATCTTTCCTGTTCTGCGCCCTGACCGCCAGCCTTTTTAGAAAACAACTTTGTTTCCCGCAGCGGCTTTAGTTCACCCGCACATTGACGCGGTAAAAGCCGGGCGCGGCGGCAAAGGTATTGGTGGGATATAAGGTCTCGGCGTTTCATTAGGCAGGCAGCGCCAGCATTTCACGGATAACGGTTTGTCCGCGCAACTCTTCCTCAGCCAATTGCCGGTTCGTTTCAAGAACCAGTTGAACGGCCTCGGCGAGATTCTTGCGGGCTTCTTCGAGGGTTGCGCCCTGCGTATTGGCTCCAGGCAGTTCTTCCACGAACGCCGCATAGCCCGCCGGAAATTTTCTGAATACAGCAGTAAAGGTCATCTTGGACTCCTGATTGCTGAAGCAGTATAGCACACGGCTAACCTTTGAAAAGCCTCTGGAACAGCAATTTCTTTAAAAAACGGAAGAAAACGAAAAGCCACAAAAAAGAAAATTTCTCACCGAACGTAGAACGAGCGTCCCGCTCGTTTAGGAGCAAGCGGGCCGCTTGCTCTACTTTCCGATACCCGCCGGAACAAACCGTCATCAGTCATGTTTTCACACACCGCGACCTCGACTACAACTTTCAGCGCCACGATTGCGTCGAAAACTTCATGCTCAACTGCGACTGCTACACCATTGCGTCGGAAGTGCCGGTCTGGATGTCCTCTTTTGAGTGCGGTGGGAAGCAAAGCGCCACACCGCTTTCCGATCGCAAAGGCCGATGCTGTGCAAAAGAAAAGCGGTGTCGCCTGTCAGTTGCCACCGCACTCCAAAACTTTTGTCGCCGGGCACATTGATCTGTTGCAATGGAAGTTCGACACGCTCTACATTCTGGATTTTAAACCGAACGCCGCCAAGGAGCAGAAGGCCCCAAAGTCGCCACGCAACTCAATCTCTATGCCGTCGCGCTGAGCGTGCGAACCGGAATTCCCGTCCGCCAGCGTCTTTTTCGTCTTTTTCCAACCCTTGGTAAAATTAATGGATGCAGGTTCGGCCTGCTTCTGCTACAAACACGTCTGGAGAATCACTTATGAGTATAAAAGTCGTTATTCAGGGCGCGGCAGGGCGCATGGGCAAAACACTGATCCGCTGCATTCAGGAACAGAAAGTCGCCGGACTCGAACTCGTCGGCGCGATTGATCTCTGGGATGTTCCAGACATTGAAAAAGATGCTGGGCTGGCGGCTGGCACCAAAGAAACGGGAGTAAAACTTACTACCGATCTAGCCGTCGTCGCTCCGGGCGCGGACGTTATTATCGATTTCACCTCTCATTTCGGAACATCAGGCAATGCCGAACGGATCGCTGGATGGAAAACCGCTTGGGTAATCGGCACAACGGGTCTCGGCGATGCCGAACTGGCCGAGGTGCAGAAAGCCGCAAAAAGCGTTCCGGTGGTAATGGCCGGCAACATGAGCCTTGGCGTCAACCTGCTCTGCAATCTGGTCAAAGAAGCGGCCAAAGCACTGCATGCACGCGGCTACGACATTGAAATTATCGAGCGGCACCACAATCAGAAAAAAGACGCGCCAAGCGGTACGGCACTCATGCTGGGTCAAGCCGCCGCTGACGGCGCAGGCTTGAATCTAAAAAAATCGCAGCGCGACGGACGTACCGGCATGCCCGGCGCACGGACAAAGGACGAGATCGGATTCCACGCGGTACGCGGCGGTGATATTGTCGGCGACCACACGGTTCTAATGGCTGGAACGGGCGAAATGATCGAACTTTCGCACCGCGCGACCAGCCGCGAAACGTTCGCAATAGGCGCCCTCAACGCTGCCGCGTGGGTGGTTCAGCAGAAACCCGGCCTTTACAATATGAAAAATGTCCTCGGAATTTAGCTCGTAACCTTCGAGCATAAAAAAAAGGGAAGCCATTGCCGGCTTCCCTTTCAAACATAACCCGTGCTTAAGCTACGTTAAACTTTACGCGGACAGCCGCTTCGGCCTCCATCCAATATTCAACAGAACCCTTACGGTTACCGTCATTCTGAGAAGCAAAATAAGCCGCTTCGCTAACCATCGCATAAAACCGCTCCTGAGAAATCGTTTGTTTTTTTGAAACAACTTTTTTAACAGGAGCCTTTTTTGCACCCGCCTTTGGTGCGGCTGGTTTAACAACTGCCGGTTTAACCGCAGCAACTTTTTTCACCGCTGCTTTCGAAACAGCCTTCTTCGTAATCTTCTTTTCAATCGCCATTTTATTTCCTTTCAACAATTCTTCCCCGTACTTTTCATCACGGCGGTCGGGACTTTAGTTCTCCGCGTCCTAAATACAAGCCTAATTGACGCTTTAACTGAATTCTAAAATATGATTCCATCCGCCCTGCTTCAGACCGGAATTAAAAGAATGAAAAAAGAAACGATCTCACTGGAAACACAACTCTCTACCTGGTGCGCGGAAACCTTTACGGCCTGCTTTCCCGGCATGGATCTACGCGCCATTCCAGTCACCGTTACACCGAGTAAAAACGAACAGTTCGGCGACTGCCAGTGTGAAGCCGCCATGAAACTCGCCAAGGAACTGAAAACCAATCCGCGCGCCGTCGCTCAGCAATTCGTTGACAAGGCGATTCTGCCCGCCTTTGTCGAAAAGATCGAAACCGCCGGCCCCGGGTTCATTAATATTTACATCAAAACCTCCGCACTGGCCGCGCAACTCGAATCGATGCAAGCCGATGCAAAACTCGGTCTTCCAAACCTTGGACAGAACCGGACCGTTATCATTGACTACTCCAGCCCCAACGTAGCCAAACCGATGCACATCGGCCATATCCGCTCCACCGTCATCGGTAACGCCATCGATCGTCTCTATCGCGCCCTCGGCTATAACGTTATCGCCGACAACCACCTCGGCGACTGGGGAACTCAATTCGGGTTGATCATTCTCGGCTACCGCGAATTCGCCGATGCCGAAGCACTCAAAACCACACCAGTCGAAGAGCTCGAACGCATTTACGTCAAAAGCTACAACATGTCCAAAGAGGACGAAACCTGGCGTGACCGCGCCAAAGCCGAACTCGTTAAACTCCAGCAGGGTGATAAAGAGAATCTGGCGCTCTGGAAAAAATTTATTGAACTCACCCTTAACGAATTCAATCGCATCTACAAACGGCTCGATGTTTCCTTTGACCTCTACCGCGGCGAAAGCTTCTACAACGATCAACTTGCCGGAACCGTCGACCTGCTGAAGGAAAAAGGGCTCGCCACCGAAAGCAACGGCGCACTGGTTTGCGATCTCGAAGCCGACGGACTGAATGTGGCCATCGTCCGCAAGAGCGACGGCGGCTACAATTATGCCTCCACCGATATCGCCACGGTTATTTCCCGCACCGAAGAGTTTAAACCGGCGGAAATCATCTACGTCACCGATGAACGGCAGCAGCTCCACTTTAAGCAGTTCTTCCACATCTGCAAAAAGCTCGGCGTGCCGACCAAACTGACCCATGTCTGGTTCGGCCTGATGCGCCTCCCGGAAGCCACCTTTTCCACCCGCGAAGGCAACGTCATCAAGCTCGAAGCCCTGCTGAACGAAGCCGAAGCGCGAGCGCTTGAAGTCGTCAAAGCCTCCAGCCCCGGCATGAGCGAAGCACAGCAACGCGAAATTGCCCGCGCTGTCGGTATCGGTGCTATCAAATACACCGACCTCAGCCAGAATCCTCAGAGCCTCGTCACCTTCACTTGGGAAAAAGCGCTCGCCATGGACGGCAATTCAGGCCCCTATCTTCAATATGCCTACGCACGCATTGCCAGTGTTCGTGATAAATACGGCTTACAATTCCCCGACAAAAATCCTGACTGCTATCCGATCGTCATCGGCGAAGAAATTGAACGCCGACTGGCTCTCAAACTCACGCGCTTTCCGGCCGCCGTGGTTTCCGCCGCCAGCCTTGATCGTCCCAGCATCATGGCCGATTATCTCTTCGATCTCTCGCAGACCTACAGTTCGTTCTACCAGAACGTTCCGTTCCTCAAAGCGGACGAAGGCGTCCGCGAAAGCCGCATCCGGATATGCGCCCTGACCGCCGCCATCCTGAAAAAAGGACTCGCGCTGCTGGGAATTGAAACGCCGGAAAGAATTTAGAGAGGGGCAGAGGGAATGGGCACAAAGGCACAAAGTCCCCGCTTCATCCCTGACGCCTATGTGCCTCAGGGCCTTTCCGCAAAAAAAATCACCAGACAGTTAAAGGCGCTGGGAAATAAAACTGCCGCCGCACACG
>JBILEA010000158.1:0-6476 GCA_044352355.1 Pontiellaceae bacterium | reverse complement strand
CGATCACCCGCTCATGAACCGACTCATCTTCTGCGGCGATCGTAATCATGGCGGTCGTATTCGCCAACTGAGAGGCCTCCCGGTAGCGGGTCAACGTCAACTCCAGCGCGGCCAAATCGGCCTTGGCCGGATCGGAATAATTCCGTTCATTCAGAACGATGGAGCCGTTTGCAAGGACCTCAATAATCTGCTCATCGGGCATTTTAAGTTCCATCGACTGAGCTACCTGTCCGGGCAGTGTAAGACTCAGTTCGGCTTCCGAACGTTTAAGTGAAGAACTGACCATAAAATAAATCAGCAACAGAAACACGCAGTCGATCAACGGCGCGATCTGCAACCCTACCTTTTCATTTATCAACTCGTCCAGCCAGGCTTTCATTAGTTCCCCGATTCAAACGTCCCGAAGATGATGTCCGCGATTCCCGCTTCCGCGCACGCTTCCATCACCGCTTTAATGTGCTTATGTCTCACCCGCCGGTCCGCACGCAAATAGATCCGCACGTTCTCATCGGCCTCATAGCGTTTCGTAATTTCTGCGGAAAGCCCCTGAATATCCATCTGTTGCAGGTTCATGTAATAGACCGCGCCGCCGTCCTCTTCGGCGGTTACCGTGATCAACTGCCGGTCCCGGGCTTCCTCAGGAACCTTCGATTGGTCGGCCACCGGCAGCAGTACCGGCACGCGCTCGAGAGCGGTCAGGTGCGAAGCCACCATGAAGAAAATCAGCAAAAGGAACACCATATCAATCATGGGTGCCATGTTGATTTCGTCGTCGCCGCCTTCGGTTGGAATTTTAAATCGCATAACCGCTCACCGCTTCTTACCGGTCGACTGAATTCCGATAAACATTCATAAAATGTCCGACCATCCGGCCCATCGTCGACATGTCTTTGATAAAATTATTTTTGAAAACAAAATAGGCTGTCATAGCCGGGATTGCAATGATCAGCCCGGCGGCGGTGGTGATCAGTGCTTCACCGATGTTGCCAGCCAGCAATTCCGGCTTACCCATCCCCCCGGCGGCGATCGTCTGGAAAGCCTTAATCATTCCGGATACAGTACCCAGCAGACCCAGCATCGGAGCCACGCTACCAATCATTGAAAGATAGTTAATCGGACGCATAAACGTGACCATCTGCTCATTACCGGCCTCTTCGATCGCCTCCATAACGTGAGCGGGATCAAAATCATCTTCCGAAACCCGTTCAAGACCGGCATCCAGCACCGAGGTCATTAAGCTCGGATTATTCTGACAGACTTCGCGTACGCCTTTGAGATCGCGGACAGCCAACAGACTCTCAATCTGCGGTTTGAGGTCTGCGCGCAACAGATTTTTGGTACGCAACATCAGGATATTGCGGATCACAAAAAACAGAGCGGCGACTGAACAGAACCCCAGCGGCCACATACACCATCCACCGACCTGCCACATTTCCCCAAAGGTCACGGTTTTGACTCCGGCGGCCGCATTCTGAGCCCAGCCTGTGGCCGTAGTGCCCGCGAGCACACACCCCATCAGGCCTGCCATCCAATAATTTTTCTTCATGTCGATTCTCCCTGCTCGGTTATTGATCACTTTAATTCCTCCGTACGACGGCTCCAGTCACTTGTCGGCCAGCCGACGGTAAGTTCTTCCGCTACATAGGCCGCTGCTTCTGGCTGTCCAGTTTTTTTATAAACCACTCCTTCATAAAACAGTGCCGCAGGCACCCATTCACCATCGCGGCTGTGAACAATCGTTATCTGGGCCAAATTCTGCAAAGCCTCTGTAAACTGACCTTGTTCGACAGCCAGACGGGCTGACTCAAACAAAGCAGAGGCCTCCGGCCCGGCCTGAACTGAACCGGCTGCCACCAGAGAGACTATTCCGATAATGCTTATGCTCTTCATATTTCAGCCTTCATTGGCACGCCGCAACGACTCACCAGCCCGCATTCCTTCAGGAGTTTTTTGAATAACCGGATCAGCGACCATTTCTTTCCAGGTTTGAATTGCTTCATCCTTCCTGCCCAATTTATGCAAACAGTCTGCACTGGCCTCGTACGCTTTAGCGGCCCATTCCGGCTGACCTTTATATAAGACATAAACCCGTTGAAAAAAGGCGAAGGCCTTCTCTGTTTCGCCTTGTTCGCGCTTACAAACACCGATCCAATAAAGGGTTTCCGGGGCCAGTACGTTGCGTCCTGTCCGAATTGAAAAGATCTTCTGATACCCCTCAACAGCTTTCGACCAATCACCGGAAAGCCGATAGGCATCCGCCTGCAGTTTACGAGAAATACCTATGGATGCATGATCATCAAACCGGCTAAAGATCTCTTCGGTCAGGGCAATTGTTTTTTCATACTGCTTTGCAGCCAAACAGGCTGAAGCCTCGATATTGAGTAAATTGATCAGCTGTTCCGATGTGGGAAAACGGGCTTTAAACTCGTCGGCGACACGCTCCACACTTTTGATATCATCACGAACTGCAAAATCTTCCGCCAACACAATCAGTGGTAGCGGAGAAAATACGGCCATCTCTTTTTCATTCTGCAATTCGACCATATAACGCATTTTTTCAGTATCACCAGTGAGACGAACAAGCATCGCCGTCAACCGCAACGCCAGCGCACGTTCATTTTTATTCTGTGCAACCGCCAGCTCTTCCGTCACGCGAGCCGTCGCGAAGGCCAAATCGTTCGGATCAGGCTGATCTTTCAACATCTCCAAAAATTGTTGCATTATCTGATCCGCACCGGCAGATGCGGGATCATTTCCAAAAGCGGCCACCATCTTCAGATAAATTTCCAGCGCCTGATGACGGTCACCTAAAGCCATACAAGCTTTACCCACCCAGCGCCCGGCTTCAGCCAGTCGCGATTGCGCTCCGCGCCGGGTTATGTAGGCCTTCATCGACTCAACAATTTCGGCATAACGTTGCTGCATTTCGGAGGTCTGTGCAGACTGAAGAACTGCATAACTGTCCTGCTCGACATCCACAGCGGATGCCATGGCTTTTTTATAAAGCGTTTGAGCCAGATCAAGCTCTCCATCGGCGCCGCGCAAATCCCCCAACATGCTATACGCCTCAGACACCAGCTGATTATCAGAATACATCACCAGAAATTTTTTAAAGGTAGCTTCTGCCTCAGCGAACGCCTCCAATCCGTATTGAGCAACTCCAAGACGGTACGTTACATCGGCGGCGAAACGTGAAGGATTATAAGATGGATTATTCAGATACGCACTAAAGGCCTTGGTGGCTTCATCAAACCGACCCTCGAAAAGATAACACATACTGCCCCAATAATCGGCATCCTGCACGTAAGCACTTTGCGGCCATTTTTTTGTTATCTGAGAAAACAGATCAAAAGCTGGAGCCCATTCCTGTTGTTGAAGCAAGGCGACTCCCAGTATGTAACTCAGTTGATCTGCTAAACGCCGATTGGGCATAACCTCCAATGCATGCCGGCCAAGTTCAATAGCTGCAGACAGGTTGCCCCGTGTCAAATAGAGCTGCATAAGACCCGCCGTGACCTCATCTTCAAAGTGGCCAAGTGGATAACGAGTCAGATAATCAAGCCCAAGGGTAAACGCCGAATCTTGATCCTCAAGCACCATGAAGGACTGAAAGGCTGAAGCCCTACACTGTTCAGCTAGGTGATGCTCTGGAAATTTATTATAGACGTAGCTATAAGCAGCAACAGACAACCTATATCGTTGCATCGCGTCGTAACATTGCGCCATACGCACCATGACATCCTGGTCATAGCCGACTTCCTCAAAAAACAAGATGGTCTGCTTCAACCCTTCCAACCGGTCTTGATCGGCCTGGCGGTCAGCAAGCTGGCGGTCACGTTCGTTGAGAGGAACCCACGGTGGCGGTTGGGCCAATGCCGCATCCAACGCGACGATCTGCTTTTTGTATAGAGGAACGACTTCATCTTTCAGACGAATCATCCGGTACAGAACTAAGGCCTGCACATACTTCCCTTTATCAAAAGCCTGATCGCCACCCTCCATCAGCGCCATATTTAAACGGGTATCAGCCAAATCGGAGTCCTCGCAAAACGGAAGAAATGTGCGCAAATTAGCTAAATCACCTTGTGATGCATAACTCGTAAAAAGGGTAAGGACCGCGTTACGTCGGGCATCGGCATTTTTTTTATCGGCAAAAAACTTCATCAACTCGGCGAAAGCGCCGCTACTTCTAAGCTCCTCCAGCCAGACCGTCATTTTCTCATGGTCATTCTGCCGAGCATATGCCTCCAAAACCATAAACCGAGCCATCGAAACCTGTTCATCACGGGGATACTCTGTAATGAATTTTTTAAAAGAAATCACGGCTTCTGAAAAATCTGCCGACCGAAGCTGGCATTCGCCCAGCTGATAAAGACAGGACGTCCGGGCCGCCACCGATTCGGCATCGGTCAGGGAATCAAGCCGCACCAGAATTTCGCGCAAATACGCTGCGGCCTGTCGGTAGGAACCGGACTCCAATAAACCCTGGACGTCCAAAACCAGCGTACTGGTGGACATGGATTGAACGGGGACCTCAGAGGAATACGCCGTGGCACCGCTAACGGCAAAAATCGCAGACAAAATAAACACCCGGACGATCCGGGCAGAAATGAAAGACAACTTCATACTGTCACCTGTAACAAAAACCCGCTTGCCGTCCAAGCTATACAAACTATTTTATTAGAAAAACATTCCCGCTCATAGTTGGGGGTTATTTTTCAGCAGCATTTCCGCTTTCTTTGCTCCGCGCAGATACTCGAAACCGCCGCGGTATTCAGAGGCCACCCGCTGCAATAGCGCCATTCCCTCGGAATTGACATCAAGCCCCCCCTGACCCAGAGAGATCCCTTCCTCGTCAATCAAAGCGACAAAATGGAGCTTGGGACGATCCAGTTTTTTCGGAATATAGTTATACTGATAGACGGCTGCCAAATGGTTGAGGATATGTTCGATCCGGTACGAAGCTGTCTCTACAAATCCAATCGGATTCGGAGGATACTCCAGCTGCTGGGGAAACCGCAACTCCTCGTAGACATAACGCCGAAAATCTTGAACGATCTTCGGTGGCTGCCCGGCCTTGGCTCGGGCCGCGTTTTCCTTTTCCAGCAGTTCACGTCCCCGGGCAAGATCGTCGGCCGTTTTTTTCGTAACCGCATCGACCCGGGACTGCGGCCAGCCGCGTTCCGCCCTCCACGCGGCAAGTGCCACCGGATTCATCCCAGAGAGCTTTTCCCGTTGCGCGGCGGAGATCCCATGCGACTCCCATCCGGCGCAGAGTACGAAGATATTGTCCGCGCCCTGCTCCATGGCGGCCTGTACCGCCTGCAGCCAGCTGCCAGCATCGTTAGCCACATCGCTCTCATACTCGATCTGCGGATTATAATTCACGGGAACGATGCCAGCCCGGGCCGGATCGCTGTTGATCTGCGCCAGCCAGGCCAGCAGGCGGGTCTTAGCATCCTCCGATGCCGGAATCAGAGCCGGGCTGAAAACGGCCACCTGCTTCCGCTCGCTATACACCACCACATTAAAAAGTGTAGCGGCCTTCATACCGGAAACCATCTGGTGGATCCGGTCTTTCACAAACTGATAGGTCATATACCCGCCCTTGCGGTCTTCGAGCATCAGTTTAGAGGCATTGATGACAAACACCATCTTTTCCCCGCTGGAGCGGGCCCCGAAAAAATTAACGGAAGAAACGCCGAAGCCGAGACTTCCGGACGAACCGATTTTACTCAAATCGCGTCCGCCGGCATCAGCCGTATCGACCCGGGCAAACCCGCCAGCCTGCCCCGGAAGCCCCATACCAGCCAAATCCGGAAGAGCAAACGAGGAGGTGGCTGCCGTTGCCATGCGGGTCGTTACTTTGGGCTTTTGACTCTTCTTCTGCAACTTCTGCATCTTGACCGGCATCTGCAACTGTCTGCGTTCAAGCTTAGGTCTCTCAATATTCTCTCCGGCAAACGAAGCATCCTGCTTCTGCGCGTAGCGGATGGCCACGATCGAACCGGCGAAGAGCAGCAAAAGCAAATGAACCCCCACACTGACCATAATCGCTTGGGTAGAACAGAAGACGATCTTTTTTTTCAGCGATCTGGCGGCACGATATCGCGTCCAAGCATCTCTGCCCCGGAACACTCCAGCAACCAAGGGTGCCGAGACTTTCATTAGCAAGCAAAACAACTGTTTGCCAGCGGAACAGATACCGCTACCGGTCTTACGAAAAAACTGAAGGATCTGCTGCATCATTCTTAGTCCGTACTGCCAAAGGTTACACTGGTGATACCTGCACCCGCACAGGCATTTAACACATCGATCACCCGCTCATGAACCGACTCATCTTCTGCGGCGATCGTAATCATGGCGGTCGTATTCGCCAACTGAGAGGCCTCCCGGTAGCGGGTCAACGTCAACTCCAGCGCGGCCAAATCGGCCTTGGACGGATCGGAATAATTCCGTTCATTCAAGACAATGGA
>JBILEA010000157.1:0-6516 GCA_044352355.1 Pontiellaceae bacterium | reverse complement strand
GTCCGTTTTCTGAAAACCTTTGGTTACAGCGAAATCAACGTCGAAGGGTACGGCACCATCATGCTTGATTCGGTTGTTATCTATAAAGCGCAGGCTTTTGCGGGTGATATGTTGCAGATCGAAGTGGCCGCAGGCGATTTTAGCCGGCTGGGTTGTGACATTTTTTACCGGATTACCAACAAAGAGAGTGGAGCAGAGGTCGTGCTGGCTAAAACCGGCATTGCCATCTTTGATTACGCCAGTCAGAAGCGGGTTTCTCCGCCAGACACGTTCATCAAAAAGCTGGGTGGTTGACGTTTCGTTTGCCGACAATCTGAACCTTCTCCACGCCCGGCCTTATGGAGCTTTGCGCCCAACGAGAGGCGTAACAAAAAAGTATTCATAACAATAAATAATACAAAAAAGTATCTCACAGTGGCTTTAACCCAAAATTGAATTCGATTTAAAAAATTATAAATCGTTTATAATAAATAGATTAAAAAATATACCAATTTTTAGGCATGTATTTTGCTAAATGCATGAAGTGTCCAAGGTGACCGCGAAAGATAATCCGCAAAGGATGCAGGGTTGGTTGAAAGAGTAGCCACCAAAACGGTGATGAGTAGCGGATGAGCGAGGTGGCGGCGGAAGCCGGTGGTTGGCGAGTTGAAAATAGAATACGTCTGGACGGTTCGCACGGGGAAAGGGACTGTCAGATGTGTTCAGAAGCAAAAACTGAAGCAAGAAAAGGAGCATAGAGGGTATGAAAAAAAGAATGATCATGATGTTGGTTGCGGCTTTGGCTGCAGGGGCCGTTCATGCGGCGGATGTGAGTGCTTCGGCAGATTTTGCCAGCGCCTATATCTTCCGCGGGGTTACGTTGAATAATGGATTGGTATTCCAACCCGGTGCGAAAATCTCTGGATTTCCGATTCCGGAAGAATACGGGTCTATCGCCGTCGGTACGTGGGCTAATTATGACCTTAGTGATGGGGACAGAGGTTTGCCTAAGAATGAGTTCTCGGAAATCGATTACTATCTTACCTACACGCTGCCGGTGAAAGTCGTTGATCTCAGCGCGACCTATACAGAATACACCTACCCCAACGGCGGTGGAACTGAATCCGATAAGGAAGTTGCGCTTAGCGTCGGTAAAGCGATCGGGGAAACCGGATTGTATCCATCTCTCGTCGTTAATTACGGTTTGGGCGGTGCGGTGGAAGACAGCTGGTACATTCAAGGCGGAGTCGATTACTCCAAAGCATTGAACGACAAGCTGACACTTTCTTCCGGGATTAAGGTCGGTTATTTGATCAGTGATGTCGGAGATGACGGATTCAACGACGCAACCGCCAAGCTCGGCTTGAGTTATGCACTGACAGAAAACTGGGCGATCAATGGATCCTTGAACTATGTTGCACAGCTGGATGACGATGTGCTCGTAGATGCGGATTACAATGCGGGAACTGTCGGTTACGATAAAGATTTCTTCGCGACCATCGGCCTGTCTTGTACTTTCTAAAGAACGTTGCAGAGTAAGAGCCGCTCCGGAAATCCGGGGCGGCTTTTTTGCGGCCTGACTCGGCCCGTTCGCCGACCGCAGGGCGCCGATCCGGATCGTTCTGCCAACGCGGCCTGTTTTCGGTTCCGTGCCAGACGCAGTGCTCGCCCCTTTCCAGCCAGATTCTTTGCTGTTTCCTCCGGAGTCAGAAGGTAGAAATTAGGAGTCATATAGATAATATGTTATCGTTTAAGTTAAACAACCTCCCAATGCCCGGTCTTTTTCGATCCGACCCGGCGCACTCGTCCCTTTTTCTTCAGCGCTTGAATCCGGCGCTTGACGGTTGCGGGGCTGGTGCCGACCGCTTCAGCAATGGTTTCATAGATGGCCTCGGGGTGTCTGATCAGAACATTTAAAAGAGCACCTTCCGGATCTTTTTTCAACAGCTTAGTCTCATTAACCCTGTAAATTGACCTTTTATCCGATGATTCATTGATTATATGGCTGGCTGATGACCCTTTATCTGCGATAACCCCCGTTTTCTTGACTCCGGAGGCCTTTTGCAGGGTCGTTTTGAAAAAATCCTCAGTGGCATCAAAATGCGGTTCTGTCCCGGCAGATCGCATCAGCGGTATGACTTTTGTTCGTACACCCATGCCGCGTGCATCGACATAGCCGTAGTCGCGCAGCACCTCCATAATGATTTGGTTTCGTGCCGACCGCTGGCCGGATACGACCTTTTCGATGTTCATCGAGTTCGGCAGTGCTCCGGGGCTGATCACTTCCAGCCGGTCGGCATAAACGACGACCTCGACATCAACCGAACGCGTCCAGTCCCTGTGCGCCAGCGCATTGATCACGGTTTCGCGAACGGCATCCAGCGGATAGAACCAGAATTTTTCACGCCGGAAGTTTTCGTCGATTTCCGCCGCTTCTTCCGAAATAAAAGGGCTGATGCTGTCGATGAATTTTTCAATCAATCCGGAGTCGATCAGATACCGCTCGGTTCCGTCGATCTGCCATCGGCCGACCATGGGCGCATCGAGTGCCACGTCGAGCAGAGCCTGATATTCTTTGTCCAGCCCCCGGAACGCCATTAGCCGGATACCTGCCTGACGGAGCGGCAAATGCGGTCTGATACCGAACAGAACCAGCCCGGCGATGGTGCAGACCGTTGCGCCGGTGGCATCTGCGGTCAAAAATCCAAGTCCTTTCAACCGTCTGATCCATTCATCGTCGGATGCCGGAACCGCCGGATCCCGCAGGATATCCCGCAGATAGTTATCGAGCCGGGCCCTATCCAGCGTGTGCAACGAGGTTCCGGCGACCGGCAGAATTTCGGTGTGCAGCATCCCGCCTGTTGCATAGAGCCTTGCCTGCTGTTCCCTCCCGGCCAGTTTGGTGACGTTGCCCAGCCGGATATAGACTTCTTCGCGATCATTTTTGCGCACCACGTAGGGTTTTGAAGAACCTTGCGGGAAAGAAAGGGCGGCTACCTTTTTATCGCCGACAGCGATTTCTTCATAATAAGGCAGCAGGAGCGGGTGTACGTAGCGTCCCAGCACGGTGTCGAAGATCCATTCGCTCAGATTGTCACGGGTGATTCCGCTGATGCTGCCGTCGTCTTCCACACCCAGCAGAATGGTTCCGCCTTTCAGGTTGGCTAGCGCGACGATTTCTTTGGCCAGTTTTTCAGGCGCAAGGGTGTCGCGTTTGAATTCAACCGACGAAGTTTCTCCGTTGGCGATCAGCTCATTTTGGGTCATCATGGGCGCTCCCTTTTAAAAGGTCGTTTGTCAATATGATGGTTATATAACGGGTCATTACTCGGGTCAACACATCTTCAGACCTTTTATTTGACCTTATAATATGCTGCGGTTTGAAGAAACGGGTAATGCGTTCTGGGTGCGATGCCGTAAATTTAAAAAGGCAGTTTTATAGACCGGGAAAACTTTCCTGCCGGTAATCCCACGGTGTCTGTCCGGTTTCTTTTTTAAACGTTCGACTGAAGGCTTGGGGGGAGCCGAATCCGGCCTGTTCGGCGACGTCGGCCATGGAGAGTGTTGTATTTCTCAGCAAGGACATCGCCCGGTTCAGCCGGTAGTTCTGGATGTAGCGGCCCAGCGATACACCGGCGGCCTGTTTAAATTGTCTTCGCACCTGGGATTCTGATGCTTGCAGAGCGTTGGCAAGCCGGGCGACGGTACAGGGGGTCTGTTGCCGGAGGGTCATGAGCCGGTTGATCGTGCGCAGAAGACTGTCATCGGTTTCCGGCAGCATGACCTGGCTGGACGAGTTCTGATCCTGCAGTAAACAGAGTAGCAGGCGAAGGAGCGTTGCTTGTAACAGATCATCCCCGAATTTAGAGGTGTCTTGTTGCAGCCATTCATTTACGAGTAATGACAAGGTGCTCTTTGTTTGGCCGCGGAACGGAACGGTTTTGTCGCGAAGTAAATCAAGGGCATTGTTGTTTGGCAGCTCAAATGTACAGAACAGCCAGAGCAGTTCGTTGGATTCGAGCTGGCTGAAATGGTGAAACTGATACGGATGAATCAGTAGCGATTTTCCCGGACTGAACGGAAGGCTCAGATGATCCGTATGCACATGCCCGCCAGCTCCTAAATTAAAAATCAGCACAAAGCGGTGATGTGACCGGTTCTGTAATGCGGTCTGTTGAAGCGCATTTTTACTTTGTCGCGCAAAAAGAAGAATATTGAACGGGGTCGGTATCGATGCTGAGCCCCGCCCTTTAAAGAAGTTTTCCGGAACCTTCAGCTTCCGGCACGATTTTTCGATCGATTCCATGATGCTTGTTTTGCCGTATTCTAACGCCTCCGTCAATAATGTTAAAAAAATGTCGAAAATGTGAAAATATTGATCTTATGATTAATTGGCCGCCCAGCGTATTATGACCGTAAATCGTAGGAGGAGTCATGCAGTTGGGGCCAAAAATTATTCCGGAGTTGGATCCTGAGTTTTGTCCGGCGGTGTTGTGGACCAAAAATTATCAACAGGCTGTGGGAAAATCACCGGAGGCCTTGCCGGTGATTATTGGGTTGCTCCGGGACAGCACAGCGGTCGCCCGCCGCGAGTTTTCCATTTTGCCGAATGATGAGCGCAGCTTTACCTATGTGGAGCGGATGATGAAAACGATGCTGTGGGCGGTTGGCGGTAATCGCATTCTTTTTAACGGGCCGGACGAATTTTTCCAAAGGTTGGAAAAACATTATACAGAAAGTCCGGTCGGACGGTTTGATTCTGATATCATCGGTGCAAAAATCTATGGTCGCGCCATCGGTGTTCAAAAAGCCAGTCGCCAGCAGATTCCCGAACCGGTTCGGAATGACATGGCGCTGGGTCGCCATTTGGAGGGATGTCGCATCGGGTTTGATCTGGGCGGCAGTGACCGCAAATGCGCGGCGGTGATCGACGGCGAGGTCGTTTTTTCCGAGGAAATCAAATGGGATCCCTATTTCGAGAAAAATCCCCAGTATCATTATGACGGCATTATGGATTCGCTGAAGCGGGCCGCAGCACATCTGCCGCGCGTCGACGCCATCGGCGGCAGCGCGGCCGGAGTTTACGTGAACAATGAAGTCAAGGTGGCTTCGCTGTTCCGGGGGATTCCCGAAAAAGAGGTCGAAACGCGGGTTCGACCGATCTTTAAACAGCTCAAAGCGGCGTGGGGCGGAATTCCGTTTGATGTCGTTAATGACGGAGAAGTGACTGCGCTGGCCGGTGCGATGTCGCTTAACGATAATGCCGTGCTGGGAATTTCGATGGGAACCAGCCTGGCCGCCGGTTATGTCACGCCGGACGGCCATATCACATCGTGGCTTAATGAACTGGCCTTTGTTCCGGTGGATTATCGCGAAAATGCTCCGGCAGATGAGTGGTCCGGCGACGCGGGATGCGGCGTTCAGTTTTTCTCGCAGCAGGGTGTGGCGCGACTGGCCAAAGCGGCCGGAGTGGAATTCCCGGAGGAAATTCCGTTTGCCGAACAGCTTATCGAAGTGCAGCGGCTGATGGATGAGGGAGATCTCCGGGCGCGCCGAATTTATGAAACGATCGGTGTCTGCTTTGGTTATGCGGTTGCACAGTATGCAACCTTCTATACGTTCCGCAATCTGCTGATTCTCGGTCGCGTCACGAGCGGAAAAGGGGGGCAGATCATTATCGAAAAAGCGGAAGAAGTTTTAAATGCAGAGTTTCCGGAGCTGGCCTCAACAGTTAAGATCAGTATGCCGGATGAGCAGATGAAGCGTCATGGACAGGCTGTTGCCGCGGCCAGCCTTCCACTGATTGGAGGAAGGCCATGAATCCGTATCTGAAATTTGTTGAGCAGATTGAAAACTCTTTTGCTGCGGCGCGGAAACTGCCGCCCGGCGAAATTAAATCCCTCGCCAGAACGTCCCTGCCGCCGGATGCTCAGAAAGTTCTTCTTTTTTCCCCGCACCCGGATGATGAATGCATTACCGGTCTTCTTCCTCTCCGTTTAATGCGTGAGGTCGGCATGAGAATTATTAATGTGCCGGTCACCTATGGCAGCAGCAAAGAACGGCAGGCCGGACGTGCCGAAGAACTGAAAAACGCCTGCACCTTTCTCGGGTGGGAGATTTATCCGCGCAGCGGATTGTGCGAACTGGGAAAACCCGATGTCGTCGAAATATTAAAAACGGTTCGTCCGGCGATTGTTTTCTTTCCGCATTCCAACGATTGGAACTCGCGTCATATCTCAACCCATTTTCTGGTGATGGATGCGCTGGCGGAGATGCCGGACAGTTTTTCCTGTACGGTCATCGAAACTGAATTCTGGGGCGCCATGGATGATCCGAATTTGATGATCGAAGGCGATGCGCAGACCGTCGCCGATCTGGTTGCGGCGACTTCGTTTCATCTCGAAGAGGTTAAGCGCAATCCTTACCACTTGTCGCTGCCGGCGTGGATGCAGGACAATGTCCGGCGCGGCGGGGAACTGGTCGGAGGGCAGGGTTGCGCAGTACCGCCGTTTACCTTCGCTGTGCTGTACCGTCTGC
>JBILEA010000156.1:0-6616 GCA_044352355.1 Pontiellaceae bacterium | reverse complement strand
TATTACACCGATCCGGCCTCCGCGCTCCGGTATCAGACAGCCAAAATCAACCGGCATTTTGAAAATATTCCGGAAGATGATTATATCCCGTTTCTGCATCCATGGTTCGGTACCGGCGTGCTGGCCTCTGCCTTTGGCATTAAACTGATTTACAACCCGAAAGCCGATCCGGCGGTCGAGATCGCAACGATGAAATACCCGGAAGAAATTGACGGATTGCAAATGCCGATTCCTGGTATTTCCGGTGCAATGGCAGACGTGATGAGGGCGATTGACTGGTTCAAAGCGCACTCCGATCTGCCGGTCGGTTTTACGGATTGCCAAGGGCCGCTCGCGACCGCGCTGCAAATCATCGGCTACGATAATTTCTGTTATTGGGTGCAAGATGATCCGGACCGGGTGCATCAGCTGATGCAAAAAGTATCCGATGCGTTAATCGCCTGGATCAAATTTCAGAAACAGCGCGCCGGACAGCCGCTGACCGGCGGAAGCTGGCCGCTCAGCATTAAACTGCCGGACGGGTTCGGCGGCGTGTGGCTGTCCGATGACGACTCTGTGATTCTGAGTCCTGACCTCTACAACGAGTTTGTCCGTCCGTACAATGAACAAATTCTCGCGGCATTCGGCGGCGGCTGTATTCACTACTGCGGGAACTCGACGCAGAACATCGGAAATTACTGCAATACCAAAGGGGTGACAGCCATTAACAACTTTGCGATGGACAATCTGGAGGCGGCCGCAAAAATCCGCCGGGCTTTGCGCGATAAAGGGATTGTTTATATGGCGTGTGACTTTACTCCCGCCGACCGGCGTCTGGAAGACTACTATCGCGAACTGCATAAGGCGATGGATGGAGCGGAAGGTTTGGTTATCGCCTCCTACATTGCACCGGCGATCGCTTTGGACAAGGGGAAATACGATGCGGCAAACCGTGACCGTGAT
Organism: Pontiellaceae bacterium; assembly: GCA_044352355.1. Lineage (GTDB taxonomy): Bacteria > Verrucomicrobiota > Kiritimatiellia > Kiritimatiellales > Tichowtungiaceae > Tichowtungia. Next base: position 5,674 of record JBILEA010000156.1, on the reverse strand, counting down.
GCGTTGTCGCGGCGTGTTATTGAAGTGGTGCGACAGCATTGCTTTCCCAACGTTTGAATCATCGATAGAAGGGCGTGAAAAAAGCCGGAAAACAGATTGAAAAAAAACAGGATAAATCTATGTGTCGAGCCATCATTATGGGTGTTGTGCTAACCGCCTGCTTCGCCTGGGGTGGGGAATATGGGTGAGCCTTGACATAAACATCTGTAAACACAAAATAAAAAAAAAGGAGAAGGAGCTAAAATGATAAATCAAATTAACTACAAACTAAGGAAACACTTGAGGGGTGCTGCGACGTGCCTGGGATTGATGTTTTCCGCAAGCTGTGTCCTGGCGGACGCTGTGGCTGCCGGGCTGGACCGGTATAATGTGGTGTGGACCTCGCCGAGTACGAATGCGCTGGGCTCAATGCCGATCGGGAATGGCGATATCGGCATCAATGCGTGGGTTGAGCCGTCGGGCGATCTCGTGTTCTACGTGAGCAAGACGGATGCCTGGGATGAGAACGGGCGGCTGTGCAAGGTCGGCCGGGTGCGGGTGAAATTTGACCCGGCGCTGCCGGTGACGAAAGGGTTCCGGCAGGAGTTGAAACTGCGGGACGGCGTAATCGCGATAGAGGCCGGAGGGCAGGGGGCAGAGGTCGGAGATCAGAGGACAACAATACGGCTGTGGGTGGATGCTCATTCGCCGGTGGTGCGGATGGAGTCGGAGTCGGAGCAGGCGGTGAAATGCCAAGCCGAGGTGGAGTTGTGGCGGTTGCGTGAGCGGCCGTTCATCAAGGGTGAAGACGACCATTCCGCACGCTTGTTGGAAGAGTCGGCTTTCAAGCCGACGGTGTTACCGGATGTCGTGGTGCCGGGTGAGAAGGACCGGGTTGCCTGGTATCACCGCAACACGCGCTCCATTTATGACCTTGGCCTGCAGGTCCAGCACCTGGAGGGGCTCAGGGGGCGTTTTGCGGATCCCTTGTTGAATCACACGTTTGGCGCCAGCCTGGCGGGGACGGGGTTTGTGCGCGAGGGTGAACGCGGGCTCAGGTCGAAGAACCCGGCAAAGGCGCATGTGTTGTCGGTGACCGTTCTGGCCGCGCAGACCGAGACGCCCGAGGCCTGGCTTGCGGAACTTGACAGCCTGGAAAAGAAATCCGTCCCCGTGCGCCGTGCGCACGAGGAGTGGTGGCAGGCGTTCTGGAATCGGAGCTGGATTTTCGTGGATGGGGGCCCTGAAGCTGAGGTGTTGACGCGGGGTTATGTTCTTACCAGGTTCATGAACGCCTGTTCCGGGCGGGGTGGCGCCCCTGTCAAGTTTAACGGCTCGATTTTCACCGTTGAGCATAAGCCGGGCGTTTCGCCGGAGACGTGGGATGGTAATCCTGACTACCGGCGCTGGGGCGGGAACATGTGGTTCCAGAACACGCGCCTGGTTTACTGGACGATGCTGGCGGCCGGTGATTTTGACATGATGGAGCCGTGGTTCCGCATGTTTCGAGACGCGTTGCCGCTGAGCAAGGCGCGTATCCAGGAGTATTTTGGATTCGAGAATGCCGCGCTATTCCCGGAAACCGGGCATCACTGGGGTCTGCCGAGTTGTGGTGACTATGGCTGGGAAAAAAACAAAAAGCGGGGGTACCCGAACAATCCTTGGATTCAACGCTACTGGAATGGCAGTCTGGAGCTGGTGGCGATCATGCTGGACCGCTATGATTTCACGCGGGACCGTGCGTTCGCTACGAACACGCTGGTGCCGCTGGCCGACCCGCTGATCAGCTTCCTGTCGCAGTACTGGCAGAAGCGGGATGCGAATGGCAAGATCGTGTTCGACCCGGCGCAGTCGCTGGAGACGTGGCATGTGGCAGTGAACCCGATGCCGGAAATTGCGGGCCTGTGGTTCGTCCTGCCGCGGTTGCTGGCGCTGCCGGCCGATGTCACCACGGAGAACCAGAGGAGTCGCTGGCAGAAGATGCTCGGCGAACTGCCGCCGGTGCCGTCCGGCGTAACCAACGGCACGAGGGTGCTCTTGCCCGCCGAAACCTATTCCATAAAGAAGAACCGCGAGAATCCGGCGATGTACGCGATCTTCCCGTACCGGCTTTACGGGGTCGGCCGCCCGGACCTGGACGTGGCGCTGGCCACTTACCATGAGCGTGGCTTCCGGATGAATTTCGGCTGGTGCCAGGACAGCATAATGGCGGCGCGTCTCGGGCTTGGTGACGAGGCTGGCAGGCTGGTGGCGGAGCGGGCGGCGAAGACGAGCAAGAACCACAGGTTCCCGTCAATGTGGGGTCCCAACTTCGACTGGGTTCCGGATATGGACCATGGCAACAACATCCTCACGACGCTGCAGTTCATGCTGCTGCAGGCGGATCCGCCTTCGCCCGGGAACGGGGGAGCGGATGGCGGCAAGATCCGCCTGCTGCCGGCCTGGCCGAAGCAGTGGAACTGCGAATTCAAGCTGCATGCGCCGGGCCAGACGACTGTTGAGGGCAAGGTCGAGAATGGCCGGGTCGTGGGGCTGAAGGTGCTGCCGGAGAGCCGTCGGCAGGACATCGTGCTGCCGTAGGCATGCCGGAATGTGTATGAGGATGCGCGATGAAGATCTCAGTTGATTTTCTTAAAGTGCTTGGCGGTTTTTCCGCAGCCGCGCTGGCTTCGGGCGTCAACCCGCTGGCCGCCGCCAACGCCGCCCGCCCGCTGGCTGGGCAAAAGCCAAACATCATCCTGATCCTGACCGATGACCAGGGCTATGGCGACCTGGGGCGCAATGGCAACCCGGTCTTGAAGACCCCAAACCTCGACCGCATGTACGACGAGGGGATACACTTCGAGGATTTCCATGTCAGTCCGAGCTGCGCGCCCACCCGCAGCTGCCTCATGACCGGGATGCACGAGTTCAAGAACGGCATCACCCATACGATTTTCGAGCGGGACCGCCTATCACTCTCCGCTCGCACCGTGGCCGATGTCTTGAAAGGGGCCGGCTACGCGACCGGCATTTTCGGCAAGTGGCACCTCGGTGACGAAGCCGAGTACCAGCCCCACCGTCGGGGCTTCGACGAGGTATTCATCCACGGTGGTGGCGGAATCGGGCAGACCCACCGCGGTTCCTTGGGCGATGCGCCGGGCAACACCTATTTTAACCCCGCCATCCTGCACAACGGCACCTTCGTGAAGACGCAGGGCTACTGCACCGATGTCTTCTTCGCGCAGGCAATGCGCTGGATGGACCAACAGCGGCAGCGCCACCGGCCATTCTTCGCTTATCTCGCCACCAACGCTCCGCATTCGCCCTACATCGCCAAGCCGGAGGACAAGGCCATCTACGCGGACCAAGGGCTTGCGGAGAACGTGCAGAGCTTTCTCGGCATGATCCATAATATCGATCAGAACGTCGGCGCGCTGCGGGCTCAACTCGCCGCGTGGGGCATCGAGCGCGAGACGCTCATCGTCTACATGAATGATAACGGGGGCACTCTGGGAACCGGGATCCATAACGCCGGCATGCGTGGAAGTAAAGGCTCTCCCCACAATGGCGGCACGCGCGCCATGTCGCTGTGGTGCTGGCCGGGAACCATCCAGCCAGCCGCCTGCGATCACCTCACAGCCCACCTTGATTTCATGCCGACCTGCGCCGAGCTTGCGGGGGTGGAATTGCCTGCGGAGCTGCAGAAGAAATTGGATGGTTTCAGCCTCGTGCCGCTTCTTTGCGACCCGAAAGCCAAGTGGCACGAAGAACGCATGCTCGTGACCCATATCGGTCGCTGGGGCCTGGGTAAGGAACCGGCGAAATATGGGGAAAAGGGCAATGACTGCAGCATTCGTTGGAAGAATTTTTTACAGGTTCGCAGCGGTGCCGCCTGGCAACTTTTCGACCTGAAGGCAGACCCCGGCCAGAAAAAGAACATCGCCGAGGCAAGCGGCGAGCTCGTCAAGAAACTCGATGCGTACTATGATTCCTGGTGGGATGCGGTGGTGCCCTGCTTGGTGAACGAAGAGGCTTACAAGACCGCGCCGCAAATCAATCCGTTCAAAGAGCAATATTGCAAGCAGTTCGGGTTACCCCTGCCCAAAATGAAAGCAGTTAAATGACTTCAACGAAGAGATTAGGTGGAAAGATAAAGGCGCTGCCCTAATCTTTCGCCCTAATCTTTTGCCTTAATCTGAATTCGGAAACACGGATGAAGAGCCGAGAACAAACAGGCAAGGAGACCAACCCATGAAAAATCGAATGAATTGGATGACGGCGGCATTTCTCGCCCCGCTGGCCGCGCTTCCCGCGGCCGGCGAAATGGAGCAAAAACCCAACATCGTCGTCATTCTCGCCGATGATCTGCGCGCCGACTGCATCGGAGCGGTCAATCCGCGCATTCACACGCCCAATATCGACCGGTTGGCCAAGGAAGGCGTGCTCTTCAACAACGCCTACTTCATGGGCGGCAATTTCCCCGCCGTCTGCCTTCCCAGCCGCACGATGCTGATGTCGGGGCGGACGCTGTTTCATCTGCCCAAGGACATACAAGCTTCCGGCAATACGCCGCTCGTGCCGGTGATGTCCACGGTATTTCGCCAAGCGGGATACGATTCCTTGTACTGCGGAAAGAACGGCGGTTCATCCTACCAGCCCGGCAACAACTCGTTCGATAAAACCGTCAGCATCAACGTGCGGACTCGCGGGCGCACTCCGGAAAAGTTGCTCGACGCCGAGGTCATCGAAACCGAAACCGCAAAGTGTCGTGCCTATGCGCCGCAGGTCGTCTCGTGGCTGGCTGAACCGGTCCGCAAGAACAAACCGTTTTTCGTCTTTTACGCGCCTTCTATCCCGCACGACCCGCTCTATCCTGAGCCGGAAGACATGGCGCGCTACGCCGGCGACAAACGTCCTCTACTGCCGCCGAACGCCGCCGTTGACCATAAGGCCGTCGCTGGTTTCAACCTGCGCGACACCAACATTCGCCCGTATGAGGTGCCGGGCATGGGCATTTTCAGAACCCCGTTGGATCTGGAACAGTGGCGCGATGTGCTCGCCCTCTACTACGCCTACACCACCACCCTCGACCGGCACGTCGGCCAGATCATCGCCGAACTTGAACGCACCGACGCGTTCAAAAACACCATTATTATTTTCACCTCCGACAACGGCCATTCATTCAGCGATCAAGGTCTCATCCACAAGGAAAGCGTCTATGAACAGGATATCCGCGTCCCGCTGATTGTCTGCGGCCCGGGAGTTCTGTCGGGAAAACGCAGCGACGCCTTCGTGTACATCTCGGACATCTTTCCGACCCTCTGCCAACAAATTGGCATACCGGTTCCCGCGACCGTCGAGACAAAAAGTTTTCTGCCGACACTCACCGCGCCCGGTAAGCCCCATCGAAGCACGCTCTACCACGCCTACCGGGAAGAGATGCGCGCCTATCGAGACGACCAATACAAGATCATCCTCTTCAACAATCAGCGCGTCCGCCTCTTCGACCTCAAGGCCGATCCGTATGAAATGAAGGATCTCTCTAAAGAACAACCCGAACGCGTCGCCACGATGATCGCCGCCGCGCGCGAAGCCGGCAAAACACTCGGCGAAGATCAGAACGCCATGGGGTTCTGGCAGTTGTTTGACGGGAAAAGGCCCTAACCTACAGCGAAAACGGGGCAAACGCATTGAAGGCTACGAAAACGAGCCA
>JBILEA010000155.1:0-6627 GCA_044352355.1 Pontiellaceae bacterium | reverse complement strand
GCCGCTGCCTGAAAATTTTGTGAATCAGAGAAATCGCAAGGCGAAGGTGGTCTGGACCCCGGAGCAGTGGCGCTATTACCGGTATGTGTATTATCGCCTGGTCGAGATGGTGGATGCTGAAATCGGACGGATTTATCAGGCGCTGCGTTCGTCGCGGTTCGCCGATAACACCTTGATCATTTTCAGCGCAGACCATGGCGATGGACTTGGGTTTCACGGAAAACTCTCAAAAGGGTTCATGGAGGAAGAAGCCTGGCATGTGCCGCTGACTCTGGTGTTCCCCGGTAGAATTCCTGCCGGTGTACACGACGACACGCACCTGGTATCGGGGGTGGATATTCCTGCCACCATCTGTGATTACGCGGAGATCCCGCCCCTTCCCAAAATGACGATTGGAAAAAGTCTGCGGAAGATAGCCGAAGGAACCGCCGATACAGCGTGGCGCGAATATGTGGTCGGCGAGTCCTTTGTCGGAGCCGGGGAAGTCGCTGTTCGGGATCGGCAGTATAAAACGATCTTTTACAGCAACGGCTCGAAAAAGGTCTACGATCTGGTTGCGGACCCGCTGGAGATGAATGACCTCTCTGCGACCGAAAGGGGTGAAACGGCGGGCATCCGCCACCGCGAGCATCTCCTCGACTATCTTCAGTCTATCGAGTTGAATGAACGGGTTCTTCCCGGACCCAAAGGAGCGTTCCAGAAGACCTGCAACGATTTCTACAGCCGTATCAAGTCGGGAGTGTGATCATGAGAAGAAGCGAATTCATCAAGTCGGTCTCACTGGCGGCCGGTGTTCTTGTTGCGCAGGGGTATCTGCCCCTGCTGGGCGCGGAAAAAAAACGCCAGACTGTAACCTCTACGGGTCTGAACTTTTTGAGTGAGCCGGGCCCCATTGAGCCGATTACCGGATTTCTTCCGCAGTTTTCTCCGATTCTTCATGGCGGCATGGCCGGACCGTTCAAGGCGCGCTATGAGCTGATCCAATGGCGCGGTGCCGCGGCCCAAAGCATCAACTCAACAGGCGGTTCCATGGAGGTGTCCTGGCAGGGCGGTTGTCTTAATACGTATGAAGTGCGCGGAGAGACAGGATCCGCGCATACGGTGAAAACCGTTCTTCAATGCGAAGGGCCAAACAACGCGGTTGCATCATGGGTTCTCCATTCGGGCATGGAGGGCAACGCTGCGTACGGATTCGAAGAATCCGGCACGTGCAGCGGAGGAATGATCAAGACAAAAGCCGCCGGCCATACGCAGCAGTATGCGGTCACCTCGCCGCTCCTGATTGCCCGGTGGTCGTTGCTGCCATGGATTGCTTCAGGAGCTCTTGATCGCACTCCGCTTGCTTTTGATATGCTGGACGATTCGGCGATCCGGTACAATCAGAGCCTGAGGTATTGCGGTGAAATCTCTGTTCCTGTCAAGGAAGGCTCCGTCCATTTGAAAAGCTACCTGCAGACCGGGCGGGGCATTGTTCCTACTCATTATCTTGTCGATGATCAGGGCCGGGTGCAGCTCATAACCATGTCCTTCGTCAGCTGGGCGTTAAATACCTTATCCGGCAGTTGACCGGCGTCGAGCCGGCAGCACAAATGGTTTTTAAAAAGGGGTGGACATCGACTTGTAATATAAGATAATGTTCGATTTATTACAATTCGCGAACTCTGGGAGGTTTTTAGACCGGCATTTTCATCGCGGGTTAAATAAACGGTTCGTGCGGCGAGGGGTTCCTTTGCACTTAACTTGGAGCTGGAATGATAAGAAGAAACAGAATGTCCCTGATTGCGATTCCTTTTTTCGTGCTGTTCGTTATTCATGCCATGGGATTTTTTGTTGCCTTGTCCGCACAGGAAGTTCCGTTCAAAAATCCGCCGCCGGCAGCCAGGCCGTGGGTCTGGTTCCGCTGGCAGGGCCTGATTTCACGCGCGGGACTTGATGCCGATCTGGATGCGATTGCCGGCGCGGGCTTCGGTGGCTTTGTTCTCGATTTTTCCGATGGCAAGCCCTTAAAAGATGCCAAGATCGCCAGTGGCCCGGCCTTCGGTAGCGCTGAATTCTTTGATCATATTTTCTATACCCTGGAAGGGGCCCGTCAGCGGGGGCTGAAGGTTTCCATCATGCCGCAGAACGGCTGGGCCACCGCCGGAGGGGATTGGATTGCGCCGGAACATCAGGAGCATGCGCTGGTCTGGAGCGAAGAGGTGGTCACGAGGCCTGGGCTGGTGCAGCTTCGGTTGCGGCCTCCCTTGACGGCCGACGCTTTTTACCGGGATGTTACCGTGTTGGCATTTCCGGTGGACCGGATTCCTCAACCGACGCGGTTCCGCCAGAATCCTCCGGCTGTTTCGGCTGATCTGGCCCCCGCCGATTCACCGAACGGCTATTGGAATACCGATCCGCAGGCGGTGGTCGATGGGAAGCCGGGCAGTTTGATTTCATTGCAGATTCCGGGGGGCGGGCGGCCTTCGTCGCTTGTGATGACCTTTGAGCAGCCGTTTGCAGCCGAGCGGCTTTATGTGCACCCCGGACCGTCCTACATGAACAATCTTTCCAATGGCCGCTTTGTGCTGGAAGCATCGGAAGACGGTGGAAAGTTCGAACGGGTGCATGCCTTTGCTTACGATCCGGATATGCAGAACGGAACCGGCGGCTTCCTTATCGATCTTCCCGCCCGGACTGAAGCGCGGGTTTGGCGACTTCAGTTGACGGACATGAAGTTCCCGTTTCATGCCTGGCTTGCCGACGTGGAGTTGCTGGATAAAAATGAAAAACCCTCTGTTCTGCCGCGTATTCCATTCGGGGATGCCCGCGCCGGTGGCGCGGCCTGGATGCCGGATTCGGTGGCCGGTTCAATCTGGTCGCCTCAGGATTCAACACAAACCCGATCGGACCGGATTGTTAACCTCAGCCATCTCCTGCAGCCGGATGGTTCGATTGCATGGGATGCCCCGGCGGGCAACTGGGTGGTAGCCCGGATCGGTGCCACGGTCAGCGGCGAAACCACGTCGGCAACCGGCCGGTTCTTTTCCGGACCGAACTGGGAAGCCAATAAATACAGTGCGGAAGCCGCAAAGGCTTTTCTTTCCGGGTTTTTTGACCGTCTGGTCGACGATCCGCGCGCCAAGCCGTATCTGGGAACCACGTTGGTTGGCCTGCATCTGGACAGCTGGGAATGCAGCCACCATTTATGGAGCGAAACGGTGCGCAACACCTGGCGCGAAACCATGCCCTACGATCTGGAAAAATGGCTTCCGGCACTGATCGGCTTTACCGTCGATTCGCCGGAGTTGACCCGCCGTTTCCTGTGGGACTATCGCCGTATGATCTCCAACCTTTCCGGCGATGAATTCATGCGGACGATCCGCGATCGCGCCCATGAGGCGGGGCTTTATCTCGAAACGGAGTTTTCGAATCGCGACCGTTTCAAGACGTTCGAGTATACGGATATCCCGATCACCGAGTTTTCGCCCAAGGGGGATGACGGCAGGGCCGGGTTGCTCAAGGACGGGGTCCAGGAGGGGGCTAAAATGACCTCCTCGGCGGCACATATTTTCGGACGGACCGTGACCTCGTCCGAGGCTTTCCTGGCCCGCGAAAAAACCATCAGGCCCGATCACATTTCCCCGCTCCTCGGTCGCCGGGACGACGGTATCCGTAAATTCGACCGCGATCCCTATGCCTTGAAATCATCGGCCGACAAGGTGTTTGCTCAGGGAGTGAACCATTTGCTTTTCCATCTTTTCCTGCATCAGCCGTTCATGGACAAAAAGCCCGGGCTGACCACCGTGTACGGCACCAATTTCGGGCGGGACCTGATCTGGTGGCCGATGGCAGGGGCCTGGACGGAATATCTCAGCCGCTGCCAGTTCATGCTCCAGCAGGGAATTCCTCAATCCGATTTCCTCTTTTGTTTGTCCGAGGACGACGCGCCGCAAACCAAAGTCAAGGCGCTCTCCGGTCCTGTCTACGGCTATACCCTTGATTCCGGCTACGATTTCGATTTCTGCACCGGGCAAAACGTCATCGACTTGTGTTCTGTAGAGGACGGGAAGATCGTTCTGCCGTCGGGCGTGAGTTATGAACTGCTGGCACTGGGCGATTTCGGGGGCGAAATCACCTATGAGCTGCTGCAGAAAATTGCCGGGCTGGTCGAGCAGGGCGTTACCCTGCTTGCCCCTTCGGCATTTCAATCGCCCTCACTGATCGATTCCGTTTCCGCAAACGATGAGAGATTGCGCGAACTGGCCGAGGCGCTCTGGGGGCCGGTCGACGGACAGAGCGTCAGAGAACACGCCTATGGCAAGGGGCGCGTGCTGTGGGGCTACACCATTCCTGAGGCCCTGAGTCATATCGGTGTTGTGCCGGCTTTCACCTCGTCAGTACCCTCCGTTGAGTTCGCCCACCGGCGAGTCGGAACGGATGATGTCTTTTTCCTCACCTCGCAGTCCGACCAGGCGGTGAGTGCTACCTGCCGCTTCCGGGCCACGGGCTCCGCCGTTGAATTCTGGCATTCCGATACCGGGCGTATCGAGCCCGCGACCGCTTTGCAAACCGATTCGTCGGGAACGCAGATGACGATCGATTTCCCGCCGAACGGGTCGTTGTTTGTTGTCTTCCGCGAGCGCGCGACGTCCTCCGCCGCGGCACCCCCGGCCCTTACGGGAGAGACCCGCGAGATCACCGGCCCGTGGCAGGTCGCGTTTTCCAGTCCGTTCGGGGAAACGGCCGAGCATTCGTTCGAGAAACTGACCGCGTGGCCCGATCATGCCGACCCGTTCGTCAAAACATTCTCGGGCTCCGCCACCTACCGCACGGAATTCGACGTGTCCGGAGCGGGCGGGGGAGGCGTGCTCGACCTCGGCGAGGTCTGGAATATGGCCCGGGTTACCGTCAACGGGACAGCCTTCGATCCCCTGTGGAAACCGCCGTACCGAATCGACATTTCCAGCGCGCTGGTCGAGGGCAGAAACGTTTTGGAAATTGAAGTGCGCAACACATGGGTCAACCGGCTGATCGGCGATTTGAACCTGCCGGAAGCGCAGCGTAAGACCTGGCTCAACATCAACCCGCACAAGGCCACCTCGCCCCTGCGCCCGGCCGGTCTGCTCGGTCCGGTTCACTTGCAACGTTTTAATTAAAGGAGCAATTTTGAAGAGTATAGGGTTAAAAGTCGTGTGGGCCGTTTGGGTGGCGGTGTTTCATTTTGCTGGTGCTGAACGGAATTCCCGTACCGAATAGGTGATGATGCCAAGAGAGGGGATGGGGGCTTAAAGCGTAATACGCGCAGTAGAAATACGAGTTGCTGTAAAGAAACGGTGACGAAGGACAGCGGACTGTAGAGAAAAATAAGGAAACAACCATGTTTACAGGTGTGTTCATGCTGATATTGGGCGGGATTTCTGCGGGAAGTTTTTACATTCCGCTGAAAAAGGTTAAAGGCTGGGCGTGGGAGTCGGGCTGGATTTCCAATGGTCTCTTTTCCTGGGTGATCGGACCCATACTGGTCGCGGCGCTGACCGTGCCTGATTTTATCGGCACGATCTCGGGAGTGGACAGCCGCACCGTTTTTATCACTTGGCTGATGGGTTTTCTGTGGGGAATTGGCGGGCTGACCTTTGGTCTTTCAATGCGCTATCTGGGTATGTCATTGGGTTATGCGCTGGCGCTGGGATCCTGCGCGGCGTTCGGCACTCTGATCCCGCCGATTCTGACCGGACAGTTCGGCACGCTCGTTTCCGCTTTTTCCGGACAGCTGACGTTGGCCGGCGTGGCGGTCTGTCTGCTGGGCGTCGGCGTTTGCGGTTATGCGGGCGTCCGCAAGGAAAGGGAGCTTTCCGGGGATCAGAAGCAGAGTGTCAATGCGGAGTTTAATTTCCCCAAAGGGGTGGTTGTCGCGCTGATTTCAGGTTTGATGAACGCCTGTCTGGCCTTCAGTTTTTCCGCCGGGAAGCCGATTGCCGATGCCGTGGTTGCCAAAGGCATTTCGCCGCTTTGGCAGAACAATCCGGTGCTGGTGGTGGCGCTGCTGGGCGGATTCACTACGAACCTCATCTACTGCCTGTTTTTGAACCTGAAAAATAAAACCGGCGGCGATTACTGCAACAAGAAGACTCCGCTGTTAAAAAATTACAGCCTGGCGGCACTCGCCGGAACTCTCTGGTACATCCAGTTCATGCTCTACGGCATGGGGTCCACCCGACTGGGCGATTACGCCTTCGCCAGCTGGTCGGTGTTGATGGCGGTTGTGGTGGCGGTCAGTAACATCTGGGGCCTTTACTTTAAAGAATGGCAGGGTGTCAGCCGTAGAACCGTCGGCACGGTGATTTCCGGGATTATGTTGGTGCTCCTGTCGATCTTTCTGATCGGCGCGGGCAGTTATGCAGCGGCTGGCTAAGCAACTGAGGGATGACCTGAAAAATTAACCTGGAACGTACACATGACCCGGAAAGTTACTCTGATCTCGACGTTGCTTGCCTCGGTTTGGATCCATGCGTTTGCCGTTTCAAAATTGCCGTTGCCAGCGGAAATTTTTGAGGTCAATGGGAGAAACGCGTTTGTGATGACGCCAGAAAAGCCTGCGCTGGGGAATCCCTGGGTCTGGTATGCACCAACGCTGAAAAACTATCCGAC
>JBILEA010000154.1:0-6682 GCA_044352355.1 Pontiellaceae bacterium | reverse complement strand
CCAGCGGCAATACCGATAATGGAGCGTATAAATTCAGTGGCGGAGTCTATGAATCCACCGACCGCGCCTCGGCAGTCATCACCTACGGAAAAGTCTACGCCCTGCCGACGGAAGACGAGTGGTACAAAGCGGCCTATTTTAAACCCGACGGCTATTCACTTCTCGCTAACGGAGGCGGCACTTTGACGAAATCGTCCGATGGTTTGACCGGCTGGAATTATGATAACGCGTTATCCCCGTCCCAGCCCTGGACGGTTGATAAAGGGACCGAGGAGCAGAACGGCACCTTCAACATGATGGGTAACGTTACTGAATTTATGGTGACGACGACGAACACCATCGTGTACCGCGGCGGCAGGTACAACAACGCTACTACTTACGCGCAATCGTCGCGTCGCGACAGCATCACCGATCCGTCGGCTTACTATATCGGGTTCCGTGTCGTTAAGATCGATCCGGAGACGTCGCTGACATTCTTCTTGCTCTCAGTTCCCACCACCGGCGGGAGCTTTGAAACCCGTCGGCAGCTCTTCCTCGATGCGGTCTGGAAAGATTTCCAGAAGAAGGGGTCCTCCGCCGACTACGCTTTCCTGCGCGCGGGTGCGCTCTTTGAGCTCGGGAAGATTGAGGAGGGGCGGATTCTGGTAAACCGCGGGCTCGATCTCCTTGTGCCCGGGAATCTGGAGAACCGTTGGGTTTACGGGGGGAACACCCATTTCCATGCATGGCCTGGCCTGGACTGTTACATCCGGTATAAAAAGCACCTCGATGAGCAGACCAAGGCGCGTTACAAGGAGATTTACACTGGCGGTGCATTCTATCAGCGACTGAGCACGAGCAATCATAAGATCATGGCGGCAACCTCCCGCTATCTGGCCACGCAGATCTGGGGACCCGAGGCCTTCTACCCGGCGCCGTTTTATCTTACCGAGTCGGTCCAAAGTAACTACCCCTCGCCACTCACTCCTGAAAAGGCCATGTGCTTTGAGGAGACGGATCCGACCGGGGAGCAATACGTCCGGGCCATGATCAAGGAGATGGTCGAGTCGGGGCCGGCCGAATACGCATCGCGTCCTTATGGTGCACAAAATATTCTGCCGATTCTGAGCATTGCCGAGTGCTCCACGGACGCCGAGTTGAGCAAACAGGCGGCGCTGGCCTACGAGTGCGCGCTTATCCAACTCGCACCAGCTTACCTGCGCGGAAACCTTGCCACCTTTGCTCCGCGATCCTACCCCGATGTGGAAACACAATCGCCCCGCGGGGTCGCGTCGCTGCTCTGGCCTTACTTCGGTGGTGTTATGCCAAAGAGTCTCGATAGAGAGTGGGCTTTGCGCGTCGCGACGGCCAGTCACCGCCTCCCCGCGGTGGTGGAAAAGGCCGGAACCGACCGCAGCCAGCCTTATGTCTATCGGGCGAAGCTCGCCCGCTGGGCGCTTACCCATTTTGTTAACAAGGACTACGTGCTCTTCAGCCGGTCGCCGAAGGCGGGGGAAAAGCAGTTTTTTGGCCAGAGTTATCCCTGCGGAGTGATGTGGGATGAACCCGACACCACCAAGGGGAGTCATCTCTGGATCACCAACCCGGCTGCCGATGAGCCTGGGAAGATGGGCATTCACACCCATGGAGTAACCCAGTTTGAACAGGAACTTCTCCACCGCGACGCGCTGCTCTTTGTCTTCAATATCCCGGCCGACTCCCTCCATCCCTATATCCTCGGTTACGTTCCCGGCGGCTTTCGTGCAACGCTCACAGCAACGAACCGGATTTTCCTCCATTACGGCTCTGTCTTGATCTCGGTTTACTCAACCGACCCGATCGACTGGGACCCGCAAGCCGGAATCTATGCGCCGGCAGCCACCCCCAACCCGGGCGATTCCGAGTTCCGCGTCATGGCCACCAAAGCGGCGCTGGCGATTGAAACGGCGCTTCCCGAGGAATTCCCTGGGGCAACAGCGGAACAACAACTCGCTTCGTTCCGTGACCGGCTCCTAAGCAGATCGCAGATCCAGGTCAGCTCTGAGGGAAAGCCGGTCGGCCGTTACACGGATCGCAGCGGCAACACGCTGGAGTGCGCATTTGACGGGGAGGACAAGATCAACGGAACGGTGGTCGATTACGCTCAGTGGCCTGTGCTTGAAAGCCCGTGGACCGAACAGTTGGTGCCAGACGGGCCGATGGAGGTCAGCGATGGGAGCGCAACCCGGCTCTACGACTTCAAGAACTGGACAGCCGTTGATGGCTTCGTCACGCCGTGAATTTGTTTATAAGCCATGAACGGTTGCGGTAAAGCATGAGTGAGATCACCGAGGCCTTTTAGAAACCCCTGTTTGGTGCCGACGGCCCCTGGCTGATGATTGATAAAATTGAAAATAAGAAGGAACAGGACATGACTTCAAGAGAACGCGTATTCGCCGCCATCAATCATCAGCAACCCAACCAGATTCCCGTTGATCTGGGCTCCAACCCCAGCTCGGGCATTTCTGCCATGGGGTACACAAAACTTAAAAAAGCCCTCGGCATCACGAGTGGACATACCCGCATTTTCGATGTCGTGCAGCAGCTGGCGCAGGTGGAGGATGAAGTGATCGATGCGCTCGGTCTCGACATTATCGATATTGGTCGCGTGTTCAACACCTCGGACGACGATTGGTATGATATCACCATGCTTGACGGCTCCACCGCGCAATATCCCAATTGGTTCCAACCTTTGGAACGTCCCGATGGTTCCAACGAAGTCGAAGTGGACGGCATCGTCATTGCCCGCCGCCCGGCCGGTGGCGCCTTCTACGACCAGACTTATTTCCCCTACGAAGCCGACTATCCATCGGACTACAGCGACTTACCCAAGGCCATGCATAAGGTGCTCTGGCAAAACCTCGCCCACAGTCCGTGGGATCATGCGGCGGATGATAATTTCTGGATTGAGCTGCGGAAACGAACTCTGAAGTTGCGTGAAAATACCGACAAAGCGTTGATGATCACGTGCGGTTGCAACCTGTTTGAATGGGGAACCTTCCTGCGCAAACTGGATAATTTTCTTATGGATCTGCTGACTGAACCCGAAGAGGTGGAACGGTTGCTTGACGCACTGATGAAATTGCATCTCCAAGGATTGGAAAAAGTCTGCAACGCCGTTGGCGATATCGTCGACATCCTGCGCTTCGGCGATGACCTCGGTACTACTGGCGGACTCTTCATGCCGCCCGATACCTACCGCAAGCTCTTCAAACCGCGTCACGCGCAGCTGAACGAATTTGTTCACAAAAACAGCCAAATGAAAACCTTCCTGCATTCGTGCGGCTCGATCTATCGCATTATGCCGGATCTCATCGAAGCGGGTTACGACATCATTAATCCGGTTCAAACCAATTGCTTCGAAATGGAGCCGGAAAAACTGAAGGCGGAATTCGGTAAGGACATCACCTTCTGGGGCGGAGGATGTGACACGGCCGCGATCCTGAACAAGGCCACGCCCGAAGAAGTCCGTAAACACGTGCTCGAACGCTGTGAACTCTTCTCTAAAGGCGGAGGCTTCATCTTCAACACCATTCACAATATTTTGCCGGAAGTTCCGGCGGAGAACATCCTGGCGGCCTTCGATGCGGTCAGGGAGTTTAACCGAGGATCTTTGGTATGAAAAAAGAGCAGACTGAGAAACCGCTCTGCGCCTTCGCACCGAGCGGTTTCTCTGTTTTCTCCGCTCATTTTTCGCGCCATGTTGGTGTCAGGTCTTCGATGATCACGCCCTTGTCGGCAGCATCGCGCGCGTGCAGGGCGACGTGGGTTAGATAAAAACTGCGGCGCGTTTCCTCCGTGGGGCCTGCGGTTCCCGCTTCGGGGAAGCTCCGGATCAAGGGCGGGTAGTAAGGTTCCCGGTCGGGAAAGTCAACAATTTCGCCGTGCCCGTCCCGGTCGATCACCAGGCACTGGTTGCGCTCCATGGCCGCCTCGATACTGCCCTCGGTCCCGACGATGCGCAGCCAGTCGTCGCCATGCACGGCCGCCGACTTGGGCCGCAGGTAGTCCACGCTGACGGTGGCCAGGCCGCCATTCGCCAACCTCAGATTCATCGTGCAGACATCTTCGCATTCCGGATCGAGCGGGTGCGCCACGTTGGCATGCATGGCCGAAAGACTCCTGAACGGGACATGAACCACCGACTCAATGAAATCCAGCGCGTGGATTCCGATCCACGGCAAGGTTCCGCCATAGCTGGAGCGCTTGGATATCCAACCCTTGCGCGGGCCGCTGAATTTGTAGGATTTTCTTGCGTTGAGAAGCTTCACCTCGCCAATCCGCCCGGATTCAATGGCGCGTCTGGCGGCCGCCAGCACCGGGTGATTGCGGTTGGGCAGCATGGCGATGCACTGTGTGCGGTTCGCCGTGACAGCGGCCCACATGCGGGTCAGATCCCCGTGATTCAACGCCAACGGTTTTTCGCAGATGCTATGGCACTCAGCATTGGCCGCATCGATGGCTAGATCGGAAATCCGGTCCAGCCGGGTGCTGATGATCACGACCTCCGGCCGTTCCATGGCCAGCATTTTGCGGTGATCCCCGTAGAGCTTGGTCGTCTGTGCGTATCTGGTCTGTAGCGAGGAAAGATCCTCGCCCTTGAAACCAGGAGCTATGCCCACGACCGAAATGTCCGAGCACTTGTCAGTTTCTTCCAGAACACACACATGGTGTCCCCAGTTCCCAATAATTGCGATTCTCATGGAGCCTTCTGCCTATCTGCTTGCTTTCGTAGATATATCAAACTGCTATTTTTTCATTTTATTACCTGTTCGTCAAACTCGTTCAGGGTCAACCAAAAGCGGAAAATATGTTGTGGAAGATCGGTGCCGGGGTGGTCTGATCCGGGTACATAGGTAACAGATAGGCTGGGTACAGGTAACACTTTATAATCGAGCCATGGAGGTAACTCATGGCGTGGAAAGAAGTGTTGGTTATGGTGGGGCTATTTGATTTTCTTTTTTATTGAGGAGCGTGGTAATTTGATCGGGTTCCGCTGACGTTCTTTGATATTCGAATCGATTGAGTTCACCCCCCTGGGAGTGTTCCATTGTGTTCCGTTTGTCCCATTGACGGCGGAGAAGGTGTACGAGTCGCGTCGCAGCGGATCTGCCTTGCGGGATCTTTCGGGGGCAGCGAACAGATTAACATGTTGTTAATCAATAAGATGTGAATAAAAACGAACACGGGATGAGGCGTGTTCGCATCTAAAAATCATTTAACACATTATAGATGAACAGGTTACATATTTCTAGGCCCGATAAAACCCTCCGTTTCGTGTTCGCTTGTGTTCGCTTTTTGCAAAAAGCCTTCGCTCGAAAAAACCGTCCTGAAGGCTTTAAATCTGCGGGGGGGTCGTATATCTTTCTTCGCTTCTTCAGGGGAAAACCATGAGCAAAAAAAACATAGCTATTTATGATACGACGTTGCGCGATGGTGCACAGGCGGAAGGAGTTTCCTTTTCCGCAGTCGCCAAGGTGCAGGTTGCCAAGCGCCTCGATGAGTTCGGGGTTGCGTATATTGAGGGCGGATTTGCTGCGTCTAATCCGAAAGATATGGAGTTTTTCCGCCTGATTAAGAAGGAAACGATCAAAAACGCCAAGATTGCCGCGTTTGGTTCAACCCGCCGCGCGAACATTACGCCGGAAGAGGATAAGGGCCTCGCCGCTCTGTTAGAAGCCGATACGCCGGTTTGCACAATTTTCGGTAAGAGCTGGCTTTTGCATGTGATCGAGGTGCTTCAGACGACTCCAGAGGAAAATCTGGCGATGATCGCGGATAGCGTCCGCTTTTTGAAGCAGCAAGGCAAAGAGGTGATCTATGATGCCGAGCATTTTTTCGACGGCTATAAGGACAGTCCGGAATACGCGATGTCTGCGCTCAAAGCTGCTGTGGAGGCCGGAGCCGATTGCATTGTTCTTTGCGAGACGAACGGCGGCGCGCTTCCGCACGAAGTGGCGCAGATCACCGCCACGGTGATCAAGGCGTTTGATACGCCGGTTGGCATTCATACACATAATGACGGCGAGCTGGGCGTGGCCAACGCGCTGGCCGCGGTACAGGTTGGTGCCGTGCATGTGCAGGGGACGATCAACGGGATCGGCGAGCGGGTCGGCAATTGCAATCTGAGTTCCGTCATTCCTAATCTGATGCTGAAGATGGGATATACGTGTCTAACGAAGGCGGAAAATTTGAAGCAACTTCGCGCGCTTTCGCAGTGTGTTTATGAACAGGCCAATATGCGCGCTTATACTAAACAGGCATTTGTCGGCGACAGCGCATTTGCCCATAAGGCAGGGATGCATGTGGATGGCGTGCGCAAGGTGTCGCGGAGCTTCGAACACATTGTTCCAGAATCGGTCGGGAACAGTCGTCGTATTCTGATTTCCGAGCTGTCGGGCGCGAGTAACGTGTTCCTGAAAGCGATCGAAATGGGGCTGGAACTCGACCGTAAGTCGCCGGAAGTTCGCGAGGTGCTTAAGCAGCTTGAGCAGATGGAAAAAGACGGCTACGAATACGAATCGGCGGATGCGTCATTCCAGATGCTGATCAAAAAGGTACTCAAAAAACACCAGTCATTTTTCGAACTCGAAAGTTTCAGTGTCACCGTTGACAAGCAGGGCAAGGGTCCGGGGTGTCGTTCAGAAGCTAATGTTAAGCTGAG
>JBILEA010000153.1:0-6729 GCA_044352355.1 Pontiellaceae bacterium | reverse complement strand
GGAAGTTTCAACGCACGTCTTCGGAAGTTTCAACGCACGAAAAGCGGAAGGTTTGATCGCACCACAGCACAAAAAAGCTTGTGATTACTACAATTACTACAGTTCACTGCTTTTGGTTCAACAGACTCGGCAAACCTGTGGTATAAGCGTCGCCTCGCAAAAGGAATTTTAATGACAGGAACCTATCATATCTGGACAATCGGCTGTCAAATGAACGAGGCGGACTCTCGCCATCTCGCTTCGCAGCTTGAAGCACTCGGCTTTCAAGAAACCCCGCGCGCTGAACATGCCGATATTGCCGTGCTGAACACCTGTGTGGTGCGCCAGCAACCAGAGGATAAGGCCGTTTCCAAATTGTTAGCGCTTGGCGATACCAAGAAAAATAAGCGCAAGATGATTATTGCGCTGATGGGTTGTATGGTCGGCAAGCGTGAAGCTGAAGATCTCGCGGTCCGCTTTCCATTCGTTGATGTATTTATGGCTCCGTCGCAGACGGATGCGCTGATTGATTATGTGCTGAGCCGCGACGAATACAGCCATCTCGACCGCACACAGATTGAGCTGGCCGATTACCGGCTGCCTGTCATTAATCGAGAAAAGGCAATTACCGCATTTGTGCCTGTCACGCTGGGCTGTTCGCATGCCTGTTCGTATTGTGTCATTCCGTATCGCCGTGGTCCAGACCGCAGCCGGAAGCCGGATGAAATTCTTTCCGAAGTGCGTGCGCTGGTCGATCAGGGGATTAAAGAAGTTACACTGCTCGGACAGATTGTTGATCGCTACGGCTTCGATCTCGGCGACGGCAGAAATCTGGCGTGGCTTCTCAAAGAGGTTGCGAAAATCGACGGTATTCTGCGCGTCCGGTTCCTGACCAGCCATCCGTCGTACATTGACGAAGATCTGATCCGTACGGTTGCGGAGACGAAAAAAGTTTGCCCGTATTTTGAGCTGCCGTTTCAGGCTGGAAGTGACCGGATTCTTGAATCGATGCGGCGCGGCTACACCAATGCCGAATACCGGCATGTCGTTTCCAGCATCCGGAAAATCATTCCTGATGCCTCGATCAACACCGATGTCATCGTTGGTTATCCGACCGAAACGGAAGAAGATTTTCAGGAAACGATGAAGCTTTATGACGAACTGAAACTTGATCTGGCGCATATCGCCAAATACTCGCCGCGCCCACGCACCGTTTCATCGAAAATGCCCGACGACGTTTCTGAAGCGGAAAAGGAAAGCCGCCTCAACCGCTTCGACGAGGTAGTGGCACGTGTTCTGGGTGAAAACAACACTCTAATGCTTGGAACCGTTGTCGAAGTACTGGCGGAAGAGTTTCAGACTAGCAAAGGCCGCTGGCGCGGGCGCACACCGCAGAACAAGCTGGTCTTCTTTGAGCACGAAGGCGACTGCCTCGGTCAGCTGGTAAACGTCAAACTCGACTGGACCGGCCCGTTCTCCCTGATAGGTCGTTCTGTATTAAAGTAGAGCAAGCGTCTCGCTTGCTTATCAACGAGCGGAACGCCCGTTTTACGTTCAGCGGATGAACTTGCGCTTAAATTCACGGCCTTTGGCAATGATTTCCTCTTCACCGGGAACGTGCCGGTTTTGCATCAGGAGTTTTCCGTTGCAGATGACGGTATCAATGCAGGAGCTGTCGGCGCTGTACACCATATCGGCAATCAGATTATGTCCAGGAACAAGCCGTTCGTTATTCAGATCAACCAGCATACAGTCAGCCAGTGCGCCTTCGGCGATGATGCCACTGTTGAGGTTGTAAAATTTTGCACCGGCGCGGGTTCCGGCGTGCCACGCCGTTTGTGCATTCAGCGCCGTGGTAGTTCCGGTGAAATGTTTTTCGAGCAGCGCCGCCATTTTTATTTCTGAACCCATATCCAGGCAGTTGTTTGAGGCCGATCCATCGGTGCCGATGGCGACTTGTATACCCGCGTCGATCGCATCCGTGAAACGGAATTTACCGGAAGCGAGCTTCATATTCGAGGTCGGACAATGCAGTGCTTTCACCTCGCGTTTTGCCAGCAGTTCCATTTCCGATTTTTCGAGCCAGATGCAGTGGGCCGCAGTGACGTTTGACCCGAGGAATCCAATGGAGTCCAGATATTTCGCCGGACGCAGTCCGTGCTTGGTCACGCAGTCGGCGACTTCTTTCTGTGTTTCGGAAAGGTGAATATGGATCATCAGGCCGTGTTCATCGGCAAACTCTTTGCACCAGCGGAGCGACTTTTCGGAAACGGTGTAAATGGCATGCGGGCCGAGCTGGAAAATAATCCGGTCGCTGTAGCGTGTCCGCTCCGCGAAAAGTTGCGCGTTCTGTTCCATCTGTGCTTTGGCTTTCACCGGATCGTCAAAGTCGATGAAGACCGCCGACAATGCGGCGCGCATTCCCATTTCATCAACGGCGCGGGCGGTGCCGTGCCAGAACCAGTACATGTCGTTAAAGAAGGTGGTGCCGGACTTAATCATTTCCAGACAGGCCAGCCGCGCACCGTCATAGACATCCGCTTCGGTAACTTTACTTTCGAGCGGCCAGACGTGGTCATTCAGCCAGGTGAAAAGTTCCAGATCATCGGCATAGCTACGCATGTACGCCATCGCCGCGTGAGTATGCGCATTATGAAAAGTCGGCAGAATCGCTTTATTGCGTCCGTCGAGAACGGTTTTGGCGGTTTGTCCGGAACAGTCGCCGATGGTTTTGATATGGTTGCCGCTGATATGGACATCAACGGTCTCTCCGTTATGCTGAACCTGTTTAATCAGGATGCTCATGGGCGTTTTCCTGATTTTTTAGAGCGGGTAGTGTAACCGACGGGAGCCTCGGCGACCATCGCAGGTTCAGCCGCAGGTTTAAAACTGATTTTTATTTCGGCGTTAAGGGCATGCGCTACACGGCGCAACATGCTCAGGGAGTGTCCTTCGTAGGCAGGGGACTCAAGACGGCTGATCTGCTGCTGAGAAGTTTTCAGTTCGCGTGCGAGGTCTTTCTGCGAGAGTCCGGCCAGTTTGCGGAGTGCCGCGATTTGCAGAGCGATGTTCCACGCTTCGCCGGCGTTTTCAAACTTTTCAGCGAAAGCGCTGTCCTTCATCTGTTCATCAAGATACGCATCGAAATTAGTCTTTTTCATGATTCGATCCTCGCCAGCCATTCCTTCATCCGTTCCTGCGCAGTGTGCCGGTCGCGCGCCGGAATGGCCATCCCTTTGTTCCGGATACCGTGAACCGCCACAATCCGCCGTCCCCGCATGAAAAAGTAGAGGTTTCTGAGTTTCGCCAGTCCGGCCACGACCGCCGCAAAGTCATCCGGATCGCTTTGTTTCAGTTCATCCAGAAAGTTCTGAACCGGCGCACGCCCTGCTTCCGACGTATAAAACTCTACGCTGAATTCCATATCATTCAACACCAAATTTGATGTATGTCGTATCGGCCTCAGGCCTGCAGCCTCAAGCCTTCTCTTACTTTGTCGGCCCGTTGGAGCAGGCGAGCAAGGCGGCGAACTCTTTTTCCGGCATCAGCTTTTTCTCGCGCACCAGTTCCGCCAGTGTCTTGCCGGTCTTGAGGCTCTCTTTGACCAGTTCGGCGACTTTATCGTAGCCCAGCACCGGATTCAGAATCGTCGGCAGTCCGGCGCTGTTCTCAAAATATTTCCGGCAGACCGCTTCGTACGCCGTAATGCCGCGCACGCACTTTTTATCCAGCGCGGCGCAGACCTTTGTCAGAATCCGCAGCGACTTGACGATATTCGTTCCGACCAGCGGCATATGTGTATTCAGTTCCAGCTGACCGGCGGCACAGCCCATCACAACCGCCGCGTCGTTTCCGACCACTTGCAGACAAGCCATATTGGCGGCTTCGCAGATGCTCGGATTGATCTTGCCTGGCATAATCGACGAACCCGGCTCGACCGGCGGAAGCAGAATTTCGCCAAAACCGGTGTTCGGGCCGGAAGCGAGCAGGCGCAGGTCATTCACAATCTTGTTCAGGTCGAGCGCCAGCATCTTCAGCGCGCTGGAGAACGCACCGAGGTCGGAAAGGAACTGTGTAATTTCGATGCCGTTGGTCGCGGAGCGGTATTCTTGACCGGTCGCCTGATTCAGCGCCTTAATAATTTCACTGCGGAAGGCAGCGGGCGTGTTCACGCCGGTGCCGATGGCGTTGCCGCCGATTCCCAGTTCGTGCAGATCGAAACAGGCGCAGGCGATCCGGCGTTCCGCTTTACGCAGAGCATTCGCCCATGCCGCAAACTCCTGACCGAGCGTCATCGGTACGGCATCCTGCAAATGGGTGCGTCCGCTTTTCCAGACATTGGAAAACTCAGTCGCCTTGGCTTCCAAGGCCTGGATCAGCTTGTCCAAGGTTTGGAAAAGTCCGCCGCACAGTTCAACTGCCGCGATGCGAATTGCCGACGGGAAAACATTATTGGTCGATTCGCCCATATTGACATCATCGTTCGGGTGAACCGTCTTGCGGTCGCCACGCTTTCCGCCGAGCGCTTCGGCGGCGAGGTTGCCCAGCACTTCGTTGACATTCATGTTGCTCGACGTACCGGAACCGGCCTGAAAAACGTCAATCGGGAACTGGTCGTTGTACTTGCCGCCCAGCACGTCGCCGCAGGCACAGGCGATGGCAACGGCTTTATCGTGCGGAAGCAGACCGAGTTGGGCGTTGGCGGCGGCGCAGGCCTGTTTAAGCTGCACGATCGCGTAAATCAGTTCCAGCGGAAGCTTTTCGCCCGCCATGTGAAAATTTTCAATCGACCGGCAGGTATGCACGCCGTACAGCGCATCGTCCGGTACCGTCAGTTCTCCGAGGGAATCCTTTTCTTTTCTCATGCGCATATTTTTAACCGTCCTGGCGACGGATTGAAACGCAAAAACTGCAATCTCTTATGCGGGCATCTGCCCGAATGAACAGACAGGAGTGTCGGTTTCTTATGCACCTTAAAAAACGTACTGCACGGCCAGAAAGCCTTTAAACACAACGCTGTCTTCAACGAGCGGACTGTCTTTGACCTCATCGCTGAGAAACTCGACGCCCAGGCTGGCAGCAATCCACCAGTTTTCTGTCAGTTCGGCGAGTGCGCTGATTCCGGTTTCGGCGCTGAGCGTGTCACCGGTATCATAGGCCGGACGTCCGGGAGCAGCTTTCGAGTCCGGCACGCCGTAGTCGTGATTCGCCAGCCGCGCGGCGGTCCAATTCACTCCGGTTCGCGGGGTCAGGCGGACAACGCCGAGCTGAAAGGAGCGATCCAGAAAAAGTGATGCTTCGCTTCCGCCGATCTGATCAAGCGTGTCATGCAGAACATTCAGGGAAATCTCCATTCCGGCGGGCAGATCGGCTTTCAGTTCGCCGCCGGCCATCAGGGTGGCGTCGCGGTTTCCCATGCCTTCCAGCATGTCGCTGTCATCTTCTTTATAGGCGGCGGAACGGTACTGCGCGACCGCCGCGAACTGCAGCGGTCCGGCTTCGATCAGACCGAACTGCGCACGCGGCCCGAAAATTTGCAACCGGCTGCCGGTATAGGTGATGGCGGGAATCGGTATAAATGTTCCGCCGTCAGCATCACGGTAAGGACTGCTACGGACGATGGCACCCAGTCCCGCACCAAGCCGTCCGCGTTCACCGAGAGGACGGCTGAGTTCGACCGGAACTGTCTGGGCGGTTTTTTCGTCAACCGTCAGCCGGGCGCGGGAATAGGCTGGCGGACCTTTCGGACTGTAACCGTTGGCGAAACCGACCGGTTCGCGGGGAATACCGATAAAATTTTTATCCAGACCGCCGTTGCTGTTCTCGTCGTGATGAACCATCAGCGCATAGTCGCCCGGCGGAATTCCGGTGATTCGGTAAACGCTCTGTCCCGTGGCGGGAGCCCGGACGGATTTAACAGGTGCGCGCAGATCACCGAACGTATCCGGCGAATCGAAAAGCAGAATTTCAACTGTTCCGGTTGACGGGGGATTCTGTAATTCAACGGACAGATCCGCGCTATAGGCGGCGAGAGCAGTGCAAAGGAGAAGAGCGAGTATTTTCATGCGGATACTTTTAGCCGTCTTCGGCCCCGATTGACACAAAAAAACTTCATGGTTCGCCCCGTCTCGTTAGGAATATTCTGCCAAACACTTGCAAAGTGTGGTTTAACCGGCTAAAACGAATTCCGATCAAACAGGAATTGGCAACACAAAGGAATACCATGACAAAAATACGACCCAGCGGCGGCTACCGGGATACATGCAGTTTTCAAACCTCGACTCTAATCTATGATGCCACCGTCTGGTTTTGCGAAAAGTTTCTCGATCCGCGCTCCCGCACGGTGGATCAAATGGTGCAGGCCGCCCGCTCCGGACGGCAGAATATCGCTGAAGGCAGCCGCGCCGCCGCGACCTCTTCACAAACCGAACTCCGGCTGGTGAATGTCGCCCGCGCCAGCCTTGAAGAACTCCTGCTCGACTACGAAGATTTTCTGCGCCACCGCCGCCTCGCACAGTGGGCCCCCGACAGTACCGACGCGCTGGCCGTGCGCAATGTCCCCCGCAACTTTCGGGATCGGTCAGATCAGTCCAATCTGACAGATCTGTCGGATCAGGCCAGATTGGCGCTCTATGCGCCTTGGCTGGAACACGCCGACCCTGCCGTGCGGGCCAACGCCCTGATTTGCCTGATCAACCAGGCTAATTACCTGCTCGACCAGCAGATCGCCTCGCTCGAAACTCAGTTTAT
>JBILEA010000152.1:0-6733 GCA_044352355.1 Pontiellaceae bacterium | reverse complement strand
GCACAAAGTTTGCGCGGCTCCATTTCCACCGGCGAATGGCCCCCTGGCTTCCGTCTGCCGACCGAAATGGAGCTGGCGGAAACGCACGCCGTCTCGCGCATCACCGTGCGTCATGCCCTGCAGTTGATCGAAGAAGAAGGACTGATCCTGCGCCGTCCAAAGCTTGGAACCTTTGTCAGCTCACAGCCCCGCAGACTGGTTCCTGTCTCCATCGACTACACCGCCTCTCTTCAACTGCACGCACCGGATGCCAAACGCACCCTGCTGGTCTGCCGGACGGATACCGCCGGAGCAGCGGCAGACTTACTGAAAATCAGCGAAGACGCGCCGGTGCTCTACTCCGAACGGTGCGACCGGCTCAACGGCATTCCATTTGCGTGGGACTGCGGAACCATTCCACTGCGCTACGCAAAGAAAACCACCGAAAAGGAACTCGCGGACGTTGCGCTGATCGAGCGCTGGTCCGCCAAGGAAAACCTGCAAATCAATTCGATTCAGCAAACAGTTGAAACCGTCACGGATCCGGTCGCGGCAAAACACCTCAAGCTCTCCGCCAAACATCCGCTGCTGAAAACCACCGAATGCTATTTTGATCAGCGCAACAGACCGTGCGGTGTTTTCATCACCTGCTACAACCCGGAACAGGTTCAACTTCGAATCCGATATGCTACGGCGTGTTCAGCCGGAAAATACGACTCATTTCCGCAGAAGCCATAACACCCCGCCATCAAGCGGCGACACGCTGACATGCAGAGATCCGTCTTTTATTGCTGCTTCCGGCAGGCCGAAGCGTTTTTCAATTTTCCAATGTTTGGAAAAAAGCGGAACAACTTCTTCGTAGTCGCCACCGCCGGCAAAACTGTGAACCACCACCAGCGCCTGATCGCCGAGAGTCCGGACAACGGTTTGTCCGCCGAGCAGATGGCGATGGCTGTCGACCGGTGTTCCGTAGCGGCGTGAGGTGCCGTCGGCGATGATTGGCCAGATCTCGCGATAGAGGTTCATCGCCTCGCGGGCGATCGCAAACTGCCGGTCCGAAAGGTCGTCGATTTCACCGGAAAGACACATGCGGCCAAGGAACGTGGCGGCCAGTGAATAGCGCAGCCGTTTATCATCGTCCGCCGCGCGCAATACGGCCCAGATCTGGCTCTGGCGCGGCGGAATCAGCCGCTGCACGTTGGCGGCTATCACCGGTATCTCCAGCGTCTCGTGCGCATCGGAAAAGGAAGCCATCGCGTGGCGCATCATGAAGGAGGGTTCCAACCGGTGGCCGCCGCTGGCGCAGTTTTCCATAACCAGTTCCGGAATCTCGCGGCGCATCGCTTCGATAAAGCGATGTACCGCCTCCGTCTGAAGCCGCAGCCCCTCTCCGGGCGAATCCGGATGATCCGCTCCGATGCCGACGGTGGCGTTGTAGTCGATTTTGATATAGCCGAAGCCGTCATTTTTCAGACGATTCACTACGCGCTCATGAAGATACTCTACGGCTGCCGGGTTGTTCAGATTCCAGAACCGGCGGCCGGCCACTTCAATCGGCGCGCCGTCACGGCAGAGGAACTGATCCATCGGACGATTCCAGGCGGCACTGTCTTTACCCAGCGTCTCATACTCAAACCAGAGGCCGGGAATCATGCCGCGTTCGCGGATGGCCTCAGCGACAGCGTTCAGTCCTTCAGGGAAAAGGTCTTTGTTCGGAATCCAGTCGCCATGCGCAGCATGCCAGGATTTGTTGACATCAGGTTTGTACCAGCCGGCATCAAGCACCAGATATTTTACCGGAGTCTTTTTTAGCCGGTCCGCAATCGCCGTCACCCGTTTGTGCGAGGGATCGCCCCATGTGGTGCACCACTCGTTAAAAACAATCGGAAGATCGTTTTCCGACGGCGGGGCCGTTTCGCGGGCGGTTTTCTCCATCGGAGCGCGCAGACGGTCGCACAGGTCGTCAACGGAACCTTTGCAGCAAGCCAGAAAGGCGGGCGGCACTTCAAACCGCTCACCGGGTGCCACGGTTTTCATCCAGTGGCCGAACT
This sequence comes from Pontiellaceae bacterium, assembly GCA_044352355.1. GTDB lineage: Bacteria > Verrucomicrobiota > Kiritimatiellia > Kiritimatiellales > Tichowtungiaceae > Tichowtungia. The sequence continues at coordinate 4,703 of JBILEA010000152.1, read as the reverse complement.
CGCGGTCGGCCAGTCCGCCCGACAGAGCGGCGGTATCACAGCGACGGAAAAACTCCATCTGCCATGAGCTGCCGGAACAGAGATACGCTCCCCAAAAAACGCCGACCTCTTTGTCTTCAATGGCACCCCATGGGTGAAACCCGTTGACCGGGAAACTGCCGATTGAACCGTAGCGCTCAGAGCGGATGGCGCTCGACTGCCATGACGGTTCCAGATGAAGAGACTCAAACGGCAAGGCTTCGTAAAATCCCTCGGCGCTCCACGCGCTGCGGAAACGATGCGCAATCAGCCGCCTCGGAGAATCGTCCGCGGCGAACGGCGTGATGCCGCCCAGCGAAAAACTGGTGAGCATTTCCAGTTTCAGCGGCTTGCTGCTTTGATTGATGAACGCGGTCTGCACGGTCAGTGCCGGTGTTTCACCGTCCCAGGATAAGCGGTGTTCCAGTTTTGCACCGGAAGGATGCTCCAGGATGGTCGTAACCGTCCAGCCCGCGCCCTGCTCGATGCAGGTTTGGCTTTCATAGCTTAGCGCCATCGTATCGGGTGCGTCGCGCATCGTGCGCCCCTGCCCGTGGCAGTCGGTATACGGTGTGCCGCTTAACTTGAGATGCACCAGTGAATCGACCCCGTTGGCCGGCAGGTTCTGCATCTCTTTCGGCAACCCGGCAATCTCCGGCCAGGTGTTGAGTACCGTGCGCCGCTGAGCAACCTCAGCGATCATCGACTCCGGAATCAGCATCAGTCCGACACGCTGCTCCGGCTGCTGGATCACATAACGCACCCGGATGTCACCGGCTCTAAATTCACTTAGCTGTTCAATGGTTGTCTTCATCCTGTTATTTATCCGCCAATAAATTAATAAAAGTCATTTTTGATCACGAATCTGCGCGAATCACGCGAATAAGAAAGTCCTGTTTCGCGTGAATTCGCGTGATTTGCGATCCTTTTCTTTTCGTACTGCTCCCCTTACTATTCATTAAAAAGCGACTGCCATCCTTCAAAAAGGCGGAGGCCGTGCTGCTTAAGAGATTCCGGTGTTAAATGAGATATATCCGCCTTTTGCAGACCGATCATCGACGTACGGATAATTCTGGAATCTTCCTGCGTGAGCCGTTCCTGGGCAGCGATTACCTGCGGAAAATTCCGGACCCACGGATGCTGCTCATCCAGCCCCAGAATCACCGGCAAATCCGGTGTCAGGGTCACTCGCGTGCGCAGATCTTCAATCATCGCCTTTAACCGGTCATGATAAAGTTCCGCATGTCCCTCAACCGCGTCGCTTTCGCCCTGAATCCAAACCAGCCCGGCGAAACGGACGACCCGGCCCTGTGCTTCGAGCAGAGCCTTTGCGCGGTTCAACTGATCCACCATCTGATCGTACAGGCCTCCGTCGCCGGTGCCTTTCCAGTTCCGGTACAGACTGGTTCCGCCTTGGGAAAATTTGAATACGGCGACATTCATCCCGCTGCGCTTCAGTGCCCGGGCGAACGTGATTTCGGGGCCGAAATGGCCAGCAGGAAACTGCCCCGGCTGCGGCTGAAGTGTTTTCCAGCCTTCGCTTGACGTTCCAAATTGCGGGGTCACCCAGTAAAACGAAATCTGAGCATCCAGTCCGTCCGGGTCGTCCGGATACTGTGCGGCATCCCCTTTGCGACCCATGGCATTGGACTGACCGGCAAACACGATCAGATCCACCGGCTCCGGTTCATTGCTCATCGCCATCAACCCCATCAAAACAACTCCAGCAAAAAGAACCTTCTTCATGAGTCCCCCCGGAACGCCTCGAGCGGTCCGTATTCGGCCAGTGCGGTCATAATATAACTGTTGCAGCTCTGCTCTCCGTGTTCCGCCGCAAACTGCCAAAGGCGTTGATAAAGATGGCGCTTGGTTTCATCATACTCCGGCTGTGCTGCGAGGTTGACCGTTTCATCCGGATCGTTCTTCAGATCGTAGAGTTCGTCATAGTCGAACCCGTTGTAGACCAGCTTCCAGTCGCGAGTCATCACCGAGCGTTGAATGCCGTACAGCTCGTTGCCGTTACTTTGTGTGAAATGCGCATCGCGCCAGGGGGCGGAGGACAGAGATCGGAGGTCAGAGGACGGAGGTCGGAGGTCGGGGGTCAGAGGTCGGAGAAGAGGCAGGAGACTTCTCCCGGCGAATTTGCGGTCAGCCTGAATCCCGGCGGCTTCGAGCAGGGTCGGAGCTACATCGGCCAAATTGATGAACGCCTCTTCAACACGCCCAGGATCACTGATATGTCCCGGCCAGCGGACAATGAACGGGATTTCATACGCGCCCCGGAAACAGGGAAGCCCCTTGCACCAGAGACCGTGATCAGCCATGTAGTCGCCGTGATCGGAGCAGTAGATCACCAGCGTGTTCTCCGCCTGACCGCTCTGCTCCAGCGCCTCCAGCACCTGCCCGAACAGGAAATCCTCATACGAGCAAAACGCATAATAGTGGCGAAGAGCCTCGCGATGCTCCGTTTCCGTCAACTGATCAAACCGGTCACGGGTACGGCGATACAGCGACGGCTTATCCTGCATGCGATCCATAAAGTTTTCCGGCAGCGTAATATCATCCAGATTGTACAGATCCAGAAACCGCTGCGGCACAATATAAGGATCATGCGGTCCCAGCAGCCCGATATAGTGACACCAAGGCTGATCAGTATCCCGAGAACGAATCACCTCCACGGCGGATTTGACATGGTCTGCGTCACCAAACGGATTCTCATGGTTCCCGTAATGTGAATAAGCTCCCCACCCCGGACGGAGAATTTCGCCTGGATTGCGTTGGGTTCTCAAATCATCGGCTTCGGCGGACATTTTTCGATAATCATTCCAGTCATAATCGCCCGGGCCATGACGGCGTGATCCGGCGGTCAAGGTATGCACCGCAAAGCCACGATCATCAGGATCTTCATCATTGCTGACATGCCACTTGCCGTTCCAGTCGAGCCGGTATCCGGCCTCTTTCAAATCCTCGCTCCAGCAGCGCACCCCCTCATTCAGGCCGGTCGAAAGCGCATTGGCAACCTTGACGTTGTTCCAGACACCATGCTGGGTCGGATAGAGCCCCGTCATCATCGTAGCCCGCGACGGGCAACAGTGCGGCGATGGGCAGAACGCGTTGCTGAATGTAACCGACTCTTGGCGAAACCGGTCGAGCACCGGGGTCTTCACCGGCGAGTCGGGCAGCACGGTTGAACCCCGTTGCTGATCGGTCATGAAAATCAAAATATTCGGCTGTTTCTGTTTAGGCATATTTCACATTCCAAAGACCCATCAATTCATCCGGCGGCGATTGAGGATCGAAGAGATTCACCGCGTCGCCTTCGCCCTCCGGACCGCAGTCATACAACCCAAAGGACTCCGCCGGATTGCGGCGACGGCGCACCAACTTCAGATCGCCTTTGCGGACCATGCAGAGCGGATTGCCGCTCATATCCCCGAAAGTTGCATACACGATGTCCGGCCAGCCCGGGTCGCGCTGCTCGAGCACGCCTCGCAGCGAGCGCGTCTCTTTCGGCAGCGGCCCGGCCGCCCCGGCGTAGTCCGCCAGGGTCGCAAACAGATCGAGCGCGCTGACATTGCGCCGCTCGGTCCGGGCGGACGAGGAGCGCGGGGGCTTGATGATCAACGGAATTTTCACCGAGCTGTCGAGCATGGTTCCTTTGCCGAGCCGCGAAAAGTCACCCATAGAATCGCCGTGATCCGCCGTAAAAATAACCAGTGAATTCTCCCACATCCCGCGCGTTTTCAGCGATTCAATGATTCGGCCGATCTGTACATCAATGGAGCTGATATTGCCGTAGAAGGCGGCGATCATCTCCCGCCAGCGCGCTTCCGGCCAGTCGGGAAAACGGCTCCCGCCCGGATCTCCGGGAAATTCTTTTTTCAGCGTATCCGGCAGCGGGACTTCATCCGGCGAATACATCGAGTCCCAAGGCTCACAGGTTTTGTAAGGATGATGCGGCCCGAAAAAGGAAATGTTCAAAAATAACGGAGTGTCGGCATCGTGATGCTCGATAATTTCGACAGACTCTTCGCCCGTCCAGGTGGTGAGCTGACGATCATCGTCCATCCAGCTCCAGCCCTGCCAGAAGCGCGGATCGCTCCCGCCCAACCGCTCGCTTTCGCCCGCGAGCCGCACCAGCTCCTGCGGAGTCTGCTCCGGACATTTTTTTTCCAGCCAGCGCAAATAGTCGTTATGAACCACCTCTTCGGGGTCGTATACATCATGCGGCGAGTCGCAGAGCCGGTGGATATCGAATCCGTGCTTCTCATGGCAGGGAGAAATATGGAGCTTGCCGACCAGCGCGGCGGTATATCCCGCCGCCCTGAGCCGGTCGGTGATCAGCTCCGTCCCCGGCTTCAGCGGAATCCAGTTTTTAAAAATTCCATGTTCCTCCACCGGAAGACCGGTAAAGAGGGATGCCCGGGCCGGGCCGCAGATCGGCGAGGAGCAATAGGCATTTTCAAACCGGACTCCCTCTGCCGCGATCGAATCGATCGCCGGAGTTTTTAAAACCGGATTTCCCGCGCAACCCAAAGCAGTCGCGGTGTGCTGGTCAGTCATGATCAAAATGATATGCGGAGACTTTTGTCGAGTAGACATTGGGTTATCTCCTTTAGGTTTGCTTTGTATTCCCTGTTTACTCATCTCTTTCGATCTGATGAGTGTCACACTATTCAACCTTG
>JBILEA010000151.1:0-6765 GCA_044352355.1 Pontiellaceae bacterium | reverse complement strand
CAGTTTTTTACCGCACTCAATCTGAACGGCAATTCCGGACGCTTTCTGTGTGTTCAGGGCGACAGCCATGCCCGCAAGGCGGCGCTGCTGGTAGCCGTCGGTTTTTTTGTCGGCCCGTTGGTTTGGTTCATTCCGCCTATGGCCGCATCGTTTGTTATTCCGGATATCGCTGCACAGTTTCCTGATCTGAATAATCCGGAAGAGGCCGCCTATGCCGCGATTTGCATGCGGACATTTCCCCGGGGGCTGATGGGACTGCTGGCCTGCGGAATTTTCGCTGCCACGGTGTCGAGCATGAACACCGGGCTGAATCTCAATAGCGGAATTATGGTCCGGAGTATTTACCAGCCGTTGTTCCGCAAAAATGCCAATGAGAAGGAACTCCTGCTGGCTTCCCGTGTTTTCACCTTCCTGTTGGGAGGGTGGACGATTCTGGTTGGAATTTGGTTTTCCAAATTGGCCACGATGCCGCTCTTTGAGTGGACCCTGCTGCTGGCCGGACTGATTTCTATTCCGATGACTATGCCGCTGGTGCTCGGAATTTTTATCAAGCGGACGCCTGGATGGTCGGCCTGGAGCACGGTGTTGATCGGTCTTCTTACGGCTTATCTGGTTAAATTCCATATTCCCGTGCAATGGCTGGCCGACATGCTGGGGATAAAAAAAGCTCTTTCTAAAAGCGAATCGGCCGACATTCAGTTCGGGGCTATGGTGATCATTGTGACGCTGGTGACCAGCGTCTGGTTTTTACTGAGCCGGCGTTTTTACCGTTCCGTTTCTACGGAGCAGGCTCAGCATATCGAAACGTTTTTCCAGAACATGCGCACTCCGATAGCGGACAGTCTGGATGCAAATGTTGACTCCGATCTCCTGCAATACAAAAGGGTAGGCCAGTTAAGTCTGATTTACGGAGCCGCTACTTTTCTTGGGGTACTGATCCCTAACCCGATCATCGGACGGTTATGCTTTGCCTTTTGCGGCGGCCTGATTCTGGTCGTTGGCGGCTGGTTGTATAGGATTTATCTGCGTAAATGCCGGAAATAAAAAAATGAATTCGATTGAACGTTTTTATGCCACGATAGCACGTCAACCCGTTGACCGTCCGGCCAGCTGGCTGGGTATTCCCGATAAACATGCGCTGCCCGCGCTGTTCCGCCATTTCGGCGTGTCCGACATGGTGCAGTTGAAGCAGAAAATCGGCGACGACATCTGGCCGGTTGAAGTGCCTTACAACTGTCCTCCGGCCAACCACATCGCCTGTGCGTTCGATTTTACGATGGCGGCCGATTATGACGAGCGGACGCTGACCCATGCGGGTTGGTTTGCCGGTAAAACCGACCCGGCCTGTATAAAGGATTTTGCCTGGCCCGATCCGAAAAAGCACATGAGCGTCGAAGCCTGCCGGAAGGCGATTGATGAAGTCCCGGAAGGTTTTGTGAAACTGGGCGTTCTCTGGTCGGCCCATTTTCAGGATGCCTGCGCGGCGTTCGGTATGGAAAACGCCATGATGGTGATGCTGAGCGAACCGGAGATGTTTCAAGCGGTGATTGACCGGATCACGGAGTTTTACTTTGAAGCGAATGAGATTTTTTATCAGGCCGCTGAAGGTCGCGTCGAAGCGGTGTTGATCGGCAACGACTTCGGCAGTCAGACCGGGCTCATGGTCAGCCCGGACACCCTGCGTGAATTTGTTTTTGCAGGAACCCGGAAACTGATCGAACAGGCCCATTCGTACGGAATGAAAGTGATCCACCATTCGTGCGGATCCATCCGCAAAGTTATTCCCGACCTGATCGAAGCCGGCGCGGATGTAATTCATCCCATTCAGGCGCTGGCAACCGGCATGGAGCCTCAAGGGCTGCGCGACGATTTCGGTGCAACCGCCTCCTTCTGCGGCGGCGTGGATGCCCAGAACCTGTTGGTGAACGGAACGCCGGACGAGGTGCGCGCCAAAGTCCGCGAGTTGCGGTCGATTTTTCCGACGGGGCTGATCATCTCTCCGAGCCACGAGGCGATTCTTCCGGATATTCCTCCGGAAAACATCGAGGCCCTGTTCCAAGCCGTAACCGATTCTTAAGCAGGCGCCCCTGTCGCAACCAAAATAGAAGGAAGAGGATGACAGAATCATGGATAGCATAATCATTGAAACGGAGCCCCTCAGGGTGAGAGACGGAATGGCCGAAGGCCCAACGGATCGAACTTTTTTCCAGACCGTTCCAACGTTTTGTAAAAATGATTCTGCTGTCAATGATTCTGCGATAACCAGCCCCTGTTGAATTGCGGCTGAATGACAAGGAAATGAATGGCATGATTTGTGAGAATTTAGAATTTCACGGCGCGGTCGAGCTCGACCCCGCCGTAGGCGGCGGACTGGCGCTGCGCCGCTTTCCAAAAGCGGTGCGGGAGGCCCTTTCTCCATTAGGGCGGATCGTCTCGCAGGAATCGGCCGGCTGCGAAATCCGCTTTGTCACGGAGGCCGAAAGCCTCCGGCTGGCGGTTTCGGCACAACCGTCGCCGCTGGCGCCTTATGAGTTGAACAATCTGGATCTTTTCATTTTTAAAGGCGCATTTTTTCATTCTCACGTGCGGCTGGAACCCGGCAAGGTGAATCATATTCATCTGACCGATATCACCGGGGAGGTGAAGAAGGGGTTCGCCGGCTTAAAGCCCGAGGTTCGCGACACGGACTATTTTTCTTCGACGGTCTGGCGCGTTCTGTTCGGACGTTATGCGGCGGTGTTTCACGAGCTGGATACGTATGGCTATGCAGTCCGGCCGCCGCTGGAAACGGAGAAGCCGCGGCGTCGGATGCTCTGCTACGGATCGTCCATCACCAACGGGGCATTGCCTACGGTTTATCATTTGAGTTATGTCCAGCAGGCGGCCCGGCATCTCAAAGCCGACGTTTTTAATCAGGGCCTTTCGGGCGCCTGCCATTGCGAAAAGGAAATGGCCGACTATCTGGCCGGGCGTACAGACTGGGATTGGATTACCCTTGAGCTGGGCGTGAATATGCGCGGTTCGTTCACTCCGGATGAATTTGCAGCCCGCAGCCGGTATCTGATTGATACCGTCGCCGCCGCACATCCGCAAAAGCCGGTTTTTCTGATTACGATCTATCCGAACGCCGAGAGTCCGCAGAATGCTTTGACAGGCAGCGCGACGCAGGAACGCCAATTGGCCTTCGATGAAATTCTCCGCTCTATTGCCCGTGAAAATAAATTCCGCAATCTGCACCTGATCGAAGGCGCGGAAATTCTGACTGACTACAGCGGAATGACCAAAGATCTGATTCATCCCGGGGATTACGGGCATACCGAGATGGGATTGAATCTTGCACGAATAATAAAGGGGAAAATAAGCAGATGAAAATGCGGACGGCATGGCTTGCACTATTTGCGGCGGGAATGATTCCCTGCTGCTTGGGTTCATCGGTTCAAGCGGTTCTGGAGTTGCGACCGTCCGGCTATTGGCCGGCGGATGAAGGCACCGGCGAGGTGTTGAATGACCGTTCAGGGGGCGGCAATAATGGCACCCTGTTCCATGTGCCGTGGAAAAACGGGCTGCTTGATTTTACCAGTGCCTACCAATGGGCGGAGATTGCCGGGCGGGAAAATTACCAAGGCGAAGCGTTTTCAATCGGCGGATGGCTGTTCAGTCGCCGGGATGATTACGTTTCCGGTGGCCGCCAGTCGGGCGGAATGTATTTTTTCGGCAATACGTCAGGTCCCAAGGGGGTATCGGTTCCTGATTCGCTGGGGGCGGGATTATCGCTGGGGGACATCGGCGGCGGTTTGAAGATTTCTGTCCGCAGCGGCGGCAAGGACGATGTGCTCGGTTCCATGAGCGGACGAATCAGTCTTGAATCCGGTAAATGGCAGCACCTGATTTATACTTTTGATAAAGGAACCGGGAAACTTTATTTAGATGGCCAGCTGGTGAAAGAGTCTGCAGGGGTTCCATTTAATCTGGAAGTTCAAAAACGCGCCTTTTTCGTTGGTGCAGATACGACCTGGTGGATGGTGCATCCGCCGCCGGCACGTTCGCTGGATGGCTCCGTGAAAGAGCTGGTTGTTTTTTCCCGTGCACTGTCAGCGGAAGAGATTTCCCGGCTGTGCGAGGTGACCCGGCCGCAAACCGCGCCGCAGACCTATCCGGCAGGATCGGTCCGGCTGGACGCGCAGACTATCCCGCTGCGGGAGCTGCCGTCCTGTTCTGTCGAAGAACGTCTGCGGGTGCTGGAACTGCTGGAAAAACGAAAGCCGACGGAGATTTCCAGGAATTCGGATGTTTTGTTTCCGATACTTGGAAAAGCGCTGCAAGACTGGCCGACGCGGCGTGTTGCCGCGAGTTTGCTGGTTAAGCTGGACAGCGCTCAATCCGGGGCCGTATTGCAGGCGGCTCTGCCGGAGCTGATCGGAACAGTCCGAAATGAGCAGGCTTCGTCAGCGGAGCGCGCCGCTTCCGCACTGGCTCTGGCGGAGATGAAAGGTTCAGCGAAAGAAGCCGCGCCGGTGCTGACTAAGGTGCTGGAAGGTGTTCTGGCCCGCGAAGGCGTTCGCACGCCCCGGGTTGAAGATTTGTTGCGCAATGCCCTGATTCGGGCCTTGCTGAATATCGATCCGACCAGTGCGGTTCTCGGACAAGCTCTTCCAAAAGGGGATGGCGGAAGCTACTTCTCTCAGGGCGATGTGTATCGGGACGGACGGAACCGGACACAGAATGAGCGTGCTTATACCTCGGTCGCAGAGCGTGACGGGGTAACCTACAAACTTCACGCCGGGGTATCCTTTGACGGGGCGGAGCCGGTTTCAGCGGAGGAGTTTGCAAAGGCCGTGAAAGAACTGAGCGCTGATTATCCGTCGGCAAGCATATGGCGCAAACCGAATGCACCCAATCTGTACCGGGTCAAAATCACCCGGACTGCTGCGGACGGCGGTGTACAGACCGCCTTTCTCGAAGGCGAAAATTTTATCTTCGACGGAACGGATTTGAAAATGCGCGGCTGGTCTGTCGCGGTGGATAAGGAGGGGTATCTCCATCTGGCCGGCGGCCAGCATAACGGTCCGAATCCGGAGTACTATATTCCGGGAAGCTGGGAGAAGATGGGGCTTCCGCGGGATCGTAATGATGACAATTTTCCGAGCCAGATGTACTGGGTTTCTGAAAAACCCGGCGACATGACCTCGTTCAAGTTTGCCGGACAGAAAAATAATCCGCGCCGGATTCAGTCGCCGGATTATTTGAACTACATAAACTTTGTGCAGGATCAAAACGGCGAGCTGTATGTATATGGACGGATTTCTGTTGCCGGTTGGCAGAGCTGGGGACTTTACCACTACGAGACGGCTGCAAAGCAGTGGCTGCCTTTGGGCGGGGAAGCCTGCACGGTGACTGATGCGGTGAAAAAAAATCAATCCGGCTGGCTCACTCTTCTCATCCGGAATATTCGTGGAAAAATTCCGGAGGGATCGACTGCCCCGTCGATGGTCTGGGCCTGGCAGCCCCATTTCTATAATTACTGCCGTTCTACTTGGGGAGTAAAATTCGACAGGACCAACCGGATGCACGTGCAGATGCCGATCCGGGGTCTGGATGCCAAAGGGCAGGTCATTGACCGCGACCTGTACGCATGGTCGGATGACGGCGGCAAAACATTTCACCGTGCCGACGGCTCGGGAGTCAAATTGCCGCTGACGGTCAATCCGGCTCCGGAACACAACGCGGCACTCGGCAGTCCAGAGCAACTGGGATGGGATGTGTGGCTGTCCGTGTTGAAACAGGCCGGATATCAGAATTAATTTTGAAAGGAATTGTATGAGAAAAACAGGACTTATTTTTTTTGTTTCACTGGTTGCTGCTGCGGCAACGGTTCAGGCCATGGGAGATCTCCCGGTTAATGCACGGCATCAGGCGGTGCTGGCTTTGCAGCCAGCCGGGTACTGGCCGGCGGATGAAGGCGCTGGCGATGTGCTTCACGACCGTTCCGGGAATGGCAATCACGGCCGGATCTTCAGCGCCGGCTGGAATGGCGGCTTTCTGAATTTCACAGGGGTTTCCCAGTGGGCGCAAATTCCATCCATCAGCAAATATAATTCGGCCGCTGTCAGCATCGGTGTCTGGGTGAACAGCCGTGCGTCGTATGATCCGGTGGGTATATGTCTTTTTGGAAACGGCTACCGCAACACGGGGATTACCCTGAAGACGCTCTATGACGGAAAACGAATTCCGCATTGGGGCGAGCCTTCAGGGGGCGTCGGCCTGTATCTTGCCGATAAAACCGTGGCGGTGAAAACGGGCAATATCAAAGAGGAAATTCGTGCAACAGCGACTCCGTCGCCGATCGGTATGAACCGGTGGACTCACCTGCTGTTCACGTTCGCGGACGGCACGGGAAAAATCTACATCAACGGAGAACTCGTTCAGGAAAAAAGCGGGCTCACCTATCAATGGACGGATATGCCGTTTATTGCCGGAATTCAGACCGATAGCGCTGCACAAAATCAGTGGTGGAACCATTCTCTGAAAGGTCAGGTCGCTGACCTGGTGCTTTTTACCCGGGCGCTCGATGCGGATCAAGTGCGGCAATTGGCTGCGCAGACTCCGCCGCCGGTTTCTTTTGAGCCTCCGGTTCAATCTGTGAAAAAGAATTCGGCCGGCGGCGAGGATAAAAAGCCGCTGGCACAGTTGATCGCAGCGGTTGACGGGCCCGATGAGGCAGCACAGCTGGCGGCTGTAAGGGCGCTGGCTGAAATGAAGCCGGAG
>JBILEA010000150.1:0-6785 GCA_044352355.1 Pontiellaceae bacterium | reverse complement strand
GCGGCGAAGAAGGAGCTGGGGAAAGATTATCCCGATATTCCCTTGGATGTTTTGCTCAAAACCGATGCCACAACTCCTCTTCAGGTTTGGTATGAAGAAAACAAAACAGATATTCCAGAGTTCGAAAAGCAGATGCGCCGCAAGGTGCATTATGTGATCAAACCGGATCACCTCTGGAACAGTATCGCCAGCATGGCCCGCACCCAGAACGGTGAATTGCTCAACACCCTGCAGGACGGTTTTAAATACATCGAAAACGAATCGTTCGAGAGTACCTTCAACGGCCTGTTCTCCGAGATCAATCTCGGCTCGGACAAGCTCGGCAGAACCTACGCCGACCGCAACGCAAAACTTTGCGTCATCATCCAGAAGATTGCCGAAGGCTTGACGGAATTCTCTACCGACAGCGACACACTGGGCGATGCCTACGAATACCTGATCGGTCAGTTTGCCGCCGGTTCCGGCAAAAAGGCGGGCGAGTTTTACACTCCGCAACAGATTTCCGATATCCTCTCCGCCATCGTCACCCTCGACAGCCAGGAGCCCGCTACCGGCAAGAAAAACCGCTTGGACAGCGTGCTCGACTTCGCCTGCGGTTCCGGCTCCCTTTTGCTCAATGTGCGCCACCGTATGGGATCGCACGGAATTGGAAAAATCTACGGACAGGAAAAGAACATCACCACCTACAACTTGGCGCGAATGAATATGCTGCTGCACGGGGTGAAGGATTCGGAGTTCGAAATTTTTCATGGTGACACGCTGACCAACGACTGGGACATCCTGCGCGAGCAGAACCCCGCCAAAAAACCGGTGTTCGACGCCATTGTCGCTAATCCGCCGTTCAGCCTCCGCTGGGAACCGACCGACGCCATGGCCGACGATGTGCGTTTCAAAAATTACGGACTGGCTCCCAAGTCCGCCGCCGATTTCGCCTTTCTCCTCCACGGCTTCCATTTCCTGAAAGACGAAGGCGTGATGGCAATCATCCTGCCACACGGCGTGCTGTTCCGCGGCGGAGCCGAGGAACGCATCCGCACCAAACTATTGAAGGACGGCCACATCGACACCGTCATCGGTCTGCCCGCCAATCTGTTCTACTCCACCGGCATTCCGGTCTGCATCCTCGTGCTCAAGAAATGCAAGAAGCCCGACGACGTACTCTTCATCAACGCCGCCGAGCACTTTGAAAAAGGCAAACGGCAGAACCAGCTCAGCAAGGAGCACATCTCAAAAATCATTGAGGCCTACAAAAACCGGGAGGATGAGCCGCGCTACTCCCGCCGCGTAGAAATGGCCGAAATCGAAAAGAACGACTTCAACCTCAATATTTCCCGCTACATCAGCACCGCCGTAGCAGAGCTCGAAATTGACCTCACAGCAACGCATGACGAACTGGTCAAAATCGAAGAATCGATCCGGAAGGCAGCATCCAAACACAATGAATTCCTGAGCGAGCTGGGCCTCCCGCCGTTACCGATGTGAGTGAGTTGCATCGTTTCATTTTTCCAATGTCCGGAAACTTTCCTGTCTATTTTTCCAAAGATTGAAAAACCAGCTTGTCGTGTGTCATTCCGGCGTGGACGGTGGAGCCGTCGGTGATTTCGCCAGAGATCAGGCTGCGGGCTCAGTCGAGCAATTCAAGGATCCGCTCGGCGAGGTAGATCGGGATGGAAAACAGCGTGTATTGAGTCGGGTTGCCTTGCGTTGTTTTTACGCCCAGATCGCTGCGGGAGAAATTATTGATGTCAAGCCGGACGGCGGCTTTCAGCTGTTTTTCAAACATGAACTGATGCAGGGATTTCATGGCACCTTCGCTGCCGGATTTCACTTCAACCGGAACAATGCGACTTCCGGACTGTATCAAATAATCAATTTCACCCTGCCGTCCGCCGGTACGCTGCCAGTAGTACAGTTCTGGTTCGCCGGTTGCCGCCAGCGCATAGCGCAACTGCTGTCCGGCAAACTGCTCGGCCAAGGCTCCCCGGTTGCTGAAAATCATATTTTTTACTTCTTCGGGCTTCATGCGGGTTAATCCGAGCTGAGACGAGACCAGCCCGGTGTCAACGAGTACCGCTTTGAAGAATTTTTCATTGGTCTCCGATCCCAGTGGAAGTCCGTTTCCGGCGGTATGCTGTACGATGGATGCGACTCGCGCCATGGTGAGTAAGGAAAGCGCTTTTTTCGAATCCCGGGCAAGAACACCATCATCGACGCGACTCAATACAAACTTATTTCCAAGTTGCTCCGCTACGGATCGGAGCGTTTTGTGTAGCAGGGCGCTGTCTTTACCGTATTTGTTGAAATCATCACGATAGGTTGTCAGCAAGTCGGTCTGCACGGTCAGGCATTCATTGAGATCGCCTGTCGCCACCCATTTCTTTACCGCCTCAGGCATTCCGCCGCACAGGCAGTAGATACGGTATAGTTCGATGCATTTTTGATGGAGCGCCTCATTCGGCGGATTGATGAATGACGCGGTTTTGAGCTGTTCATAAAGAGGCGTGTTGCCGGTTGCGCAGACGAATTCGAGGAAGGACAGGGGTTCAATATAAAAATAACTGATTCGCCCGACCGGCATGCTGAACGTATGGTCGTTCAGAATAAAATCAAGCAGTGATCCTGCGGCAATCACGGGCAGCGCCGGAAGTTCTTCCTTAAACCAGCGCAGCGTTGCCAAAATCTGCGGGGCGGCCTGTATTTCGTCAAGGAACAGCAGTGTGTTTTCCGGAAGAATCGGCACCGCCAGTTCGGCGCTCAGGTTGCTGAGAATTTTTTCCGGATCTTTATCTTCAAAATGGACTGAAAATTCAGGATTCCTTTCAAAGTTGATCTCAACAAGCTGGCGATTATGACGCTTTGCCAGATCCCGGACAATCCACGTTTTACCCGTTTGGCGTGCGCCCCGCAGCACCAGAGGTTTTCTGTCCGGCTGATTGATCCAATGATTCAGTCGATCAGATGCTTCTCTTTTCATTACCGTCTCCTTTTTTAGGGGAGTTTGTACTAAACAACGTGTTGTTATGTCAATTTATTGTTTAAAACAACGCGTTGTTTAGAGATTTTTATTTCCTACCTGCGGCTCGGGTGAAAAGACCAGCTTCTCACCTTCCATTCCGGCGCGGACGGTGGAGCCGTCGGTGATTTCGCCGGAGATCAGGCTGCGGGCGAGCTGTGTTTCGAAATGATGCTGGATGAACCGTTTGAGCGGACGCGCGCCGTACACCGGATCGAAGCCTTCTTCAACGATGTGTTTTTTAACTTCATCACTGACTTCGAGTTTGATGTCGCGGGCGGTGAGCCGCTTGCGCAGATCGTTGAGCATCAGTTCGACAATCTGTCCGATTTCGCCTTCGGTGAGCGGTTTGAATAGCACCGTGTCATCCAGCCGGTTTAGGAATTCAGGCCGGAAGTTTTCCTTGAGCATGGCCATGACTTGATCGCGGGTCTCTTCGGTGATGTAGCCCTGACGTCCGATGCCTTCAAGCAGCAGGGTCGAACCGATGTTACTGGTCATGATGACGATGGTATTTTTGAAGCTGACGGTGTGGCCCTGTGAGTCGGTCAGCCGTCCGTCGTCGAAAATTTGCAGCAGGATGTTGAAGACATCCGGATGTGCCTTTTCGATTTCGTCGAGCAGAACGACGGAGTAGGGCTTACGGCGCACGGCTTCGGTGAGCTGTCCGCCTTCTTCGTAGCCGACGTAACCGGGCGGCGCGCCGACGAGCCGCGAGACGGAGTGTTTTTCCATGTATTCACTCATGTCGATGCGCACCATATGTTCTTCGCTGTCGAACAGTTCGAAAGCGAGGGCGCGGGCCAGTTCGGTTTTGCCGACGCCGGTCGGGCCGAGAAACAGGAACGCGCCGATCGGACGGTTCGGGTTGCTGATGCCGGCGCGGGCGCGCAGGACGGCATCGGCCACTGTTTGCACGGCTTCATCCTGTCCGATGACACGCCGGTGAAGCTGGTCGCCGAGTTTGAGCAGTTTTTCCCGTTCACCTTCGATCAGCCGGGTGAGCGGAATTCCGGTCCAGCGGGCGACGACTTCGGCAATTTCTTCTTCGGTTACTTCTTCGCGGAGCAGGTTCTTTGTTCCTTCCTGTGCGTGCAGTTTTGTTTCCAGTTCTTTGAGCTGGTTTTCGAGCTGCGGAATAGTGCCGTGACGCAGTTTAGCGACACGCTCCAGATCGTAGGCGCGTTCGGCTTCGGCACTTTCGCGCCGGGCCAGTTCAAGTGCTTCGCGCAGGTCGCGTACTTTCTGAATGCCGCCTTTCTCATTTTCCCACTGGGTGCGAAACGTTTTTTCCTCGGACTCCAGATCGGCCAGTTCCTTTTGCAACGTTCCAAGCCGCTCCTTGCTGGCTTTGTCTTTTTCCTTCTTCAGAGCGGTTTCTTCAATTTCCAGCCGCATCACTTTACGGGAAATTTCATCCAGCTCGGCGGGCAGCGAGTCAATTTCAGTGCGGATCGAAGCGCAGGCCTCGTCCATCAGGTCGATGGCTTTATCCGGGAGGAAGCGTTCGGTGATATAGCGGTCGGACAGCGTAGCGGCGGCGACCAGCGCGGTATCTTTGATTCGCACACCGTGATGAACTTCGAAGCGTTCCCGCAGTCCGCGCAGAATCGAAATCGTATCTTCCACGCTGGGCATATCGACGACGACCGGCTGGAACCGCCGTTCGAGCGCGGCATCTTTTTCAATATATTTGCGGTGTTCGTCGAGTGTGGTCGCACCGATACAGTGCAGTTCGCCGCGCGCCAGCATCGGTTTAAGCATATTGCCCGCGTCGGTCGAACCTTCGGTACGTCCCGCGCCGACAATGGTGTGCAACTCGTCGATGAAGAGAATAATCCGGCCTTCTGCCGCTTTGATTTCGTTCAGCACGGCTTTGAGGCGTTCTTCAAATTCGCCGCGGTATTTCGCGCCAGCCATCAGGGCTGTCATATCGAGCGCGAAGATGGTTTTGTCTTTCAGTCCTTCCGGCACATCGCCGCGCACAATGCGGTGGGCGAGCCCTTCGACAATCGCCGTTTTGCCAACGCCCGGTTCGCCGATCAGCACCGGATTGTTTTTTGTTTTGCGCGACAGAATGCGGATGACGGAGCGGATTTCCGCATCGCGGCCGATGACTGGATCGAGCTTGCCGGAACGGGCCAGTTCGACCAGATCCTGTCCGTATTTTTTGAGCGCGTCGTACGAACCTTCCGGATTGTCAGACGTGACACGCTGATTTCCGCGCACAGTTTTAAGCGCCTCGAGAATCCGGTTGCGGGTGACACTTAGTTCATCAAGGATGCGCCCGGCGGCGGTTTTTGTCTTTTCGTCGGCGAAGGCGAGCAGCAGATGTTCGACGGAAACGAAGCTGTCGCCCAGCTTCTGCATTTCCTTCTGAGCTTTCGCCATCAGGCTGTCCAGTCGCGGGGTAACATAGATTTTGCCGGACTCGCTTCCGGGGCCGGAAACGGCAGGAAGTTTTTTAAGTTCCTGCTCGAGTCGTGCCATTGCGGTTGCGGTGGAGGCTTCCATCCTTTCGAACAATTGCGGAGCCAGTCCGGCGTCCTGCCGAAGCAGGGTGAGAAGCAGATGTTCTCCGTCTACCTGCTGGTGACCGTATTCGGCGGCCAGCGCCTGAGCTGACTGAAACGCCTCGCGAACTTTTTGCGTCATTTGATTAAAATCCATCATGGGAAATCCTTTCAGAAATGTTCACCTGTTCTTTAAAGCATGGGTTGTGCCACTGTGACGTATCTAATTTAACATGTTTAAAAAGAATACGTTACGAAATAATTGCCTGAATACAACCGTGCGATAAACTGTGCCAACTTGGCGCAGGTGTGTCATGCCAAAAACGCATGATACTCGGTTTAAAGACAGGGCAGGCTGGAAGCCTGCGATACGTACCGCAGGCTTCCAGCCTGCCTTGATAAAATACTGGATATCGTCAATGGTATCACGTTGCTGGTGACTGATGAAAGGCCCACGTTGACGCTTAGTTTCGTGTAAAAACGAAAACAGAATGTGCAGGCACAAGACAGGCTGAATCGCTGCAGGCAGGGGCGTCTATTGCCGAAGCGGTTGTAAGTGCAAGGTTCCAGCAACCTACGGGTAATTCGAAGGACAGATCGACTTCCTCATTGTTGATCAGGATGAGCAGTTCGTCTTTTCCTTTTATGTGCATGCCGAGTGCGCGGTCGTTCTGCCAGTTGATCTCTAGATTTTCGGGGCCGAACCAGCTCACATCGCCTTGTCCGGTATAAAAGTTTCCGGCGCATAGAGCCGGATGGTTTTTGCGCAGGGCGATGAGTGTTCTGGTGAATTCAAAAAGATCTTTGTTTTTTTCAAGGAGCGACCAGTCGATCCACGAGATTTCGTTATCCTGACAGTAGGCGTTGTTGTTGCCGGACTGGGTTCGTCCGAATTCATCGCCGGCGGTAAGCATAGGAACGCCGCGTGCCAGAAAGAGCGTGGCGAGCAGGTTTTTCTGCTGTTTAAGACGGAGCGCACAGACATGGGCGTTTTCAGTCGGACCCTCGATGCCGAAGTTAATGCTGTTGTTCTGTTTTTCGCCGTCCCGGTTATCTTCGCTATTGGTTTCGTTATGTTTGCTCCCGTAAGTGACAAGATCGGCCAAGGTAAATCCGTCATGAGCGGTGATAAAGTTGATGCTCTTGAGCGGCGAGTTGCCGTTATGCTGATAGAGATCAGAACTGCCGGCCAGCCGCGTGGCGAGTGAGCCGGTAGCTTCGCATTCATTCCAGAACCGGCGGACATCGTCACGGAAGCG
>JBILEA010000148.1:0-6794 GCA_044352355.1 Pontiellaceae bacterium | reverse complement strand
CTGGAACCGCGGCACGGCGACGGTAATGATTTTGGGCAATACCTGTACGCGCAACTGCCGCTTTTGCAATGTGAATACCGGACGGCCCGATCCGGTTGATGCCGGTGAGCCGGCGCGGGTTGCTGAAGCCGCTAAACGGCTGAATTTGCGGCATATCGTAATCACGAGTGTGACGCGTGATGATCTCCCCGATGGCGGGGCAGGCGCTTTCGCAGAAACAATCCGCACGGTGAAAGAAGCGATGCCGGACGCGTCGGTCGAAGTGCTGACGCCGGATTTTGTGGAGCATCTTGATATCGTGCTGGATGCTCAGCCGGATGTATTTAATCACAACCTCGAAACGGTCAAACGGTTGCAGAAGGTGATTCGTCCGCAGGCCAGTTATGAGAAGTCGCTGGCGACGTTGCGCAAAGCGGCAGAGCGGGGTTGTAGGACGGGCTTGTCGGGTACTCCCGACAGCCTGTGTCAGGGTGGAAAATCACACGCTCTCGAATACGAGAAGCGCGTCCTACAAGTGAATGGACCCTTATCACGGCATAAAATGTTCGTGAAGTCCGGACTGATGCTTGGCCTCGGCGAAACGGATGAAGAGATTTTCCAAACGTTGGAAGATTTATATGCGGCGGGGGTTCGGTTGTTGACGCTGGGACAGTATCTGGCGCCGACGCGTGAACATTATCCGGTTGAGCGATTTGTTTCGCCGGAGCATTTTGATGAATTGGCGTCGAAGGCGCGGTTGATGGGGTTCGAAGGTGTGGCGGCTGGGCCGCTGGTGCGATCTTCGTACCGGGCCGATGAACTGGTGGGTGACAAGGACAGGGACTGATGGCAACAATTTCGCAGTATAAAGAGGTCGAAAAAGTCGCGGTGCTATTGCCTGCTTTTTGCGAGGAATCAACGGTTAGTGCCGTGATCAAGCAGGCGTTGATATGCGTGCCGGATGTGATCGTTGTAGATGATGCGTCGACAGATGAAACCGCTGCACGCGCCGAAGCGGCTGGTGCTAAAGTGATTCGTCGTAAAGAAAATGGCGGTAAAGGGGCGGCGCTGACCGAAGGATTTAGATATATTCTTGCGCAGGGATTTGATGCTGTCATTACGTTGGATGCCGACGGCTTTCACGACCCGGCTGAGATTTCAAAGTTTTTGGAAACCTATTACCGGACTCATCTGCCGGTGCTGATCGGCAACCGGATGGCCGATGTAAAAAAAATCCCGCTGGTGCGACTCTGGACGATCCGGGCAATGAGTTTCTGGCTGGATCGTTTACTCGGTGTTTATGTGCCTGATCCGCCGTGCGGATTCCGGTTTTACCGCTGTGATGTGCTGCCATTCATTCTGGAGGATAAATCGTCGCTTCCGTCAGAATTTGAAACACTGCTCAATATTGCTTCTCGTCGCATCCGTGTCGGATCAATCCGTATTACCAAACAGCCGAAACGGCATAAGAGTGTGATATCTCCGTTTCGGGATCTGATCCGGTTTTTCCGGGTGTTACGGAAGTACTATAAAAAAATCCGCAAACCTCGACACGCGATCCGGATGGTTGAAGAAGAACTCTGACAAACTGTGTTCCCGGTGCAGTTCATGATGCATGGTTCGTGATGCGTCGAATTATTTCCTGAATGGCCGCGCTGCCACCGGCAATAAGAACGGTGAAATAGATCACAGTTGCCACATTAGATAGATGGCCCAGCAGAATGCAGAGGCCGTCGCGCTGGAGAAGCCCGATGGTAAAGAAAAGCAATGCGAGCGAGGGGAGCGTGTTGCTGAAGGGGATCAGTCCGAACGGCGCCATCAGCAGGACAGCGCCAGTAATAATCGCACAATTATTCACGGTGCTTATTGCACCGTCGGCTGTCAGCCAGTTCATGCGGTGCGGGCGACTTATTCGTTCCAGCCGGTGAAGCCATATGCTGCCTCGGCTAAGACCGGCCCGGAGTTTGTCGGACGGTAGAACGCGCTGTGCAATGCGTCGCGGCAACCACAGATTCCGTCCCAGCAGACGGCATATACCGATCAGCAGGATGGCAGAACCAAATACCGTGCTGACTCCCGGAATCGAAACAGGAACAAGAAAGACCAGTGTCAGGAGAGCGGTGAAGAGCAGTAATCCGTCCTGCCCGACACGATCCCTGATTTCAGCCAATGTAACCCCGCCGGACGGCGGCAGATTTCCGATAATGGTTTTAAATTTTTCTCCGAGAGATTCTGAACTGAGTCCGGCTACTTTCATGCAATTCCTTTTTTGAGCAGTCATTTCTGAAAAACAATTCGGTTAATTTCGCTTCGACCGGACAAAAAACCAACACTTAATTCTATCAAAAGAGAGATTATCCGATTCCGCTTTTGACGAAGTTGAGTAAAACGGTTAGTTTTTATATAACAAGGAGCTGAAACATGAGCGATACTGAAATTTTGGATGCAGTAGAAAAAGTAATGGCAGCAGAAGTGAATCCGGCGCTGGCTGGACACGGTGGCGGTGCCAAAATCACAACCGTCAAAGACGGCAAAGTTTATGTTGAATTACAGGGCGGCTGCCGCGGATGCATGGGCGCACGCATGACGATGAAAAACGGCATTGAACGCATTCTTAAGGAAAAAGTTCCCGCCGTTCTGGAAGTTATTGATGCCACTAACCACGGGTAGCATTTAACATTTAAAATGGCGGCTTCAATAAACCCTCCCCGCCGTTCCGGCATCCCTCCCAGTGGAGGGGATTTTTAAGTTCCCCTCCGGCGGAGGGGTGGCCATAGGCCGGGGTGGGTTACTGAATTTGAACCGCCCCTGATGGAGGTTGCAGTGAGCGGGCATATTCTGCTGATCGGGCTTTTGATTTTTTGTGCCCGCATCGTGGACGTTTCCATTGGAACGCTCCGGACCATTGTCACGGTGCAGGGGCGTACCCGGCTGGCCTTTGCGCTGGGCTTCATGGAAGTCACGCTCTGGGTAACGATTATTTCAACCATCGTAAAACAGATCCACACCGCGCCGGTGCTGGCGATCTTCTACGGTCTTGGTTTCGCCACCGGCAACGTCGTCGGCATCGCCCTGGAACGTAAACTTGCCTTGGGCCACGTCGCTTTGCGTGCTTTCACCCGTAAAGCCGGTACCTCTATTGCGGTGCAATTGCGCAATGCCGGACAGGTCGTGACAACCTTTGATGGCGAGGGGCGTGACGGCCCAGTAACGGAACTGCTGATCGTCTGCCGCCGCCGGGATATCAAATGGATTCTTGATCTCATCAAAGCGGAAGATGCTGACGCCTTCTACATCATCGAACAGGCCCGCGAAGTGAGTCATCATCAAATGCCGGTCTATGAAGAACCAACCGGCTGGCGCGCTGTTCTTAAGAGGAAATAGTTTTCAATCGCCGGAAAGATAATTCTGTCATTGCCTACCGATCAAGCTCAACGATCAATCGTTGGCTGTTGTCCGAACGTCGCGACAGTCGACTGATTCGATGTCCTTTGTGTTGTTCGGCTTCCAGTGTTTGAAAAGTTTTGGTGCGGCGGCAAGCATAGCGCGATGCCGCTTTTGAACAGAGCGGTCTCGCGCCTGCGGCTTGCGCCCGCACTCCAGAAAGGTGCGATGGCCATTTTGGCACTATTAAGCGTTTGAAATCTAGCGGTCATGTGGTACAAATTGTCCCTATTTAAGCGGAGAATTCCCTGTGAAATCGAAGTTTTTGGACAAATTGATTGATCGTCTTGACCGGATGGACTCCGATAGCGTTCAGGCGCAGTTTTTACATCTGGCCCGTGAAAAAGGGTTGATGGAGACGATTTTCCAAGCGATTCAGGAGGGTATTGTGGTGGTTGGGCGCGGCGCCCGCATCCGCTACGCCAACCGGATGGCGGAAAACCTTTTTGGTTTCAAGCTGGAGGCCGCCGAAGGCCAGCCAATCGCTCGTTACATTCGCGATATTGACTGGGAAAAGGTGCTTAGTCTGGACGGCGACGAGTGGGAACGGTTGGTCCGCCGTGAAATTGAGGTGACCTACCCGGATCACCGTTTTGTTGAATTTTATGTGGTGCCGCTTTCAGCCATCGAAGAGCGGGAGCAGGGTGCGGTGGTGATTTTTCGTGACGTGACGCGGGAGCGGGCGACGACGGCCGAGTCGATTGAGTCGGAACGGCTGAAGGCACTGACGCTGTTAGCGGCTGGCGTGGCGCATGAAATCGGTAATCCTCTCAATGCCGTGACGATTCATCTGCAATTGATGGAGCGTGAACTCGACGGACTGACTGATTCAGAAGCGCGCGAAAATCTGAAAGAGATGGTTGAGGTTTCGAAACGCGAGGTTCATCGCCTGGACCGGATTATTACGCAGTTTCTGCGGGCGATCCGTCCTTCGCTGCCGGATCGTAAACCGGTGCAGATGGAACGAGTGCTGGACGAAACGCTGGAGTTGATGAAGCACGAGGTTGAAAATCGCCGAATTCTGGTGGAACGCGGACAGCCTGAGCATATTCCGTCGGTTCCAGCCGATGAAACGCAGGTAAAGCAGGCGTTTTTTAACATCATCAAGAATGCAATTCAGGTGATGGATGACGGCGGCATTTTTAAAATCGGTATCGACGTGTCGCCGCGCTTTGTGAGCATCTGCTTTGCCGATAACGGACCGGGCATCACGCCGGAAAATCTTGGCGCGATTTATGAGCCGTATCATACGACCAAAGCAACCGGTTCGGGGCTCGGATTGATGATTGTACAACGGATTCTGCGCGATCACGGTGGAGAAATTGAGATTTGCAGTACGCCGGAGCGCGGCACGGCCTTTACGCTGCATTTTCCGCGCGATGATGTGAGGATGTCGCTTTTGGAGGCGCCTAAGCGTGACGAGTAGGGAAGTATTGCGTATTACGTACTGCGTATTTTGGAGGGGTGACTTGTGAATTATAATGAATGGGAAAAGACGGTTCCTGCGGTTATTAGCGACGACATGCTGTGGAAGATGAAGGTTTATCGCCATGCGCTTTTTCTGTCGGACATTGCTTGGCTTGATGTGTCCAAGCTGATGCAGGATGTGCGAACGAAATCTCTGTCGGATCAACTCTACCGTGCCAGTGGGTCGATACCTGCCAATCTGGAGGAAGGTTATTCCAAGTTGAGTGCCAAAGATCGTGCGCGGTTTTATGAATACGCGCTGGGATCGGCCCGCGAAAGCCGAGGCTGGTATTACCGAGGTCGGCATGTGCTGGGGGAAGAAGTTTTTACCCATCGAGCAATGTTGCTGACGGAAATTATAAAAATGCTGTTGAAGATTGTCCCTGAGGAACGCGGGATGCGTATCAATGAAGAGGCTTCAGAGTACAAGGTTGAAAGCGTTTGGGATGAAGCAGTCCCCTTTTGAAAATACGAAGTACGCAATACGTAATACGGAGTACGAAATATGAAATCCACCATTCTCATCGTCGACGACGAAAAGAACACGCGTGAAGGGCTGGCGCGGGCGCTGCGCCGTTCGTATGAGGTGTTGATTGCCGAAAGCGGGTCAGCGGCTCTGAATATTCTGAGCGAAAAACCGGTGGATGTGATGCTGAGCGATTTGCGGATGCCCGGTATGGACGGGATGACGCTGATGCAGCGTGCGCTGGCTGGGTCGCCTCAACTGGTTTGTATTCTGCTGACAGCGTATGGGAATATTGAGACGGCGGTGGATGCCATGCGGCATGGTGCAACCGATTTTCTGACGAAACCGGTGAATCTGGAACAGCTGGAGCTGGTTTTGCAACGCGCCCTGCGTTCACATCGGGCCGAGACGGAAAATCTTCAGCTTCGCGAGCAACTGGATAGTAAGTTCGGGATGGGAAATATCATTGGTAACTCGCTGGAGATGCAACAGGTTTTTGATACGGTGCGGCAGGTGGCGGCTTCGCGGGCGACGGTGTTGATTCAAGGCGAGAGTGGAACGGGTAAGGAGCTGATTGCTAAAGCCATTCACCGGCTGAGTTCGCGTAAAAATGGTGCTTTTGTGCCGGTGCATTGCGCGGCACTTTCTTCGACGTTGTTGGAGAGCGAGCTCTTTGGTCACGAGAAGGGGGCTTTTACCGGTGCGGCCGAGCGGCGCAAGGGACGTTTTGAGCTGGCAGACGGCGGTTCGCTGTTTTTGGATGAAATCGGCGAGGTGGATGCCAGTGTGCAGGTGAAAATCCTCCGGGCGTTAGAAGAGCGGCGTTTTGAGCGGGTCGGCGGGCAGGAACCTATCGATGTGGATACACGGTTGATTGCGGCGACGAACCGGGACCTTAAAAAAATGGTGGCGGAAGGTAAATTTCGCGAGGATCTTTATTATCGGCTGTATGTGGTCGTGATTCAGTTGCCAGCGTTGCGTGAGCGCAAGAGTGACATTCCTCTGTTGCTAAAGCATTATTTGGATCTGTTTAATCAGGAGAACAACCGCGCAATTGAAGGGTTTTCGCCGGATGCGCTCGACTTGCTGATGGCTTATCGCTGGCCGGGTAATGTGCGTGAGTTGCGTAATGTGGTGGAGCAAATGGTGGTGCTTTCCCGTTCACAACGCATTGGTGTGCGCGATTTGCCAGCACATCTGCGTGAAACTGGTTCTTTGGGAGGGACTCTTCAGGTGGAAGGCGGTACGTTGGAAGATATGGAGAAACGGGCTCTTTTACAGGCACTGAAGGAATCCGGAGGGAATCGTACACATGCCGCCGAAAAGTTAGGCATTAGCCGGCGTACGTTACACCGTAAGATTGCCGAATATGGTTTTACCGAAGTTGAATGAGTTTGGGATTGAAGAAGCAGAAGTGTTCAAGGATGCTTTCAGGACG
>JBILEA010000149.1:0-6794 GCA_044352355.1 Pontiellaceae bacterium | reverse complement strand
GTTACAACCAGATATCCCGGATAAATCTTCCAGAAAAAACGGCGTGTCTGCATAGGGGAAAATCCTTTCAGGATTGGAAAAATGGAATATTGGAATATTGGAGTACCGGAATGAGATTAGCGGACAAACATCGGGGTATTGAATTGAACTGCATTATTCCAGTATTCCAGCGTTCCATTGCTCCACTCCCTACCCTTCGTCCTTGAACCGGTAACCGATACCGCGCACGGTTTCGATGGCATCACCGGCTTTCTTAAGTTTTTTCCGCAGGCCGACAACCTGCACGTCCACCGAACGCTCGGTGACAGGATAATCCTCACCGTGCACCGCATCCACAATCTGATAACGGGTAAACACCCAGCCCGGACGGCGGGCCAGAAAGTGAAGAATACCGAACTCGCTGGCCGTCAGGTCAACGGGTTTCCCGCTGACAGAAACTTCGTGGCGTCCGGGATGAATCATGATGCCCTGTATATTCAGTACATCCTCCGCATCTGAAGCGGAAACCGCCGCCTTGCGCCGAAGAACCGCTTTGATACGGGCAACCATCACTTTCGGACTGAACGGTTTGACAATGTAATCCTCTGCACCCATTTCGAGCCCAGTGACGATATCGCTCTCTTCACCTTTGGCCGTCATCATGACCACCGGAATATCGCGGGTGGCCTCATTCCGCTTCAGCTCCCGGCAAATCTGCAACCCGTCTTTGCCGGGCAGCATCAGATCCAGCAGAATCAGATCCGGCCTTTTCTGACCGGCGGATTTCAAGCCGGCTTCGCCGGATTCCGCCTCTGTCACAGCAAGATTTTCGCGCTCAAGGTTATAGCGCACCAGCTCGCGAATATCCTCTTCATCCTCAATAATCAGAATCTGTGTTTTTGGAACAGCCATGGTCCTATCCTCCATTCGCCGTCGGCAGGCTAACCCGTCAGCCGCTCCGCGGACAAATAATTTTTAGACTTTTCCGTCCGGCCGGTGACGGACAATAACCCCTTCGACCAGATAAATCACATCCTCGGCGATATTGGTGGCATGATCGCCGATCCGCTCAATATTGCGCGAGGCCAGCAGCATATCCAGACAGCCGCTGAGGCAGGCCGGATTACGCCGGATCTGCTCCTCGACAAACCGCCGGACCTCCCGGCACAGCCGGTCAACCTCATCATCCGAACGGCAGACTGCCTTCGCCGGAACAGCGTCAAAATTCACAAACGCGCTGAGGCTGTCGTGTACCATATCGCGGGTGCGGATGGCGGCCTGCAGCAGTTCTTCCGGAATCGCCAGCGCCGGCTCTTTGCAGATTTTTACGGCCCGTTTGGCAATATTCGTGGCCAGATCGCCGATCCGTTCCAGATCGTTATTAATTTTCAGCACCGCCGTCAGAAAGCGCAGGTCAGTCGCAACCGGCTGATGCAGTGCCAGAATTTTCAGCGCCTCCTCCTCCACTTCCACTTCTGCCTGATCGACATCAAAGTCGCCGCGAATCACCTGTTGAGCGAGCGCCTCATCCTGAGTCTGCAACGCCTGCACCGCCAGCATAACGCTTTCTTCAACCTGTGCGCTCAGCACCAGAATCATTTTCTTCAGCTTTTCGACTTCATTCAAAAATACATGTGACATGACTTTCTCCTATCCAAACCGTCCGGTGACGTAATCCTGCGTTTCCTGCAAGTGCGGGTTTTGGAAAATGCTACTGGTCGGACCGTATTCGATCAGCCGTCCCAGATACATAAACGCGGTGTAATCGCTCACCCTCGCCGCCTGTTGCATGTTATGCGTCACGATTACAATCGTATACCCGCCGCGCAGATTGGCAATCAGATCCTCGATTTTATTGGTGGCAATCGGGTCAAGCGCCGAACAGGGTTCATCCATCAGTAGAACCTCCGGCTCGGCGGCAATCGCGCGGGCGATGCACAGCCGCTGCTGCTGGCCGCCGGACATGCCGAGCGCGCTTTCGTGCAGGCGGTCTTTGGCCTCCTCCCAGAGAGCGGCACCGCGCAGACTGCGTTCGCACACTTCATCCAGCACGGCCTTGTTACGCTCGCCATCGATGCGCAGAGAATAAATCACATTCTCGTAGATACTCATCGGAAACGGATTGGGTTTCTGAAAAACCATCCCCATCCGTTTGCGCAGTTCGATTACATCCACCGACGGTGCATAAACCGGCTCGCCGTTCAGCGTCATTTCGCCGTTGATCCGCACCGTACTGAGCAGGTCATTAATCCGGTTGATGGAACGTAGCAGCGTGGATTTACCGCAACCAGACGGCCCAACCAGCGCGGTAACCTTCCCTTTTGGAATCACCATATTGATATCAAACAGCGCCTGCTTAGCCCCGTACGACAGATTGAAGCCGGAAACATCCAGCAGCGGTTCCGCATGCCGAAGCTCCTCATGCATCTCAGTCGGAAACGTTTTTCCAGCGGCAATTTCCGCCAGACGGTTTGATTTTTTTCCTGACGGAAACAGTACATTCATCGATCCCATAGGATATCTCCTTAAAATGCGGAAGAAACAAACTTACGGCGCAGACGGGTGCGCAAACGCACCGCCAACAGGTTTAACAGGAAAATCAGCACGATCAGCAGCAGTGTTGTCGTGAACACCATCGGCTTGGCGGCTTCGCTGTTCTGACTCTGGAAGCCGAGGTCATAAATATGAAAACCAAGGTGCATGAAACTGCGCTCCGCATGAATAAACGGCGCTATTCCATCCAGCGGAAGTTCCGGCGCCAGCTTCACCGCGCCGACGAGCATCAGCGGAGCCACTTCACCCGCACCGCGTGCCATGGCCAGAATCATGCCGGTCATAATGCCGGGCAAAGCGCGCGGCAGCACAATCCGTTTGATCGTCTGCCACTTGCTTCCGCCGCAGGCATACGACCCTTCGCGCATGGAGTTCGGCACGGCGGCCAGCGCCTCCTCCGTGGCGACAATCACCACCGGAAGCGTCAGCAGTGCCAGCGTCAGCGAGGCCCACAGAACGCCGCCTTTTCCAAAGGTTGGATTGGGCAGTGAAGAAGCAAAAAACAGTTCGTCAATGGAAGCCCCGATCAGATAGCAGAAGAAGCCGAGACCGAACACGCCGAACACAATACTCGGCACACCGGCCAGATTATTGATGGAAATCCGCACCGCGCTGACGATCAGCCCCGGTTTGGCATACTCACGCAAATAAAGCGCGGCCATCACGCCAAACGGAACCACGGCCAGTGACATCAGCAGCGTCATAATCACCGTGCCGAAGATCGCAGGAAACACGCCGCCCTCGCTGTTGGCTTCACGCGGCTCATCAAAAAGAAATTCGCCCCAGCGGCTAAAGTAAATCCGCGCCTTTCCAAAGATTGAAAGCCGGTTGGCCGGATAGGCACGAACGATCGTTTCCAGCGGCAACGCCACGTCTTTTCCCTGTGCGGTTTTCAGATTCAGCACGTAGCGGCTGTTTTCAGCGCGCAGCCGGGCAATTTCTTCCTGAAGCACCGTGAACTCCGCTGTAACCGCTTTTTCGGTCGCGACAAATTTTTCATGTTCGGCCTGCCATACCGGACTGTCGATTCCCTCACGCAGTTCCACGGTGCGCAGATCCAGCCGGGCTTGCTCCAACCTGCGGTTGACATGGCCGACTTCTTTGGTTTCAAGTTCACGGATTTTCGCGTGCCGTTTTCTCACCGCCCCGTGATGTTCCTCAAATATTTTCCATACAGCTTCAGGCACTGAAGCGACTGTTTCGCCGCTCAGCGAAAAACTTTCCGGCACTCCGTAAAAACGTCCCCAAGCAGTCCGCTCAATCACCAGCGCATGTTCCGGACGGGTTTCGGCTTTGACATCATGATCGCTGATCCAGGTGAAATGCTCGCCGGAGATTTCGTAATTGCCGGTGCGCACCAGTCTGCGGTGCAGTGTTCGTATCTGTTCCTCATTGCTGCGGAACGTTTCAGCGCGGGTGACTTCCCCCATGTAAACCTTGCCGTCCAACGTTTGGAACTGTTGCACCGGCACCGGCCATAGCGTGGCAATGCCGTTAGCGAGAATCAGCGCGAGTAGTCCAACAATCATGCACAGTGCGACGGCCAGTCCGCCACCGGTCAGCCAGATCATCGGTTCGCCCTGCGCGAACAGCGAAACTTTTGCCCGGCGGCGGCGCGGCGATTCCTTCTTTTCCAATGACTGGAAACTCATAATTCCACCGCCTTTTTACGGAAGCGCATACGAATCAGTTCGGCGACGGTGTTGAGAATAAAGGTCAGCACAAAGAGAACCAGCGCGGCAAGAAACAGCGTGCGGTAGTGCGTACTGTTGCGCACGGCTTCCGGCAGTTCAACGGCGATATTGGCCGAGAGCGTGCGGAAGCCGTTAAAAATGTTCCACTCCATCACCGGCGTGTTTCCGGCGGCCATCAGCACAATCATCGTTTCGCCGACAGCACGGCCAAGACCAATCATAATGGCAGAGAAAAGTCCGCTCATCGCTGTGGGAATCACAATGCGTACGGCCGTCTGCCACGGCGTAGCCCCTGCCCCGAGCGACGCCGAGCGCAAATGATCCGGAACCGAGGAAAGTGCATCTTCTGAAATCGTGTAAATGATCGGGATGATAGCAAAGCCCATAACAAAGCCGACGACCAGTGCGTTGCGCTGAACGTAGGTTCCAAACAGCCCGCCGCGAGGATCAAATCCCATGGACTGCAACAGCATGGCGGCAATAATCGCCAGGATCAGCGCGGCGGCCAGACCGGTCAGAAATTTCAACAGGTCAAACAGCGCACAGTGCATCCGCGACCAGTTCATGGAGAGCGCACGAAGACGCGGATCCACCGCGACGCTGAACAGCCATGCGACCAACAGGCAGGCCGCAGGCAGGAGCAGAAGCACCCAGCCGCCGAACGCCTGACCGATCTGTCCGTCGAGCCAGCGCATGACATCGCCCTCGAAGCAGATTTTTTCAATCCACGGACTGACGGCCCTCGCCATACCCAGTCCGCATGGAACCGCCAACAGTACAAAAATCAGGCGGAAACGGGCCATCCGGAGTGTCCAGCCTTGCGGAAGAAGCTGCCAGATATAAGCACCGAACAGAAAAGCCGCCGGAACGGTGATAAAGACCGTCATAAACACCGTGAGCATACTGGCCACAATCGGCGCGAGCACCAGCGCGGCGATAAAGCCCAGCACCACGCTCGGCAGTCCGGCCATCATTTCGACAGCGGGCTTGATATGCAGTTTTGCGCGCGGCGAAAGAAACTCGCTGGTGAAAATCGCGGCCAGCAGTGCAACCGGTACGCCGAACAGCATGGAAAACAGCGTTGCTTTGAGCGTGCCGAAAATCAGCGGCATCAACCCGAACTTCGGTTCAAAGTCGTCGGTGCCGGAAGAGGATTGCCAGACATGCTCCGGTTTCGCGGCGCTTTCGTACCAGATCGGCAGGAACAGCGCGGCAGGCGTCACTTCCGGATGCCGCGGATCGATTTTCCATTGCACCAGATGGTTGGGTGTCAACGCCAGCAGTCCGTCATCTTTAGGGGCCAGCGCCAGCATCTGTATTGCAGCGCCGCCAGTGGATAAATGAGCGAGCTGTTTCTGGCTGGTGATGTGAAAAAGATCAACTGTGCCGTCTTCGTAGCCGGCGGCAATCATGCGGATACGAGCCGACGAAGCCAGCGCGGTGACCTTTGCCGGGCCTTGAAATGTATGCGCCTCCGTTAAAAAGGTTTGCGACGGATTATTGGGAGAGAAAGCCGGAAACCAGGCCTGAATTCGCCCGGATGAGTCACCCGCAAGCAGTGTAGAACGGCCCAGCAGCAGTTGGACTGTCGTCAATGTGCCGCCTGATTCACGAACGAGATCGACCCGTTCAATCAGCGAAGGTTTTGAAAAATTGCGGGTGTCGAAACGGAGCAATGTACCATCCTGCCAGACGACACAAACCGTGTCGCCCAGACCGGACAGAAAAACCCAGGCGGGCGGATCGCGGTGTTCTTTGGCGTTGTACGGAATCACAGCGGCACTACGACGAACCGTCACCTTGCCGGTCATGATATTTTCGCGGCGGGTGAACCGCAGCAGGGAAAGCGTTCCCTCGTCATTCAGCATCACAGACATCTGTCCCGACGGACTGTTGATCTGATCCAGAAGCCGGACGGCGGAAGAGGTTTCGCCTGAAACCGGTTCATCAAAAACAGCGGCGAGTTTCACGGAACGGAACTGCTGGGCGGAAATACGTTGAATCAGCGTGCCGTTCCATTCGCCGGTTTGATTGTCAGCAAGAGACTGTAAGTCCGGCGGCAGATCTTTCGCGTCAACATACGAGGTAAGAAAGCTGATCCGGCCCATCTGGATGGAGCCGTCGGCGAAGCCGCAAAGCACTTCAGCGGTTTCGGGATCCTGCGTGAAGGCGGTCAGCGCAGAGTTGGTAAACAGAAGCTGTTCGGAAAGCACGGCGCCGGTATCAAGGCGGGTGCAGACCAGACGTCCGTCAGCATACAAAACACGGTTCATCAGTCCGTATTCATCGGACTGAATTGAAAGAGGCCGGGCGCTGTCAGCGGCGGGCCGGTTCAGCGTTTGGCTGCCGTCAATCCGTGCCGGACGGAACAGCGGGACGGTGACATAGAGCAGATAGAAAAAAACGGTGGAGACGGCGAGGATGGTGCCGATTCCACCGACAGTGATCAGTGATTTAGATAAACGGTCGGACAGCCGCACACTCCAGTGTGTTTTTTTCCGCCGCGCCCGACCTGTAAAACTTTTTGTCATATTTTCTTAAACGTAGAGTAAGCGTCTCGCTTGCTTT
>JBILEA010000147.1:0-6795 GCA_044352355.1 Pontiellaceae bacterium | reverse complement strand
CCGGACGGCCCGACCGGCTTCCGCGTTCCAAATCACGAAGTACCGCTGGCGCTGGCCCGTGCCTTCGGCCGTCCGATTGCTCTGACCAGCGCGAACAAAAGCGGCGGCGCGGACGCCGTTTCCGCTCCGGAAGCTTTCCAGTCCCTGGAAAATCACGTTGCACTGTTTCTTGATGCCGGTGAATGTTCCGGTAAAGTTCCCAGCACGGTTGTCCAATGTCTGGAATCCAGTGTAAAAATTCTGCGCGAAGGCGCGGTTCCCAGAAAAGAAATCGAACAGGTGGTTGCATGAAAAAACTGATTTTTGTCTGCACTGGAAACACCTGCCGGAGTCCGATGGCTGAAGGCCTATTGAAAAAACTGCTCGGACCGGAGTGCGGCTGGGATATTTCGTCGGCGGGTGTTCATGCCTGTAACGGTGATTCCGCCAGTTCCGGTGCAGCAGAAGCCCTCCGGATGCTTGGAATTGATCTCTCAGCACATCGCAGCCGCCGACTGACGCCGGAGATGATCCGCACAGCGGATTTGATCGTCACCATGACCCGCAGTCATCGGGACGCCGTGCTGGATATTGATCCCGAAAGCGAGGGTAAAGTTTTCTTGCTAAAATCGTTCGGAATCGCACAATGCGCGACTGATATTTATGACCCGATCGGGGAGGCGCTGGATGTTTATTGCCGCGTACGCGACGAAATTGACGCCGCTTTGCCCGACCTGATTCTTTATATGATGGAAAAAAGGAACTAACATGAAAATCGTTATCGGAGCGGATCACGGCGGCGTTGAGCTTAAGGCAAAAATTTTAACTGTTTTGAAATCAAAGGGGTTCACCGTCGAAGACATCGGCGCCAATTCTACCGAATCGGTTGATTATCCCGATTACGCCTCCGTTGTCGCCCGTCAGGTTTCTCAGGGCGAAGCCAGCCAGGGCATTCTGATCTGCAACACTGGTATCGGGATGAGCATCACCGCCAATAAATTCCCGCGTGTGCGCGCCGCGGTCTGCTGTACGCCGGAGATGGCCAAGCTGACCCGTATCCATAACGCCTCCAATATTCTTTGTCTCGGCGCAAACAATGTTCCCGACAGCGTCTCGCTAGAAATCCTTGAAGCCTGGCTGGCCAACAAGCCGGAAATGGGCGGACGCCATGAGCGCCGCGTTAATAAAATCAAAGCCTTCGGCAAGAGTACCAGCGATGCGATTGCCCTCTACGATGCCGACCCGGAAATGTACAAAATCCTGCGCGACGAAAATGTCCGGCAGAAAAACAATATCGAACTGATCGCCTCGGAAAACATCGTCAGCCAGGCTGTGCGCGAAGCACAGGGCTCCCGCCTGACCAACAAGTATGCAGAAGGCTATCCGGGCAAACGCTGGTATAACGGCTGCGAATGTGTGGACGAAGCCGAACGACTTGCCATTGACCGCGCCAAAGAAATGTTCGGAGCCGAACATGCCAATGTTCAGCCGCATTGCGGTAGCAGCGCCAACATGGCCGTTTACTACGCCATGCTTCAGCCGGGCGACACGATTCTCGCGATGAGCCTCGCTGAAGGCGGACACCTGACTCACGGTCACCCGATGAATTTTTCCGGGCGCTTCTTCAAAATCGTTCCCTACGGCGTCCGCAAAGACAACGAACAGATTGATTATGACGCCCTGCAGAAACTCGCGGAAGAACACAAGCCGCGCATGATCGTCGCCGGAGCCAGCGCCTACTCGCGTATCATTGACTTCAAACGGATGCGCAAAATCGCCGATTCGATTGGAGCCTACTTTATGGTCGATATGGCACATATCGCCGGTTTGGTCGCTGCCGGCTGCCATCCGAGTCCCGTACCGGATGCGGATTTTGTAACCACCACAACGCACAAAACCCTGCGCGGCCCGCGCGGTGGAATGATTCTCTGCAAAGAAAAATTCGCCGCAGACATCGACCGGCAGGTATTCCCCGGCATTCAGGGCGGCCCGCTGATGCACGTCATCGCCGCCAAAGCGGTCGCCTTCGGAGAAGCGCTGACACCTGAATTTAAAACCTACCAGCAGCAAGTCGTCAAAAACGCCAAGGCACTGGCCGAAGCGATGCAGGCCAACGGCTTCCGCATTGTTTCCGGCGGGACCGACAACCATTTAATGCTGGTCGATGTCAGCTCAAACGGCCTCACCGGAAAAGACGTGGCCAACGCGCTGGATAAAGCGTCGATCACTGCCAATAAAAACGGCATTCCGTTTGACCAGAAGAGCCCGTTCGTCACCTCCGGGGTACGCCTTGGCACACCGGCGGTCACCACGCGCGGCATGAAAGAAGCGGACATGGTGCAGATTGCTAACTTCTTCAAAGCCGTCACGGAAAACATTGCTGACGACAAGAAGCTGGCTGAAATCCGCAAAGAAGTCGTCGCCTTCTCGAACCGCTTTGAGCTGGCCTGACCGAATCCGCCGTTGCAAACCCGGAGCTGACCCGGTGCTTTCTCCGGCAGCTCCGTAAATCAAAAAACCCGTTAATGGGCAGGGATCGCCTTTCCTCAGGGTTTGCGGGCGAAAAGATAGATCAGCAACGAAAAGGTGTCACCCGTTGAAGATTTGGAGTGCGCCGGCAACCAACGGGCGACGGCGCTCTTTGCGGCGGAACGGTGCGACTACAAGAGCGGTGTCGCGCTTCGCTTGCCGCCGCACTCCAGAGCTCTACAAAGGTGTCCTATAAATTAACGATCCCCTTCCACCCCCCTGCCTGCCTTGCAGACAGATGTTCCGGCCAATGAACACCTGACGATGCAGATTGCCGGGCAACTGTTCGGTATCGCCGTTCCGCCGAATGCCTGCGTCGAACTGAGCG
This sequence comes from Pontiellaceae bacterium, assembly GCA_044352355.1. Taxonomy (GTDB): domain Bacteria; phylum Verrucomicrobiota; class Kiritimatiellia; order Kiritimatiellales; family Tichowtungiaceae; genus Tichowtungia. The sequence continues at coordinate 3,959 of JBILEA010000147.1, read as the reverse complement.
ACGGCGAACCCGCCTATCTGGTCAAACGGTTCGACCGCCGGGCCGACGGCACAAAAAATCGCCCAGGAAGATTTCTGTCAACTCTCGGGCCGCAGTCCGGATAGCGGAAAAAACTACAAGTATGAGGGAAGTTACGAAGACGCCGGACGGCTGATGAAAAAATACTGTCCGGCATACCGCACCGAATCCGAAAAGCTGTTCCGGATGATTTGCTTCAACTACATCTTCTCCAACGGCGATGCCCACCTGAAAAATTTTTCTCTCCAGCAGACCGTGCAAGGCGATTATCTGTTCACTCCAGCCTATGATCTGCTCTGCACCTCCATGCACCTTCCCAACGAATCCCGAACGGCGCTCGATCTGTTTGACGACTTCGAAAGCAATTTCTTCAAACAGAACGGCTTTTACGGCAGACCGGACTTCATAAAAAGTTGTCGCTTCCCTGCCCCGATTCTCGATACCTTACGAGTCGCGTCAGAAATGTACGACTGATACGAAATGGAAAATAGTTCGTGGGAATTTACGACAGAGATTATATGAAAGCGCCGACGGCCCGTCCGCGCTCAATCAACCCGTCTCTCTGGCAGCGCCTTCGTTTCCGGCTTTGGCTGGTGTTCAAAGGGAAAAACAAAAAACGATAATTAACAAAAAAGAGGCCGATGAATTTTAGAATTCGCTGTTTTTCTCACCCAGCCTCTCTCCATATGTCCCCGCACAGCCTGCTCAGCCGCACGCCGTCACATTCCAGCCGGATTTTAAAAAATGCTCCCCGCAACTGCGCCCGATTCCCTGTGCCCCGCCGGCAATTAGAATCGTTTTATTTTCCATAATTATTTTCCGATGCAGAAGCGGGAGAAAATATTGTCGAGCAGTTCGTTATGGTAAACGCGGCCCGTAACCTGCCCCAGTACTTCCAGCGCGGCCCGCAAATGTTCCGCCGCCGGAGCGGCGCCCAGCTCCCCGCCATCGGCCAGTTGCTCACGGGCCTGCTCCAGCTCAACGCGTGCGGTTTCGAGCAAATCACGATGTCGTTCGGAAATAACCGCATGGGCCGGCGCGTTCGAAATACCACCAAGCTTTTTTGAAATGGCGGCTTTGAGCTCATAAATTCCAGCGCCGTTAATCAGCGAAGTTTCCAAGAGCTGGAAACCTGCAGCCTGAAGCCTGGAGCCTGAATGTTTTTTATCCGCTTTATTTAAAATGACGACAGTTCGCTGCGGATTAAGTTTAGCGAGATGCTCCAGATCTTCGGATGAAACCGGCTGAGAACTGTCGATCAGATAAAGGGCGATATCGGCAGCGGCAGAATGGGCGCGGGCGCGGCGGATACCCTCCTGCTCAATCAGGCATTCGGTTTCTCGCAGTCCGGCCGTATCGAGTATCCGCAAAGGAACGCCGTCGAGAACAAACGTTTCCTCGAGCACATCGCGAGTGGTGCCGGGCAGTTCGGTGACGATCGCACGATCATGGCCGAGCAGTGTATTAAAGAGTGTAGACTTGCCGGCGTTGGGGCGACCCATAACCACCACGCGCGCACCTTCTCGCAAAAGCCGCCCTTCGTCCCATGTGCGAAGCAACGTTTCCAAACCTTGGAAACACTCATCCAGTTTTTTTCCAAGAGTTGGAAATACATCACCCGGCAATTCGTCTTCAACAAAATCGAGCGTGGTTTCAATATCGGCGGCGGTTCCCATGAGTCCGTCATACAGCGCATTAAACTTTTTACTGAGTCCGCCTTCGAGTTGTTCGAGTGCGGCCTGGGCGGCGCGGTCACTCTGTGCGTGAATGAGGTCAGCGACAGCTTCGGCTTGCACCAGATCCATCTTGCCGTTAAGGAAGGCGCGTTTGGTGAATTCGCCCGGCTCAGCCATACGCGCGCCGGCTTCGAGACAGCGACGGAGAATTTTCTTAAGGACAACCGGTCCGCCGTGTCCCTGAATTTCGATCGTGTCTTCGCCCGTGTAACTTTTCGGCGCACGGAAAATCAAACAAAGCGCCTCGTCAATTTCAATCCCGCTGGCATCGATCACTTTACCGTGTAAAAACGTTCCGCCTTTCGCCAGCGAAGGTCGCTCCGAAGATTGGAAAATGGCATCGGCCAGTTTCCAAACCTTGGAACCGCTGACGCGGACAATACCGACGCCTCCCTGTCCGGGCGGCGTGGCGATCGCGGCAATGGTGTCGGTGGTATTCATTTAGCTCTTTTCTAACAGACAACTTTTGAAAATGCGATAAAATCGCGGCTCTATGAAAAAACTGCTGATCCTCTGCCTATTGATTTCATCCGCCCTCTTCGCCGAAAACGCGATTCCGAAAAACATTATTCTCTTCATCGGCGACGGCATGGGGCTTTCGCAGGTGACGGCCGCAAAAGTTGCCAAAGGAAAACTCGAAATGGAACGCTGTCCGGTAACAGGTTTTGTAACGACCTGGTCGGCTAATTCACTCGTGACCGATTCCGCCGCCGCCGCCACCGCGCTTTCCACCGGCGTAAAAACCCGTAACGGTGCACTGGGTATCGCTCCCGACGACACCCCGCTGAAAAACGTGATGGAGTATGCCGAAGGAAAAGGCAAAGCCACCGGCGTAGCCGTTACGTGCGCACTAACCCACGCCACACCCGCCGGATTCATTGTGCATGCGCCGGGCCGGCTCATGGATTCCGACATCGCTGAACAGATCGCCACCAGCGATATCGACGTGCTTTTCGGTGGCGGACTAACCCATTTCGCCTCGACCAACAACCCAAGCCTGCCGGAACTGCAAAGAAAAATGATCGTTGCACGGACCGCAGAGGAATTCCGAAACATCGGAACACCGGAAAAAGCTGCGGCGATACTCTATCCTCTTCATCCGCCCTATGCGGCAGAGCGCGAAGTCTCTCTCCAAGAACTGACACAAAAAGCCATTGAAATTCTCGCTCAGGACAAAGACGGCTTCTTTCTGATGGTCGAAGGCTCACAGATTGACTGGGCCGGTCATAAAAACGACGGGACCAATGCGGTGAGCGAAGTCGTTGATTTCGACAACGCCGTCGGCGCCGGACTCAACTTTGCCGAAAAAGACGGGCAGACGCTGGTAATCATTACCAGCGACCACGAAACCGGCGGATTCGCTTTGCTGGACGGATCGGTCGAAAATAAAACCGTGAACGGAACCGGCTTTGTACAAAAAAATCATACCGCCTCTATGGTTCCATTATTTGCGTACGGCCCCGGCAGTGCGCTATTCAACGGTGTCCATGACAACACCGATATCGGAAAAAAGATGATCCATTACATTATGGAATGATGGAAAAACAGATAGAACAGCAGGTGGTTGCACGCCAGCGCAAGCAGTGCGGCGGCCAAATCATCAATCACAATCCCGATGCCGCCCTTGAAATTCTGTAACTGCCGGATCGGCGGCGGCTTGGTGATGTCGAAAAGCCGATGGAACACAAAACCGCTCAGCACAATCCACGGCGTGAACGGCAGTCCGAGATAGCAGATCGGCAGTGTGCAATATTCATCCGCCACAATACATCCGGGGTCTTTGCCTTTCCCGAGCTGTTTTTCTGCCGCCGCGCAAACAGGCACCGCCAGCAGTGTCAGCACAACACAAGCCGCAATCTGTAAGGTCAGCGACGGAAGCTGCATAACGGCCCATGCCAGCGGGACACCCCAAAGCGTGCCGACCGTACCAGGCATGACCGGACTGAGTCCTGCGCCGAATCCGGTAGCGAGCTGCTGATTCCATTTACTTTTCATCTGCGCCGGAGAGTAACGTAAGCACCGAAAGTAATGCAACACAGGCGGTGTCCGTTCGCAAAATTCGCGGCCCGGCATTAAACGCCTGAAACTGATGTGAAGTTAACATTTCCAGCTCGTACGGAGTCCATCCGCCTTCCGGACCAACCGCCAGCAACGTCCGCGCCGAGACAACATGTTCCAACGTCTGGAAAATCGATTTCCCTGCGG
>JBILEA010000146.1:0-6851 GCA_044352355.1 Pontiellaceae bacterium | reverse complement strand
CATCTGGGGCTTGCCCGGCACTGCGGCTGTGACATCCCAGTGACCGATTCCCTTGATGGATGGCCAGAGGCGACGGGTTTCCATTAGCGCAATCAGCGTCCAGGCCGCGCCGCGCGGCCCCGGCTCATCGCTGATCAGGTGTGTTCCCGCGTCATCCAGAATCTCGCTGCGAAGGATGCCGAACTGAAAAACATAAACAGGGATCTCGCCAATCAGCTGCGGCTGATCCTTCAACAGGTGCTTATACAGCCAAACACTCTTTTCTGCCCGCTCACGCGGGTCAACACAACCGATCAGCTCTCCGGTATCCAGCCAAACCGGATAGGCGTGCGAGGAGTTGGCAATAAAGTCAACCGGTACGCCTTCAGCCAGCAAGGTATTCAGCACCTCGACAAAATCGATATTGTCCATCCCCGGCTCAAACCAGCCGCAGATTTCGCACAGGCCGATTTTAGCGCCTGGAAATTTTTTCTTCACCGACTCCGCCGCCGCGCGATACCACTCTAAATAGGTTTCAAGGTTGCCGGTGTAGGTATGGGTCCGGTTAAACTCAGTGCCGACACGGAACGAAACGGTGTTCATGAATGCAGTGCCGTAACGCTTCTCCATCTCGTTGAGAAAGGTTTCAAAGAAGGTCTGCCACTCTCTGATTTCCTTGTGAGGCCGGGCCTGTCCAAAATCCGCGATCTTTGCTCCATCGGCCAAATCATAAGGAATATTGTCAATGGACAACACCAGCTCCGAAATCCCGGCATCAAGATATTTTTTAATGTAGTCCATCTGCCCGCCCCAGTGATACTCCAGTGAACCATCCTCGTTGCGGCGGACCAGATCGCGCATCCTTGCTTCAGCAACATCCTTGATCCCGCCGAATCCGGGACCCCATCCGCCGAGAAAACGGGAGACGGTGATCCGGTCGGCGAATGGAATCTCTTTCGGCGAGTCTTTGCGCTGATACGGAAAATCACCCAGCTCATTGTAATAATCCGGGATCACCTCCAGCCCGTGCCCGTTATCCAGCCACGAGGCAAGAATCTGAGCTTGTCGATAGAACCCGTTCTGCTCCCCCATGAATTCCGCTCCGCAATCCTTATCACACCCGCTCAGAATCGCCACGGACGCCCCACTCAACAACAGACCGTATTTTTTAAGCACCTTCATTGGATTACCTCCCTACTGTATTTATCAACGTCAGCAGAATTTCCGTATCGCGCCGCCTCATCCAGAAACGCCTCAATATTTTCCAGCGGAGTTCCCGCAGTGATCCCGTTCCCGGCGGCAATGCACATGCCGCCCTCTGGCCGGTTGAACGTATCGATCAGGAACCGGACCTCCTGTCGCACCTCCTCGGGTGTTTTTTCCTGCAAAGTGTGCTGCACATCGATACCGGCCATGAAGCTGATTTGACCGCCGAAGCGGCGCATGGTTTCCACCTCATCCATCGTATGCTTCTGGATCGGATGAATGATATCCACCCCGGCATCAATCAGATGCGGCAGCAAATCCATCACATCCCCGCAGGTGTGCAGCCAGAAGTGAAGCCCCTGTTCTTTAAGCTTTTTTGAGAAACGAGCGTAAAACGGCGCAATTTGTTCCGCAAAAATCGCGGGGTTCATCATCGGGCCGGTCTGATGGCCGAGATCGTCCGACGTGAAAAATCCATCGGGCGAAATGATTTTGCAGGCGGCATCCAGATAACGGTTATAGGTCTGGAGCAGTGCTTCGTGCAGACGCGCAACCTGTTCCGGCTCTTCATAATAGTCGCACATCAAATTTTCCATCCCGCGCAACTCCCATGGCTGCTCGAAGAAGAAGCGCCACCAGCCGAACAGCAGATAGCGGCCATCGGCTTTCAGGCGTTCTGCATTTTGTGCCAGCAGTTCTATTTTCGGATCGCGTTCCGGAACCGGAAGCTTCGCAATGAATTCATCGAGTTGGCTCCAATCCTGAATCACGGGCGACGCATCCAGAGCACCGCCGGTCTCCCACTCCCAGGAAAGGTTCATCTCCATCGGCTCGATCGGGTTCATCCACATAAAATAGATCACATCATCCGGATACCTTTCACTTAAAGCATCCAGAGCCGCTTTGCCGTACTGATCCTCCAACCCCTCGCCCCGCCACAGCGTGCGCACACGCGGCACCCGGGCGGAGCCGCGCCGTTCAACGACCTTTATAACCTCTTCTCTGGAAGCCGGTGGTATCATAATTTTATCCTACAATTTCAACCTGGTTCTTTTTGTCCGGTTCAACCGCCGGCTCAATCCGGCGGATATTCCAAATGCTGCCCGGATTGTTGACATGCGACTGAAATTCAATATGAAGCCATGTTTTGTCATCATAGGCTTTTTTGAAAACCGACTCATTTTTGCCGACCAGTGTATGTGCACTGTTCGCTATATACTCTGCACCGTCCTGAGCAATCACAGTATAAAACGTTGCCTGCCCCTGTCGGACCCGCGTTACCCGGCCCGTGATTGAGATCCAATCCTGCGCAGAAGCAGACACACTTATTCCGATACAACACGCCATCAGCATAACTATTTTTCTCATAAGCTCTCCTAATTTGTTACAACTTATCCCCGCCGACCGCTCAACCTAAGGCTTGCCGTAATACTGGCTGATTAAATTACGGTAATCATAAAAACTGTTCTTCGGAGTGCGCTCGCCGGTTTGCATATCCGCACGCACGAGACCGAACTGCACGTCAAAGCCCCATGCCCATTCAAAGGTATCCAGCAGACACCAGGCGAAATAGCCGCGCAAATCAACTCCCTCGTCGCGGGCCTTCAAGCCACCCGCGATATAGTCCCTGAAAAAATCACATCGCTGTGTATCGTTTACCGCCGTTTTCACATTCGGCTCCGCGCCGGCCACACCGTTTTCGGTAATGTAGATCGGCGGGTGCCCATAGCGCCGGTCAATCCAATGCAGCAGCTTGTTCATGCCCCACGGAACAATCGACCAGTTCATGGCGCTGACCGGAACATCCCCTAACGGGATCAGCTCCACCTCGTCGGTTCCAAACACGCCGGCGTTACCCGCCTGCCCGCCCCCGGCCTTTTCGACCGCTCGGGTGTAATACGTAGAATAATGATTCAGGCCAAAGAAGTCCGAGGATCCTTTGAGCATCTCTTTTTCGCTGTCGCTGAATCGAGGCAGCTTGTCACCCAAGCGGCTCTTCAGGCTCTCCGGATAATCACCGAAATAAATCGGATCGGCAAACCAGGCCAACATAAAATCCAACGCCAATTCCGCAGCCTGTCGGTCCGCAGGCGTATCGGAAAACGGCTCCCGCCAGTCGCAGTTCATGACCAGCCCGATCTGACCACCCTGCACCGGCTGATAGGTCGTCCGATAAAGATCTGTCGTTCGTGCATGGGCCAGCAGGAGGTGATGGCCGACCTGCCACGGCTCGGTGTCGCTCTTCCGACCCGGGGCATGTGTCCCGAATCCATGACCCAGCACCGCTGAACACCACGGTTCGTTGATCGTAATCCAGTTTTTCACCCGGCCGCCGTAGCGGTCAAAACAGCAATCCGCATAACGGACAAACTGCTCCACCGTCTCACTAGACATCCATCCGCCATGCTGCCGCTGAAGATGCAGAGGAAGATCCCAGTGATAGAGCGTCACCCACGGTTCAATCCCCGCATCGAGCAATCCGTCAATGAGTTCGTCATAAAAGCGGAGACCTGCTTCGTTCGGCGGCCCGGACGGACCCGGAAAAATACGCGGCCAGGATATAGAGAAGCGATAGGCATTAATGCCCAGTTCTTTCATCAGGTCGACATCTTCGCGCCAGCGGTGATAGTGATCGCCGGCAAAATCACCCGTTGCTCCGCGGGTCTTGCCCGGCAACCGGCAAAACTCATCCCAGATGCTCCAGCCGCGTCCACCTTGATCCCATGCCCCTTCGATCTGATAGGCAGAGGTTGCGGCGCCCCATAAAAAATCAGTCCCGTTCTCCATGATCCCCTTACACTCAGCAGATTGATTCCCTGCCCAAAAGATTGAACAAAATTAAAAACTGCGGGACCCGGCTTCAGGGTCCCGCAGTACACCCTGATGGTCTCAGGCCTGTTAAATGAGGCGGCGGAAAAGAATGGCCCCGACCCCCGACAGAATAAAAAGACCCAAGGTAGCCGGCTCGGGAATCGACTGAATCTGCAGGTTATCGAACTCGGCGGCGTAGTTGACCGCTTCAAATCCGAAACGAAGATCGTTTGCGGCTCTCCATGCAAAATTCGTCGACCCCATCAGCACTTCATTAATATAAAGAGAAAATGAGTTTTCATTTGCTGCGGCAAAGCTGTCTGTATCGACGACCAGCCGAACATCGTTGTCACCGCGCACATTGAATCCCGTCGCCGCGACATTTGAAAAAAGAGTCGCCCCCTGAGAGCGCACTGAAAACAGCCCATTGCCGCTAAGGGTCACAACAAGCGAATAGAAGGAATTGGCTACTGAGCTGTTGCCCTCAACAATGCTTTTCTGACCGAGGTACAGATTGTGTGCATGATTGCCTTGAACAGTCCCTGTAAAATCAACGCCCGTTTTTACCGTATAGGAGATTTCAAACCCGCCCTCTGCAGCAACAGCCGCTGATGCAAAGTTGGTATTCGGAACGAAACGTTGCGCACCAGCCCCATCGACCGATACCAGCACCCTGTTACCAACAATCGCCGTGTCAACAACTGTATTAGTGGCAAACACCCCGTAGGTCAGTGGAGCGACGCTCCCCGATTGGCTGGCCGCCGAATTTGCATTAATATCCGTGCTGTTCGCGCGATCGAACGAATCACTGAACAGCAAATCCGCCTGCGCAAAAAGCGCCGTCGACATCAGTGCGGTCAGCACAATACCTTTTTTGCATTCCATCCTCATTGAATCCTCCTAATTTATTGCAACTCCTTCTTAATTTCCCGGGAGCTCTTCGGGATGTGTTCCCCTTGAACACAAAGCGAGCTTCCTCCAGACCTCATTTTTCATCAATATTTTGTTTTAATGATTAACAACAACTCATATATATTTTCCGTCATGGAAGAAAAACGAATTCTGGCCGCACTGAGCTTTGAAACCGACTGGGAGCGGCAGCTTCTCGCAGGGCTGATTGCCTATGCCCGCGAGCATGAACTGCATTGGGAAATCCGCGCCGTCGCCCGAGAGTCTGATCTGAATGACCGGATCAGCCAGTTTCAGCCGCACGGCCTGCTGTGTCATCCTCACATGCCGCTGACTCTTCCGGTTCCCACCATCCCGGCCGTCGTCTATGTGGATTGGAAAAACACCGAGTCCCGGCCTCTTCTGTTGATTGACGACTATCAGATCGGAGTGATGGCCGCAGAGCATCTGCTTGCTCACGGATACACGCACTTCTGTTTTGCGGGCAATATAACCCGCGAATATGCAAAACTCCGTTGCGACGGCTTCAAATGGCGCCTCAGCAGGGAAGGTCGCTCCGTAAGCATTTTTAACACGGCCGGCTTTTTTCTGGGCCTGCTGAACAACCGGGAAAATCCAGAAATATCCCGTCAGTTCATCGCGACCGTTGGCCAATTGAAAAAACCTGCTGCTGTTTTTGCGGCGGATGACTTTGAAGCCTATACAGTTTTTGAGTTGTGTCTGAAGGCTAAGCTCCGACTTCCTGAAGAGATCGGCCTCCTCGGGGTGAACAACGAAGAACTCGTCTGCCAATCCTGTGATCCGATGCTTTCCAGTATCCGCATCCCGTACCGGCAGATCGGCAGCAAAGCGGCGGAACTTCTTCACCGGCAACTGCAGGGATTCCCCGCGCCGCAAAAACCAATCCTTTTTCAGGCGACAGAAGTGGTCATACGCCGCTCCACATCCATCGAGCAGGTAAGCGATCCGCTTGTCGCACAAGCCCTTGGGTTTATCCGAAGTCATTTTCAGGAAAACATCTCCATCGAAGATTTAGTGGCTGCAACCGGAGCCTCCCGCTCCATGCTGGAAAGGCGGTTTAAACAAACCATCAGCCGCACTCCTTACTTTGAAATCCAGCATCAGCGTATAGAACACGCCAAACGGCTCCTGCAGGACACCCGGATGAGTATTCGTGAAGTCTCAACGGGTTGCGGCTTCAACAGCACCAACCGCTTCTGTCAGGCCTTCAAAGAAAAAGTCGCCACAACACCATCCCGATACCGGCAAACCTGCCAGAACTGAATGTGACTGGCACACGCCATAACCTCGTCACGTCCGGCGAAAGAAACGCCACCCCAGAGAGGCCGCGCTGGATCACATTAACTACCACGTCCCGTACTGCCGGTTGGCCTGCTCCAGATCCAGCAGCTGATATTCCTTCGGCGTGCCGGGATTGACCCAGAACGAATCCGCCTGATTGCCAGTGGTGTTGTCGAAGCTCCATAGCAGCGAGTACTGAATGCCGGTGTCAATGAGCGCCTGCAGGAAGCGGGTAAAGGTAGTGATCTCGTCCTGCGTAGTTCCGTCGCCGTTGGCGCCCCATTCGCCGACAATCATGGGCCGTCCGAGTTGCGCGGACGCGTCCTTAAAGAATGCCAGAAAGGCGGCGTAGTCACCGGTGACCGGAGCCAGGCTGACCGGATCATCGGAAAAGTAAGGATCGGTCGGCTGGTAGATGTGGAAACACTGGGTGTTGATCGGCGACGGACTGTCCATCGGCAGCACCTGCACAATCTCGGCTTTGGTATCAACCGTCCAGCTCTGGTATTTCCAGTTATGGTAGGCGTTCTGCCGCGGGCGCGAGTCGCCACTGCAGATCATGCGCCAGGAATCTTCCGCCCGGACCGCACGGGCAAAAAGGATTTTTGCGGTGCGCACATGCTCGCGGGTGATGTCATCTTTAC
>JBILEA010000145.1:0-6912 GCA_044352355.1 Pontiellaceae bacterium | reverse complement strand
CGGAGTTTCAAAACTCAGCGCCTTCATCATCCGTTCCCGCGAGGTCATGGTTTCTTTGAATTTCATGAGGTGATACTCCTAGTTACATTTCCCATGCTTTATGCAGAGTTCGATAAATTTTTCCACCCGTTCCGGCGAAACATCATTCTGAATAATGTGTGCGGGAGAAATCATATAGCCGCCGCCCGCACCGAGGATGGAAATCTTTTCCTTAATGTCTGCTTCCAGTTCCGCATCGGAGCCTTTCGGCAGCAGGTACTGCTGGTCGATTGCACCCCAGAACGCAAACAGATTACCGAACCCGTCTTTCATTTCCGTCACTCCGTGGCCGGGCACACCGGGCTGAACCGGATTGAATACTTCAAAGCCGATTTCACGGATCTGCGGCAGTAGTTTGCTGACGGCGCCGTCGCAATGAAGAATCGGGACGATGGCGGGATTGGCTGCTTTGAACCGGTCGATCATTTGTTTGTAGAGCGGCATAAGCTGTTCTTCAAACATGGCGGGCGACATCAGCAGTCCGTCCTGTCCGCCGAAGTCGTCGCCGACCCAAATGGCGTCCACGCCTTGCGCGATTAATCGCAGGCCGATTTGTGTCTGGAACTCTGCGCAGGCTGTGAAAAGGGGAATCACATACTCCTCTTCGCCGGCCATATCCATCAGCAGTTTTTCCATACCGGCCAGCGTCTGCGCCAGAGAGAAGATTGTCACTTCAATGTCGCCGATGATGAAATGGCTGTCTTTGTATTTTTTGACGAGTGCGGCGGCATCGTCATAGCGGCCCGGTGCATCCGGATCGGGCCAGCGGTAAGCGGCAACGTCGGCGGCGGTTTCGGCGTGTTTTAGCGGCGGTTCGACAATTTCGACATAGATCGGACCCTGCTTCATCCGCATGCCGTATTCATTCAGCCAGGTTCCGTCAGGGAACTTCTCCGGCTTAAATCCACGATACTCAGATGCGCCGGTAACGACCACGTCGCACCCCATGGCGGTACGGATCTCGTTGCCGCTGATGCGGTAGGTGACGTCTTCAAAAATATTTTTGGTGTAGTGCATCGGGATGCCCAGCTTCTTCGAAAAGTGATCGTAAAGCTGCGCACAGAACTCAAACTGCACCGGAACCCGGTCCGGCAAACCGCGCATACGTTTGAAGGCTTTCAGTACTCTTTCTCTTGGGGTCATGGGGATCTCCTTATTTTCAATCGAAAGTCTGAATGTCCAAACCCGAAGGTGCTGAGCTGACCTTGGACTTTCAGACCTTTGACTTTCGACGCTCTATATTAATCCATATGAAAAACTTCGTTCAGCGATACGCAAACTGGCGAACAGTCCGGATTTGATTTTCATTTTAAAGGCGTTACGCTTCATAGTGATTCCTCTCCGATTAATGTACGGCCATACTACTGCCAAGACCGATAATGCAAGTCGCTACGATCAGTACCGCTGTTCCTGAATACAACCAAGCGATTGCATGATGTCCGCGGCAGTCTTTCCATTCGCCGGTTAGCAACCCGACAATATTGCTGGTTACGATAATAAAGGCCATGTGTAACGACCAGCTGACGAAGTTGTAGCTTCCCATCTGCGTCTCGCCCATCCCGTAGAAAAAGAACTGAAGGTACCAAAGAGTTCCAGCGACGGCGCACAGCAACAGATTCTTCAGTCGCGGCGTTTTTCTGTCACCAAAGTTTTTAAATGTCCGGTTCCGTAGGCTTAGAAAAACGCACCAGACGGCATTTGTCAGAAACCCTCCCCAGAGGATGACCACCAGCAATGGAATGTTGGACCGCATGGGTATGACACCCATTTCAACGGCCATCTGTTGTGCCGGTGCACCGGCCTTGAAAGCGAATGACATGCAAGAACTCATCACCCCGGCAAAAACAGCAACCAGCACTCCTTTCGGAAAGTTGAATTCACCGACGGGTATCGAGCCGGACGACAGGGCTTTTTCTTTTTCTGCGCCGGCCTTTCCGCAAATCGCTATACCAACCAGACAGAGCCCGATTCCGCCCAGTGTTACCCATCCAGCTGCGGTTTGGATGATCGTTCCGAATGATCCGTTAAACAGCGGCGGGATCAGCGTTCCGAATGCAGCGCAAAATCCCAGCGAGATAGCAAACCCCAGTGACATTCCGAGATAACGTATGCTTAATCCAAAAGTAATTGCACCAACGCCCCACAGCACGCCGAATAAAAAGGCCAGACCAAGAGCATTTTTAGGCGAGGCTTTCAATACATCGATAAACTGCGGCGCAAAAACTGCGGCCATGATCAGCGGGACAATAATCCATGCGAAAAGACCCAGCGTGAGCCAGTAATTTTCCCATGCCCACAGCTTAATTTTTTTGCAGGGGGCATAAAAGCCGCCAGCCGCCATACCGCCCACCGCATGCAGAACCACGCCTAAAGCAACCATTTGATTCTCCTTCGTTTTGATACCGCCGCCGCAACTATAATCCTTAAATTATAGAACCGCCTACTGGTTTTCAATGGACAGAATGTCATCTCTTTTGCACATTATGACCCGACATGGTCGATTTAAACAAATCATGGTTTCGTTATCTGCCGGTTACGCCGGATGCCCGCAGATGGGGGCTTTATGTTGTTAATGCCGGCTATACTGTCATTTCTCCAAATACTCGCTATCCATCCGGAAAACACCCGGAGGACCATTTTTTTTTCTGGGAAAACGGACGAACGCTCGACTCGTTTACACTGGTGTATATTACGCGCGGCAAAGGAATATTTGAATCATCCCTGGGTGGAACAAACGAAATTCACGAGGGAAATTTGTTTATTTTGTTCCCTAACGAATGGCATCGCTACCGGCCCGATCCTGCCACCGGATGGGACGAATATTGGGTGGAGTTTGACGGCGATCAGGCCCGTCGGATTATGAGCCATCCGGGATTTTCAAAAAAGCACCCGGTTGTTTATTTGGGACACGATGAAAAAATGCTCAGTTTGTTCATTGAAATCATCGAAAACATTGAGCGCGGTTTGAGTGAATTTGAACATATCATTGCGGCACAAACATCGCAGATTGTTGCCCGTTTACTCGCATTCATCCGGCGCACAGACCCGAATCCGGCCCGGGCTGAACTCATTCGTCGTGCCTGTTGTATTATTCTGGAACAGTCGGATGAGCGCATCGATTTTGATCAACTGGCCCGGCATCTCGGGTTGAGCCTGTCGGGATTCCGTAAGCAGTTTAGAAAGGCAACGGGGTTGCCGCCCGGGCAATACCTGCAACAAATCAGGATTAATAAAGCCTGTGAATTGTTGCGTCAAACTGAGCTGCCTATCGGAGAGATTTCAACGCGGCTTGGCTTTGAGTCTATTTTTTATTTTTCGCGCATTTTTAGAGCTAAAACAGGGCTCTCGCCAAGCGATTATCGGAAACAGAGTTTGCCGCGGGTGCAGATAAAAAATGCAAAACATTGAATTAGAAGTTTCCAAAGGCTGGAAACCTTCTTATTCTCGCCTCAACAAAAAGGGGGTACCTGTTTATGACTAAAAAAACATTGTTGGCTGTTATCGCTATATTTGTTCTCTGGTCGTTGCTTGATCTGATCCTGCATGTTGGCATTCTGGGCCCTGTCTATCAGGCAACCGCCGAACTGTGGCGTGCGCCGAGTATGATGAAGCCCGGCTATATCCACGTAGCCGTTTTGCTTAGTTCCATCGCATTTACGGCGATTTACGCGGGGCTGATTAAGGATAAGCGTCTTGGTACAGGGCTCTCCTTTGGTTTTCTGTGGGGTGTCGCACATGGATTTGCAATGGGGTTCTGCACGTATGCTGTTCAGCCGATTCCTTTTGAGTTGGCGGTGATTTGGACTCTTGGCAGTGTTGTTAAAGCCACATTGGCCGGCCTTCTGCTCGGTGCGATGATTAAAGAATAATTTGCCGGCTGCGCGATTCGGGTGCCAGAGCCCGATCACGTGCTTTTATAGACTCCACGGAAGACGTCCGGGGGATTTTGTATCGAGTTGGCCGGAAGCGAGCAGCACATCAAGCTGATTGAGTAGACGTGTTTTGTCTTTCGGGAAGCGTGCTTCGAGCGGAATAATATTTGATGAATGGTCCGCGCGAAAAACCGTCTGCTCCAGTTCCAACCCCTGGATCATTTCATGCAGCTCCACCACGGCAGCGTGTTCTGTAATCATTTTAAAGCCGCTTTTATACAACGGCGTGTTAGGCGTGGTAACGAGTCGCAACGCGGAAAGCAGTCGCGGCTGCATTTGGTTCACAACCTTCGTCGTATTGCGGGCGTGTTCTAGCGACCGGTCTCCTCCGGCCAGCCCGATTAAGATCATCACCGACATACGCAAACCTGCTGCTTGTGCGCGGCATCCAGCCTCAATCATCTCTTCGGCGGATTCTCGCTTATTGACCTCCCGGAGCGTTTGATTATCGCCGCTTTCCAGCCCCATGTAGAGGGTGTGCAATTTCAGCTCTTTCAGCCGGCGCAGCTCCTCATCCGTTTTGGCGAGAATCGAGCTTCCGTTGGCATAAACGCTTACACGCGCCAGATTTTTGAATTTTTCATTCAGCGAAATCAGCATCTTTTCCAGCATTTGGAAGTCGAGATGCATCACGTCGCCGTCCGCCAGAAAAATCCGTCGCGCATCCGGCCGCTGTTTCCAGGCCTTGGAAAATTCCCGCTCGGCTTTTTCCAGTCCATGAAACTTATACGGCACCCCTTTATACATCCCGCAAAAGGTGCAACCGTTCCACGGACAGCTGTCGGCTACGCGAATAATCAGGCTGTCCGCCTCGGCCGGAGGGCGGAATAAGGTGTGTGACAGGCCAAACATAGCATTCTGAGCGTTCTAAACAGCCGGAGACTGCGGCGCATCATTCGTTGGCAGATCGTCGGTTGTCCCGGCTTTTCGCAGACGTTTTTCTTCCTTCTTCCGTTTCTTCGCGAGCTCTTTTTGACGCTTTTCGAATGAGTAATTGGGCTTGGCCATGTGTATTCCTTTAATTGATTTACAGCGTTATAGCACGCCGACACCTATGTTCTCTCAACAAAAAGGTTGCGGACTGCGTGGGCAAGTTGCGCAGTCCACATTTTTTAGTGAGGCTTAAGTCGAGGCGGTCATATCTGAACAGTTGTTGACCTCAAGTGTCACATGAGCCACACCCAGTTTGTCCGGAATCAGCCGTTTGTAATACTCAGCGGATTGGGGGTTCTGGGTGACCAGTGAGATTGCGGTGCTGAAAATCCCTGGGCCAATCGCCCAGAGGTGCAGATCCACCACGCGGTTGTCACCATTGACCTCTATGCAGTCCTTGATCTTTTTGATCAGGGCTTCTGGGCCTTGCCGGTCGAGAAGCACTGAACTGCTGGTGCGGAGAAGTCCGGCCGACCAGCGCAGGACAACAAGGGCACCAACGACTCCCATGATCGGGTCAATTTGCATGAACCCCGTATACTTGGCGACCAGCAGCGCGATGATCGCGAGGACAGAGGTTAACGCATCGGCCAGAACGTGAAGGTAGGCGGAGCGCAGATTGTGGTCGTGGTGGTGATGATCGTGATTCTCATGGTGGTGGTCGTGATGGTGTTCCGGAAGACCGAGAATGAACACAGAGATGCTGTTTACGACCAATCCCAGCACGGCCACGAAAATCGCCTGATTAAAGGCGATTTCAACCGGATGAATTACGCGCTTCGTGCTTTCCCAGGCCATCAGCGCGGCAAAGAGGGCGAGCAGAATCGCGCCGGTGTATCCGCCCAGCGAGTTGACTTTGCCGGTGCCGAAGCTGTAGCGGGGATCTTTGGCGTGGCGCCGTGCGTAGATGTAAGCCAGCCACGCAATAAAAAGCGCGGCGGCGTGTGAAGCCATGTGCAGGCCGTCGGCCAGCAGCGCCATGGAGCCGAACAAGATGCCCGCCGCTACTTCCGCCACCATCATGGCGGCGGTAAGGATGGTGACGATAACTGTGCGTTTTTCGCCCGGACGTTCGTTCTCCTGACCGAACGTGTGCGTATGCTTCCAGAGATGATGGGGATTAGGATTCATTAAGCCAAAGCAGAGCCGTCTTCACTTTTTCTGCCGTTTACTTTCGTAGGTCGTTCCGCTTTCGGCAACGATGTTGAGCCCGCCGGTCTGCTCCAACAGGTCGCGGCGGAGTACTTGAATGATGTAATGCGACCGGCTCATGCCCAGCGAATCGGCACGGGCATCAATGAGTTTTAAAAACTCTTCATCACAACTGAATGCTGTTGGAACTCTTCCCATAGGGCCCGTATCTTAGGGAAACTCCGGTCGTTGAACAAGAAGAAGAAATCAGTTTGACACGTATAAAAATTTAATACAAATTTATACACATGAAGAACGAGATAATCCAACAAAGAGTTACAGTTAACGTATGTGTTCCGGATGATCTACATCAGAAATTGGCGGTTGCGTGCAGTCGTACAGGACTGTCAATGGATGCGCTGCTTATTTCAGTACTTACCCGGGATTTGAGCAGAACGGTTAACAAAATAGACCGGGCATGTTCAGAAAAATAAAAATTTCTTTATCAAATAAAAATGTTATGACTAATCTTTAGTTAAAACGGAGCGGGTATTATGAAAGAAACAGAGTGGATTTGTCCTGAGTCAGATGAAACCTGCCGGCCGGTTTCGCGCCACGAAATGACGGTTTTTTGTATCATAATGGTTGCGGCATTGCTCGGATGGTTTTTCTTGGCGGGACTGGTTTTAGATTATATATGGCCAAATTCGGCAGGTGTTCAATAAACCGCAACAGACCTGGCTCATCGCCAGGTCAGGGCAGGGCAGAGCGTGCAGTCGAAGCCGAAGAGGCCTTGCCCGGGGTTGAAAAGTATGTGCGCACAGGCGGTTTAAAATGCTTTTGAAATAGTTTTGTACTCCAGAATAGGAACGCGGGT
>JBILEA010000144.1:0-6915 GCA_044352355.1 Pontiellaceae bacterium | reverse complement strand
TTTTCATCCAATGCCCGAACTCACGGTCGGCCAGGCCACCGGAAAGCGCGGCCGTATCACAGCGGCGGAAGAACTCCATCTGCCAGGAGGCTCCCCACGCCAGATAAGCACCCCAGCAAACGCCCGCTTCCTGATCCTCAATCGCCGCCCACGGATGGAATCCATTTACAGGAAAACTTCCGATCTGGCCGAAACGTTCTGAGCGGATGGCACTCGACTGCCACGACGGTTCGAGATGCAGTTTCTCAAACGGAATCGCCTCATGAAATCCCTCGGCGCTCCAGACGCTGCGGAAACGATGAGCCAGCAACCGGCGTGGCGCGTCGTCGTTTGCAAACGGCGTGATCCCGCTCAGTGAAAAACTGGTCAGCATTTCCAGCTTCACCGGCTTGTCGCTCTCGTTGATGAATGCCGTCCGGGATGCAAGTGCGGGGGTTGTTCCGTCCCAGCTCAAAATATGCTCAATCCGTCCGGCGACCGGATGTTTTAAAACCGTAATCACATTCCAGCCGCCGCCTGACTCTTCGCACCGCTGGCTTTCATATTTTAACGATGTTGTGTCGGGCGCGTCGCGCATGGTGCGCCCCTGCCCGTGACAATCTGTACAGGCAGAGCCCGCCAGTTTCAGGTGCGCCAGTGAATCGACATAGTAGGCCGGAAGGTTCTGAAACACCGGCGGCAACCCGGCAATCTCCGGGCCCTCAGTCAGAATCGTCCGCCGCTCCGCGACCTCACCGGTCATCGATTCGGGAAGCAGTATCAGCCCAACGCGCTGTTCCGGCTGCTGGATCAGATAGCGCACCCAGATTTCTCCGGCTTTAAATTCACTCAATGTTTCAATTTTCATCATCTCAGATTTCTAATTAATTCCTCAGGATTACCACTCTGGATTTTTGCCGGACAGAAGGCTCGCTTCACCACCATCGCAAAATCTTCAATGCAGAGATGCCCCAGCGAGCTGAGCGGCAATCCACGCTTCGAGTCCGGTCTGCATTTCACTGACGAGTTGTGCATAGGCCGGGTCGCCAGCCAGATTGTGCTGATCCGGAACCTTGTCGGTCCGGTCATAAAGTTCTACCGTCATTTTTCCGTCCTTCAGAAAGCCGACTCCTTTGAAGTTGTCTTTGATGAGCATCACCTGCCCGTTGCGTCCGTCCGGCTTGCAGAATGAGACATGGGTTTTGTTCTGCCAGGTCGTATCGCCCGCCATAATCCGGCGAATGGATCGTGAACTGTCTTTATTTTCAGCGGGAGACACTCCGGCGTAATCCAAAAAGGTCGGATACAAATCGATCAAATTAACCACTTCTGAACAGTCCCGTCTGGCGATGGCTTCGCCGGGCGGTTTGACGAAGAACGGCACCCGCACACTGCTCTCCAGCATGGTGCCTTTGCCCAGTTGTGCGAAATCGCCCATGTGATCCCCGTGATCCGAAGTGAATACAATCAGTGTGTTGTCCCACAGCCCCTGCTCTTTGAGGGCAGTCAGGATACGCCCGATCTGGACGTCAATAGCGCTGATGTTTCCTGAATACTTAGCGATGACTTCGCGCCAGACTTCGTCCGGCCAGTCGAAGCGGCTGCCCATCCGCTTGCCATCCTTATCCATGTGCAAGGTCGCCGGCAGCGACACTTTCGCCGGATCGTACATGGAATCCCACGGCGCACAGGAGGCATAGGGATGATGCGGTCCGAAAAACGAAATGTGTGCAAAAAAAGGCTGCTTGCTCTTGTATCCACGGATAAAGGATACCGCTTCATCGCCGGTCCAGGTGGTTATCTGGTGCGCATCGTCGGCCCATTCCTTGCCGAGCCAGAATTCCGGTTCCTTGGATCCGGTACGCTCGCTTTCGCCGGCCAGCTCAGCCAGACGCTCCGGCGTGATGCCCATGCCCTTGGCTGCCCACGGCAGATAATCATTCACCACCACTTCTTCCTTATCGTACACATCATGCGGCGAATCGCACATCCGCCGGTAGTTGAACCCGTGATCGTCTTTGATGGGGCTCAGATGTAGCTTCCCGATCGTGGCATTATAGTACCCTGCTTTCGCGAGCCGTTCGGTGACCAGCACCGATTCGTCTTTCAGCGGGATCCAGTTGATGTGAATTCCGTTCTGCAGCGGATACTCTCCGGTAAATATGGAGGCGCGGGCCGGGCCGCAAATTGGTGATGGCGTGTATGCCGAGTGAAACACCGCCGACTGCGCGGCCAGAGAATCAAAATTCGGCGTTTTCAATTCGGTGCGGCCAAGACAGTTCAAATACTCAGCGTTGTGCTGGTCGGTCATAATAAAAACGATGTTCGGCTGTCTGGCTGCCGCCATGCCGTCATGCAAAGAAACCCCGGCGAGTACTGCACCTGCAACCATTTGCTTCGTCATATCTTTTCCTTTTGTTAGCGGTTTGAAAATTCGATGTCCTGATATTCCTCATAGTCATGGAATCTGCTTAACGGACCGGGAATGGACATCAGAAGAACGGGGTCATCGAAAGACTTCGAGTAATCGTAACGGAAAGCACCAAACGTCCAGAACCCGCCGGCACCCGGCGCACCTTCAAGAAAGGCCGGCCAAGGGATAGCGACCTCAACGGTGTAGCCCTGATCGTAATCTTCAAAGTTCCCGTCCGACCCGTTGACGGCTGTGGCTACGCGCGCCCCGGAAGACCATGTTTTGAAGCGGCTGAAACTCCCGGCCCCTCGACTGGGGTAGCTGGCATCATACAGCGTTCCATTGGGAGCTATATTAAACTCGTAATAGTTCTTCGTCACGCGACTGGGCTTGATGAATAGTTCGACGACATCCCCAAACCACAGACTGTCATCGGCCTGGCTACTGAACGACCAGATATCATCATCTACACAAGTGAATCCGACGTACAGATAATCGCGATCCCACAACAGCCGCACCGTGGTATCGGGAGGCGGCACAGTGTACTCCTTGGGCTTGAATACGTAGCGGACAGCCAGCGTTTCAGCATGCTGCCACGCCGGTTCATCCAACAGCCCGTCCACAGCAATGGCAGCACCGGCAGGCCGGCAGATATACGGTGCAGCGGTTTTATGCGGAGCCGGTGACGATGCGTGAGCGACTGTTAGAAAACTGCACAGCAGAATGATTGTATTCGTTCTCATAACTTCCTGCTTATATGTTTAGCCCTTTTCAGGCCCTATCACATGATTCCTAATGTTGAATATCGGACGGGCACGGATCGTAGTGGGGGTGAGGAACCTTCGGAATGCGCAGGCCGCCAGTTTGATATAGCATGGGCGGACGGTCGCATTCAATGCGCAGCACCGGGCAAATCGGATCAGGCGATGTCGCAGGAAGGCTGCTCAAAGTCACCCGTCCCCCTTCCTGCTTGAACTCCACCGGGCGATTGAGCCCGCCCAGCAGACTCACTGATTTGACTTTCGCTTCCAGTCCGCCAAAGGAGACGGATGTTCCGGGCCAGCGGCGCACCAACCAGTAGAGATTATTTTCTTTCGCGGTGAACGATCCGTGCAACGTGAATTCAGCCCGGTGGTCAGCGCGTTCACGCAGGTCGAAGGTGAAAAGCTCGGTGTCATAAATCGCCTCAGCTCCGCAGCGACGCAACCAGGCTCCGACGGTTTCCAAACATTGGAACGTTTCTTCGGGAACCGATCCGTCGCCTTTGGGGCCGACATTGAGCAACAGGTTGCCCTGCCCCTGTGCGGCGGCAGCCAGCAGATCGACCACCTGCTGCGGAGTTTTCCAATCGTGATCCCCGGCATGAAAACCCCAGCTGTTGTTAAGCGTCATGCAGGCTTCCCACGGCCGCCACGGTTTCGGCGCGCCCATGTGGCCTTCGGGCGTGGCGAAGTCACCCGGCAGTCCGTTGCGTCCGTTGAACAGAATGTGCGGCTGGATTTCACGCACCATGGCGTTCATCCGCTCGGCTTGCCAGCCGTCGGCATTGAAAGGCCACCAGCCATCGTACCAGAGCATGTCTATCGGATTATATTTGGTGACCAGCTCCTTGATACGCGCAAAGGTATTCTCGATGAATTTTTCGTACGCGACTTTGTCTTCGAGCGCATCAACACTGTCGGGCTTGTCGTACCAGTTATTGAGGCTGTGGTAGAGCCCGACGCGCAGACCGCGCTTGCGGGCTGCGGCAATCAGCTCGGCGACAAGGTCGCGTTTCGCAGCAGTTTTGACGGTGCTGAAATCACTCAGCGCGGTATCATAGAGCCGGAAGCCTTCGTGGTGCATAGTGGTCAGCACGACGTAGCGCATGCCAGAGCGCACAGCGAAGTCGCACAGAGCATTGGTATCAAACTTTTCTGCGGTGAACCGATCCGCCAGCGCGGTGTATTCGCAGTACGGAATTCCCTCGCGGTTCCAGACCCATTCTCCGCGTTCCAGCAGACTGTAAAGTCCGTAGTGAATAAACAAGCCGTAGCGTGCGTTTTTAAACCATGTATCATTTTTCATTTGTTCAAATCTTTTTGTGCAGCAGCCCTGTCAATAGGGTGTTTCTCCACCGTCCCGTCGTCATGTTCATCCAGTTTAACCGCCCGCAGATCCCGGAACAGCCGCCGGGCATCCCGCACTCCGCCGCATACAATCCAGGCCGTCATGCTGATTCCAAGAATGACACTCAGCCATACCTTGAATGCCCAGATTCCGCACCACGCCCCGTCCGGCATTTTCCAGAAAATATTCGTCGTCGTAACGACCACGAAAAGGAGCCACCAGCCGATGCTCCAGTAGAAAGAGGCCCAGAAGAGCGCTTTATCCGAACGGGTGAATTCATGGCTCAGCCCTAAAATTTCGCCCAGATTGCGTCGGCGCGGAATGCTGGCATTTCCCACCACCACATCCTGTACAACCGCATATTTCCCGCGATGCAACAGCCAGTCCATATCGAAGTCGGTGCGCGGCCCCAGCAGCGAAACCAGCACATAGCTCAGTGAGGCCGAGATCATAGCGATGAAGCTCATATAGGTTCCGTTCACCGGGAATTTCGCCGCATGCGCGGCCAGCCAGACGTTCTCTGGAAAACGGTCAATCAACAGCGGAGCCAGTTGATTCGGCCAAAGTTGCTGCAAGGTAATTCCTCCAAGAGCCAGCCCCGATCCGACCAGCATGGCCGTCCAGGCGGCAGCCGTTGTACCACGCTTCCAGTAGAGTCCACCAATAACCACCGCACCGGCACCGGCGAGATAAACCGCGCCGGTTACCGCGAAAAACATGAAGATAAAATCTTTGAGCGGGAAAAGAAGACTGAAGGTAAACCCGAAAAGCGCCACGCCGATAATCGACAGCCGAAGCCAGAGCAGATGGGATTTTGCCGATAGCGGTTTTTTACGCAGCGGCATCACGACATCCTGAATGAAAATAGAGCCCCATGAATGCATATAGGTGTCGTCACAACCGACTGCCGTGGCGAGCAGCGCGGCCCCGAACAGCCCCATCAATCCGACCGGCAGGGTATTAAACAGAAACAGCGGAACGGTCATTTGCGAGCGGATCGTCGGATCCTGAATCGCTTGGATCTGCGCCAGAATCGGCTGAGCAACATCTGAAAACTTGGGCAGATGAAGTATGGCATAAGCCACCAGCGGGATAAGCAACATACACAACGTCTGCGCCTGCAATCGCCAGCCGCCCAGGATTCCCGCCATTTTGGATTCATGGGGTGTTTTCCCCGCACTGGAATAGCCGCTACTGCCCTGCCACGATCCACGGACGTATATCATCGTAAACATACCGATCAGGAAATAAAAAATATTGAAGTCGGCGGTCTTTCCGGTTTTGAACGGATTGATCATCGATTGGCTCTCGGGAGCCATTTGAAGCCCGGCAATCAGGTCACCCCATGATAGATGATGGAGCAAATAAATTCCCACGATCAAAAAAATGATCATCGAAAAAAGACCTGTAACGAAATCGGCGAGCATGATCGTAATCTGGCCGCCAGACAATGCGATGAACAAGGCGAACGATAAATAAATCACCATGACGGTGGGAAACATGGGTACCGCAAGCGCCCCCAGATGCCAGACGTCTGGCAGACCGAAGAAATAGATCATGACCCGGGCGCTGACCGCCGGGAAAATACCGTAATTAATGATTCCGGATAACCAGCCGAAAATCCCCGCCGCGAAACGGAACCGCCGACTGTAGCGCCGTTCAAAAAACTGAGCCAGTGTCATGGAGCGCGTCTGGCGGTAACGGTAGGTGACAAATCCCGTCAGTGCCAGAAACGTGGCAAGCGGCATGGTCATCATTTGCCACCACTGGGCTGGAAAGCCGGCGTTGTATAACATTTCCCAGGTCGCAGCGAAGGCAATAACCCCTCCGATGCCGACCGCCACCGTGAGTAAATAGCGTCCGGCAAGCCGGTTCGCTGCGAGAAAATCGGCCACACTGCGGGAATACTTTTGAGCCGAAAACGTCATCCATAACAGCAACCCCGCCAGAACACCCACAATACTCCAGTCAATCCAGTGCATTTTCGTTTTTCCTCTTTTGTAATGTTTTCAATCGATCTCTCAAAAAAACGTGTTCGGTTGAAAACAAGGTTGAAAACAATATCCCATCGAACGCATCATGGAATTTCGGCCAGATCGCTCGGCAACGGGTCGTAGCGACAGTGATCGACTGCGGGAATGTTGTAGCCGCCGCAGTTATAGAGTCGGGCGTCGCCCTGTCTTCTTCGCCGGCCCTTCGGGATCTTATTCGTCGGTTCTTATGCCAGGAACTTGCGGCGGAACAGCACGGTGATCACCGCACCCAGCCCCAACATCCCGATCGTCGCCGGCTCGGGAATTGAGGTCACCATGATATTATCCAGAGTATAGTAACTGCCGTCATTGATCCCGGCGGTCGATCCCAGAACCAACGTATCAAACGAATAGAACGGAGTCGTGTTGTCGGCAAGACTG